>NZ_JBFTMX010000013.1:0-119238 GCF_056397205.1 Massilia sp. 05N420
CTTCCTGACCGTCGCCGACGGCAGCGTGATCCACTACAAGGACTGGGGCAGCGGCCAGCCGGTCGTGTTCAGCCACGGCTGGCCGCTGCAGGGCGACGCCTGGGAAGACCAGATGTTCTTCCTCGCCTCCCACGGCTACCGCGTGATCGCCCACGACCGCCGCGGCCACGGCCTGTCCAGCCAGCCCTGGGGCGGCAACGACATGGACCACTATGCGGACGACCTGGCGGCCCTGCTGAACCACCTCGACCTGAAGAACGCGGTGCTGGTCGGCCACTCGACCGGCGGCGGCGAAGTGACCCGCTACCTTGCCCGCCACGGCAGCAAGCGCGTGGCGAAGGCGGTGCTGGTCGGCGCGGTGCCGCCGCAGATGGTAAAGTCCGCCACCAACCCGAACGGCCTGCCGATGGAAGTATTCGACGGCATCCGCAAGTCGGTGGTGGACGACCGCGCGCAGTTCTTCATGGACCTGACCCTGCCCTTCTACGGCTACAACCGTCCGGGCGCCAAGGTCTCGCAGGGCGTGCGCGACACCTTCCGGGCCCAGGGCATGCAGTGCGGCCTGAAGAATGCCTACGACTGCATCAAGCAGTTCTCGGAGACCGACTTCAGCGCCGACCTGAGGAAGATCGACGTGCCGACCCTGATCGTGCACGGCGACGACGACCAGATCGTGCCGATCGACGCCTCGGCGCGCGCGGCGGCGAAGCTGGTGAAGCGGTCGACCCTGCTGGTCTACGAAGGTGCGCCGCACGGCCTGCCGACCACCCACAAGCATCGCCTCAACGCCGACCTGCTCGCCTTCATCAAGGCCTGACCTATCCTTTGGTATAGCTGGACCGCAGGCCGCCCGCGCCCGAGAATGGGGCGGCCTGCGCCAGCGCGCAGGCACCCGCCTGCCACAGCCGGAGCACCCACATGGACAACTCAACGATCTCCCTGGTCATCGCGGATGACCACCCGCTCATCCTCGCCGGTATCGCCACCCTGATCGAGGCCGAACCGGAACTGGTCCTGCTCGGCCAGGCCACCGACGCCGACGGCGCTGTCGAGCAGTACGAGCGCCTGCGGCCCGACGTGCTGCTGGTCGACCTCAACATGCCGGGCGGCGGCCTGGAGGCGATCGCACGGGTACGTGCCCGCCATCCGGACGCGAAGATCGTGATCCTCACCACCTACGAAGGCGACGAGGACGTGCACCGCGGCCTGGCCGCCGGCGCTTCCGGCTACCTGCTGAAGCAGTCGGGTTTCGAGGAGATCGTCGACTGCGTGCGCCACGTGCTCAGGCAGGGCCGCTACCTGCCGCCGCGCCTGGCCGAAAAGCTGGCCGCGCGCATCCATACCAGCCCGCTGTCGCGGCGCGAACTCGACATCCTGGCCCACCTCAGCGCCGGCAAGAGCAACAAGCTGATCGCCCGCGATGCCGGCATCGGCGTCGGCACCGTGAAGTACCACATCAACAACATCCTGACCAAGCTGAACGTCACCTCGCGCACCGAGGCGGCCAGCGTCGCCCAGCGGCGCGGCCTGCTGCATCCCTTTTAAACACGGAGCATTCATGCAATCAAGCGCCCCCCTCATCCTCTTCAACGGCTGCTTCCACACCGTCGACCGCCAGAATCCCCAGGCCAGCGCGGTCGCGATCCAGGACGGCAAATTCCTCGCCGTCGGCGATACCGACGAAGTGATGCGCCACCGCGCGCCGGACAGCAAGGTGATCGACCTGAACGGCCGCACCGTCATTCCGGGGCTGAACGACTCCCACCTGCACCTGATCCGCGGTGGCCTGAACTACAACCTCGAACTGCGCTGGGAAGGCGTGCCCTCCCTGGCCGACGCCCTGCGCATGCTGAAGGAGCAGGCCGACCGCACCCCGAATCCGCAGTGGGTGCGCGTGGTGGGCGGCTGGAACGAATTCCAGTTCGCCGAAAAGCGCATGCCGACCATCGAGGAGATCAATGCCGCGGCGCCGGACACGCCGGTGTTCGTGCTGCACCTGTACGACCGCGCACTCCTGAACCGCGCGGCCCTGCGCGCGGTCGGCTACGACCGCAACACGCCGAATCCGCCGGGCGGCGAGATCGTGCGAGACGCCCAGGGCAATCCGACCGGCATGCTGATCGCCCGCCCCAACGCCATGATCCTGTACGCGACCCTGGCCAAGGGCCCGGCCCTGCCGCACGACCTGCAGGTGAACTCGACCCGCCAGTTCATGCGCGAACTGAACCGCCTGGGCGTGACCAGCGCCATCGATGCCGGAGGCGGCTTCCAGAACTATCCGGAAGACTATGCCGTCATCGACGAGCTGGCGAAGGAGAACCAGCTGACCATCCGCATCGCCTACAACCTGTTCACCCAGAACAAGGGCAAGGAGCTGCAAGACTTCGAACAATGGACCGGCATGGTCAAGCCGGGCGACGGCAGCGACTTCTACCGCCACAACGGCGCTGGCGAGATGCTGGTGTTCTCGGCCGCCGACTTCGAGGACTTCCTGCAGCCGCGTCCGGACCTGCCGCCGGGCATGGAGGACGAGCTGGAAAAGGTCGTGCGCCACCTGGTGGCCAGCCGCTGGCCCTTCCGCCTGCACGCGACCTACGACGAGTCGATCTCGCGCATGCTGGACGTGTTCGAGAAGGTCGACCGCGAGATCCCCTTCGACGGCCTGTCCTGGTTCTTCGACCATGCCGAGACCATCAGCCCGCGCAACATCGAACGCGTGAAGGCCCTCGGCGGCGGCATCGCGATCCAGCACCGCATGGCTTTCCAGGGCGAGTTCTTCGTCGAACGCTATGGCGCGGAAGCCGCCAAGGCCACGCCGCCGGTGGCGCGCATGCTGGAGATGGGCGTGCCGGTCGGCGCCGGCACCGACGCCACCCGCGTGGCCAGCTACAACCCCTGGACCGCGCTGTACTGGCTGGTGTCCGGCCGCACCGTCGGCGGGCTGCGCCTGTACGACGCCGGCCAGCGCCTGCCGCGCGAGACCGCCCTCGAACTCTGGACCAATGGCAGCGCCTGGTTCTCCAGCGAACAGGGCAAGAAGGGCCGCATCCGCGAGGGCATGCTGGCCGACCTGGCGGTGCTGTCCGGCGACTTCTTCCGCGTGCCTGAAGACGAGATCAAGGGCCTGGAATCGGTGCTGACCATCGTCGGCGGCAAGGTCGTGTTCGGCCAGGCCGAGTTCACGCCGCTGGCGCCGCCGCCGATCCCGGTGCTGCCGGAGTGGTCGCCGGTGAACAAGGTGGCCGGCCACTGGCGCCGCGCGGCGCCCCAGCCGGCGGCCGCGCTGGCCCACCAGTGCCAGGGTCCATGCGGCGTGCACGGCCACGGCCACGACCGGGCGCGCCGCTCGAACGTGCCGGTGTCCGACTTCCAGGGCTTCTGGGGCGCCTTCGGCTGCAGCTGCTTCGCGTTCTGACTACGACTATCGTATGAAGGACTAAGGGCCGACTGGCCGGATAATGGGGCGAACCGCAACAAGGAAAGCTCCCATGAACCTGGCCCAGAAAACCGCCCCGTTCCCTCTATCGTTCGCCGGCCTGTCCCGGCTACGGATGCCGGTCCTGGCGCTGCCGGACAGCGGCACCTCCGGCATCCCCGTTGCGGTGCCGGAACGCAGGCCGCGCGGGGGCAATGTTGGCGAGATCGCCTGCTCCCAGGCCTGGGAGCGGATCCGCCGGCTCACGCCGGCACGCTGGCTCGATCTGCCGGCGGCGCAGCAGCAAGGCGCCCAGGATCCCGCCTTCCTGCTGCAGGCGCTGACGGCGGCCGGCGCGCCCCATCCCGCGATCGCTTCCGAAGTCGAGCATGCGCTGCTGCGCGGCGCCGGCAGCGCCACCGCCTTGGCCATGGTGACGCTCGGCGCCCTCGCCCATGCCCGTTACGGCGGCGGCGAGGCGGCGCTGGAACTGGCCCGCGCCGGCCTCCAGTGCGCCGCACGCAGGGACGACGGCCACGCCGGCCTGGCGCATGCGGTGCATGCGGCGCTGCTGACGCCGGCGAACGAGGGCTTGGCACGCGCCGCCGCTCTGCTCGCCGGGCTTTGCCATGGCCAGTCCCTGGCCGCGGCCGCCGGCAGCTATCTGTACGGCGCCGGGCTCGTTTCCGGCATGCCGGTGCCCGAGCTGGCACACCACCTCGACATGGCCTGCCGCCAGGCGCTGGCCGGCCAGGCCGCCGATGCCGCGGTCCAGGAACTCGAATCCCGCGCCAGCCTGCTGCGCGGCCTCCTGTCGCACCAGGGCGGCGCCATCCTCGAGCGCCTCTGCACGGTGCGCGCACCAAGCCAGGAGGGCCGCTTCGGCCACTGGCTGACCCGGCTCCAGGCGGCGTGGTATGCGGGCGAGCATGCGCTGGCGCTGCGCGCAGTGGAAGAAGCCGGAGCCCTGAGCGGTCCATTGAGCGCGCCCGGAGACCTGCTGGTCTACCACGTGTTCGCCGTCCTTGTCCTGTCCCGCTGCGGCGACCCGTTCACGCTCGACGCGCTGCGCCGCCACGGCGATGCGCTGACGGCGCTCGACACGCGCTGCCGGGCCAGCCATGGTGCGATGGCTGCACTGGCGGATGCCGCCATCGAGCGCCGCCGCAGCCAGCCGCTCGGCGCGCTACGGGGCTTCGAACGGGCCGCGGCACTCGCCACCGGCGCGAAACTGCACTGGCTCGCCGTCCTCGCCAGCGAGCAGGCCGCTGGACTGGCCGAGGACTGCGGCCTGGACTCGGCCGCCCACCAGTATCGCCAGCAGACGCTGCTGGCCTGCCGGCGCTGGGGCGCGCTCGGGCATCTCGAAGCCTTGCGGGCGAAGTGGAACGAAGCCGCGCAGGAAACGGACGGCGGCTGCGATCTGGGCCAGTCGGTCGCGCATGAACTCAACCAGCCGCTGGCGGCCGTCGCCCTGCACGCGGCGGCCGCCGCCAAATGGCTGCGCCGCGCCCAGCCGGACGTCGAGCGGGCCCTCGATTCCCTGGCCCTTATCGGCGCCGCCGGCCGGCAGGCCGGGAATATCGTGCGCGGCCTGCAGCGCCTGGCGGCCGGCATGGACATGGAAACCGACAGCGTGGTGCTCGACCGCGCCGTGCGCGAAACGGCGCAGTTGCTGCGCCGGCTGCTGCGCAAGCACGGCATCGAGCTCGATCTCGTGCTCGGCCTGGGCGAGCGCAGCATCGAGGCCAACCGCGTCCAGCTGCAGCAGGTGCTCACCAACCTGGTCGTCAACGCCGCCGAGGCCCACGCCGCCGCGGGGCTGGATGGAGCGCGCCGCATCCGCATCGAGACCGTCGCCCGCGGCGGCCATGCGGTCGAACTGGCGGTGAGCGACAACGGTCCGGGCATCGCTCCCGCCCACCGCGAGCGCCTGTTCACCAGCATGTTCAGCACCAAGCGCGGCAGCAGCGGCAACGGCATGGGCCTGTCGATCAGCCTGTCGATCGCGCGCGCCCACGGCGGCCATATCTGGTACGAGCCCTGCGCGCCGCGGGGCGCCTGCTTCCGCCTGCGGCTTCCGGTGTAATATCCGAAGGCTATGCACACTCCAGTTACAACACCGATCCGCGTGATGGTGGCCGACGACCATCCGATGATGCGCGAGGGGATCGCCGCCGCCCTGCTGGCCGAGGGCGACATCGAGATCGTCAGCACCGCCGCCAACGGCGCCGAGGCGATCGCCGACTTTGCCCGCCACCGTCCCGACGTCTCCCTGGTCGACCTGCAGATGCCGGTAAAGGACGGGCTCGAAGCCATTATCGGCATCCGCGCCCTGCATCCGGACGCGCGCATCGTCGTGCTGACCACCTTTAGCGGCGACGCGCGCGTGGTGGCGGCGCTGAAGGCCGGCGCCGCCGCCTACCTGCTGAAGGACGCACCCGGCACCGCCCTGGCCCAGGCGGTCCGCAACGTCTACAAGGGCGCCAGCGTGATCGCCCCGCTGGCCCAGCGCGACGTCGACAGCCACCATCGGGCCGACGCGCTGTCGCCGCGCGAGCTCGACGTGCTGCGCCTGGCCGCCGACGGCAACACCAACCGCGTGATCGGAGAAGCGCTCGGCATCAGCGAACCGACGGTGAAGACCCACATGAGCACCATCCTGGTCAAGCTGGGCGCCAGCGACCGCACCCACGCGGTCACGCTCGCCCTCAAGCGCGGCTACATCAGCCTGTGAGAGCGGGCCAAGGAGCGCCGGTGTATCCCTTCGTATAGCTAGGCCGGCGTGGGCGCGCCATCCACAATGCAGGAGGGCCGCACAGCAGCGGCATCATCCACCTCCTGAAAGGAAGCAGACATGAGCGCCAACCGCACCATCGATACCGTCACCGCGCGTGACGGCACCATCATCCACTTCACCGACTGGGGCCACGGTATTCCCGTGGTGTTCAGCCACGGCTGGCCGCTGTCCGGCGATGCCTGGGAAGACCAGATGATGTACCTGGCCGAACACGGCTACCGCGTAATCGCCCACGACCGCCGCGGCCACGGCCGCTCCAGCAAGGCCTGGCACGGCAACGACATGGACACCTATGCCGATGACCTGGCCACCCTGCTGGACACCCTGGACATCACCGGCGCCACCCTGGTCGGCCACTCGACCGGCGGCGGCGAAGTCGCCCGCTACATCGGCCGCCACGGCACCGGCCGCGTCGCCAGGGCGGTGCTGGTCGGCGCCGTCACCCCGCAGATGATGGCTTCGCCGAACAATCCGGACGGCGTGCCGATGTCGGTCTTCGACGGCATCCGCGACGGCGTCAGGAACGACCGCGCCCAGTTCTTCCTCGACCTGACCATGCCCTTCTTCGGCTTCAACCGCCCGGGCGCCAAGGTCTCGGAAGGCATGCGCCAGTCCTTC
Source organism: Massilia sp. 05N420 (assembly GCF_056397205.1). NCBI lineage: Bacteria > Pseudomonadati > Pseudomonadota > Betaproteobacteria > Burkholderiales > Oxalobacteraceae > Massilia > Massilia sp. 05N420. Next base: position 6,834 of record NZ_JBFTMX010000013.1, read on the forward strand.
CTGATCCAGGGCCTGCAGTGCAGCCTGAAGAGCGCCTACGCCTGCATCAAGCAGTTCTCGGAAACCGACTTCACCGAAGACCTGAAAAAGATGACGGTGCCGACCCTGGTGATCCACGGCGACGACGACCAGATCGTGCCGCTGGCCACCACCGCCCGCCGCGCCGTCGAACTGCTGCCGCAGGGCCGCCTGTCGGTCTACGAGGGTGCCGGCCACGGCCTGCCGTCCACCCACAAGGACCGGCTCAACGCCGAGCTGCTGGCCTTCCTGCGCGGCTGATCCCAGCTCCCGGCGTCAACCCCTGGCCGCCGCCTTCCGCTCGCGCACATCGATATACGCGACGATCATGAAGGCGCCGGCCAGGCCGAGGTGTTCGAAGAAGCCGTTCTCGGACATCGTGCGGGCGGCCCCGGCCAGTTCCCAGAATCGGTTGGCCAGCAGGTTGGCCGCCAAGGTGAACAGTGCCAGGTAGGCGGCGCCCAGCCAGCGTCGGAACCCGCAAAGGATCAGCAGCGCCCCGCCAAGCTCACCGAGGATGGTGAGGAAGGCGAGCGGCGCGGCGGGCGACAGGCCGAAGTGATGCATCTCGGCGACCGCCGCCGGAAAATCCAGGGCCTTCTCGATCCCGCCCTGCAGGTAGGCGGAACATAACAACAGCAGAAAACACCAGTAGGCGATGGCGGGACGGCGGTCGGCGCGACCGGTGGGAATGGCGGGTGCGGATTTGGAATACATGGCGGATCCTGAAAGTGTCGTGTGGAGGGAGGTCGGGCGACGGGCCCTGTTTCGATGATAGAAGCCCGCAGCCGCTTGCGCCCCTGTCCTTGGACAGGCCGCTATCCTTACACCCGCGCCGCCCCCACGTGCGCCGCCCGCCCGGCACGCCAGCCGTTGAAGCCGGCGATCGCCCCCAGCACCACGAACAGCAGGGCGCACCAGCCGAAGCCGCCGGTCTGGCCGCGGATCAGCCCCACCACCAGCGGCCCGCTCGCCGCCAGCAGGTAGCCTACGCATTGCGCCATGCTGGACAGCTGCGCCGCCACCTGGGGATCGCCCGAACGCAGCACGATGACGGTCATGGCCGCGGCGATCAGGCCGCCCTGGCCGACGCCCTGCAGCACCGCCCACAGCCAGACCGTGGACAGCGGCGCGAACAGCAGGCCGATCAGCGCGACCACCGCGATCGCGGACAGCGCCAGGTTGATCAGGCGCTGGTCCTTGCCGCGCACGGCGATGTGCGGCACCGCCAGGCAGGACATTGCCTGGACCATGACCGACATCGAGACCACGCTGCCGGCGAGGACGGGATCGAGGCCGCGCTCGCGCAGGATCGGCACGAGCCAGCCGAACACGCTGTAGGCCAGCGCGGACTGGAAGCCCATGAACAGGGTGACGTTCCACGCGAGCCGGTCGCGCCACAGTCCCTTGATGTGGGCGCCGCCGCCCGCCGGCCGCTGCGCCCCCTGCCCGAGCTGCGGCAGCCAGACGAGGGCGACGACGGCCGCCGGCAGCGCCCACGCGGCCAGCGCGCCGTGGATCGAACCGCCCAGCAGCCTTTCGATGGGCAGGGTCAGGCCGGCGGCGCTGGCGGCACCGCCGCACAGCGCCATCGTGTACAGCCCGGTCATCAGCGCGCTCCGGTGCGGGAAGTCGCGCTTCACCAGTCCCGGCAGCAGCACGTTGCCGACCGCGATGCTGGCGCCGGCCAGGGCGGTGCCGAGGAACAGCGCCGGCAGCGGCGCCAGTCCGCGCAGCGCCGTGCCCAGGGCCAGCAGCAGGAGCACGCCCAGCATGGTCCTTTCGGCGCCGATGCGGCGCGCCAGCCGCGGCGCCAAGGGCGAGAACAGCCCCAGGCACACCACCGGAAGCGTGGTCAGCACGCCCGCGCCGAAGGCCGACAGCTGCAGCTCGCTCTTCAGTTCCGGCAGCAGGGCCGAGGCGCTGGAGAACAGCGGGCGCAGGTTGAAGGCGATCAGCACCAGGCTCGCGCCGAGGAAGGCGCGGGCCGCGCGGCTGCGCCCCACGCCGCTCAATGCGCGGCGCCCGCGGAGCTGCGCGCCGCGGCCGATCCGGAAGATTCGGCCGAGCCGGCCGATTCGGGCCGCTGCGGCTCGCCCCAGTGCTTGACCAGCAGCGCCAGCGTGGCCAGCACGCCGGCCACCGCGATCGTCGCGAAGATGCCTTCGAAGCCGACCTGGCGGCGCGACAGTTCGGCCACCAGGAAGGAGCCGGCGACGCCGCCGAAGCGGCCCACGCCCATCATCCAGGCGACGCCGGTGGCCCGGCCCTGGGTAGGATAAAAGGCCACGGCCAGCGCCGGCAGCGAGGACTGGGCCGTATTCATCAGGGTGCCGGCGATGAAGACCACCGCCATCAGCAGGCCGGTGCTGCCGGCCGACAGGCCGATCGCGTAGATGCTCAGCGCGCTCAGGCTGAAGCACAGCGCGATCACGCGGTTGGCGCTGAAGCGGTCCATCAGCCAGCCGAGGAAGATGGCGCCGACGCCGCCGAGCGGGAACAGCGAGGCCGCCAGCGTGGCCGTGCGCGCATCCAGGCCGGCTTCCTTGAACAGGATCGGCATCCAGTTGATGAGGGAATAGAAGATCACCAGGCCCATGAAGTAGGCCAGCCAGATCATCACTGTGCCGACGATGAAGGGACGCGACAGGATGACGCGCAGGCCGCTGCCGGCGACGGACGGCGCTGCCTTCTCGGCCATGCTGAACGAGGCCGCCTGCGCTGCCGCCGGCGAGATGCGCTGCAAGGCGGCGCGGATGCGCGCGGCGGGATGACGCCTTGCGACCATATAGCGCACCGATTCCGGCAGGCGCGCCAGCATGACGGCCGCCAGCACGACCGGCACCGCGCCGCCCAGCAGCAGCACGCTGCGCCAGCCCCACTGCGGAATCATCCAGGCAGCCAGGAAGCCGCCCAGCGCCGCGCCCAGCGGGAAGCCGCAGAACATCGCATTGGTCAGGGTCGCGCGGCGCTGGTCCGGGCAGTACTCGCTCATCAGGGTGACCGCGTTCGGCATCGCGGCGCCCAGCCCGAGGCCGGTCACGAAGCGCAGGATGGTGAGCTGGGTCAGGTCGGCCGAAAAGGCCGCCCAGGTGCAGGCGGCGCCGAACAGGGCCACGGCCGCCACCAGCACGGTCTTGCGGCCGAAACGGTCGGCGCAGGGGCCGGCGGTCAGGCCTCCGGCGGCCAGTCCGAACAGGGCCGCGCTGAGCACCGGCGCCAGCGCCGCCTTGCTGAGGCCCCATTCCTTGAGCAGGGATGGGGCGATGAAGCCGATCGCGGCGGTGTCGAAGCCGTCCAGCAGCACGATCAGGAAGCAGATCGCGAAGATGGTCCACTGGAAGCTCGAGAAACGGTGGCGGTTGAGGAAGTCCTGGACGTCGACCGCTTGGACGTCTTTCTGCATGGTTGTCTCCTTCGGGCGGTCCCGCCGGTGGCCGGCCGCGTTTTATGTCGTATGCCTGACGGCTCTACTTTATAACAGTTCAGAAGGCGCCGACGTAGTTCTCCGCCAGCGCGGTGCTGAGGGCGCGCGAGGCCACCACGTTCTCGAGCTCCGCCAGCTGCACTTCGCGGTCGAAGGGCGAGGCGTCCTCGAAGGTGTGCAGCAGGCGCGTCATCCACCACGAGAAGAACTCGGCGCGCCAGATTCGCTTGAGCGCCTCGCTCGAATAGCGTTCCAGGCCCTCCTCGCTGCCGCCGCGGTAGAAGCTGTCGAGGGCACGCGACAGCAGCTTGACGTCGGAGATCGCCAGGTTCATGCCCTTGGCGCCGGTCGGCGGCACGATGTGGGCGGCGTCGCCGGCCAGGAACAGGCGCCCCGAGCGCATCGGCGCGCACACGAAGCTGCGCATGCCGATGATCCCCTTCTGGAAGATCCTGCCTTCCTTGAGCTTCCAGCCGTCGTCGCTCTCGAGGCGCGCATGCAGCTCGGCCCAGATGCGGTCGTCCGACCAGTTGTCGACGTGGTCGCGCGGATCGCACTGGAAGTACAGGCGCTGCACGGTCGGCGAGCGGGTGCTGACCAGGGCGAAGCCGCGTTCGTGGCGAGCGTAGATCAGTTCTTCCGACGAGGGCGCCGACTCGACCAGGATGCCGAACCAGCCGAAGGGATAGGTGCGCTGGAAATCCTGGCGTACCGTCGCCGGGATCATGGGGCGCGACACGCCGTGGAAGCCGTCGCAGCCGATCACGAAGTCGGCCTCGATGCGGTGCGCCACGCCGCCGTGCATGAAGCCGACCGCCGGCCGCTCGCCGTCGATGCCGGCGATCTCGACCTGGCTGGTCTCGAACAGCAGCTCGCCGCCGGCGGCCAGGCGGGCCGCGACCAGGTCGATGATGACCTCGTGCTGGGGATAGACGGTGATCGACTTGCCGGTCAGGCCGTGCAGGTCGATGCGGTGGCGGCGGCCGCCGAAGGCCAGTTCGATCCCGTGGTGCAGCGCGCCTTCACGGCGCATCCGCTCGCCGACGCCGGCTTCGCTCAGGATGTCCATGCTGCCCTGTTCGAGCACGCCGGCGCGGATGGTGGCTTCGATGTCGGCGCGGCTGCGCGATTCCAGCACGACCGACTCGATGCCGTTCAGGTGCAGCAGGTGGGAAAGCAGAAGGCCGGCGGGGCCGGCGCCGATGATGGCGACCTGGGTACGCATGATGATGTCTCCGTTTATGTGTTCTGGTTGACATCATCCTAGTGCGGCGGCGGCCCGATATGAATGGATGAAAATGGAAAAAACTTGTACTATTTTTTCATTCGACTCCAACCGTCCCGATCTTCGCCATGCCTTCCGCCCTCAAGCTGCCGTCCGCCGCCATCCCCCAGTTCGCCCTTTACGGCGAGCTGACAAGGGGCCTTGACGCTGAGGGCGTGCACGTCGAACTGATCGAGACGCGCAGCCGCGGCTACGACTGGCATATCGGCATCCATACCCACGCCGGTCTGTTCCAGGTACTTTTTTTATTCGGCGGACGCGTAAGGGCCACCCTCGGCGGCGAAGTCTGCGAACTCGACGGCCCGGTCGCGCTCACCATCCATCCTTCGCTGGCCCATGGTTTCGAATTTTCCGAAGAGGCCTACGGCTACGTCCTGACGATCGACCAGAACATGCTGTTCGCCGCCGCCGGCCAGGACGGCAACCTGTTCACCTCATTGTTCGTGGAGCCGCTCGCCATCGGGCTCGGACCGGTGCCGGAAGCGCGCGAGCGCATCGAGGCGCTGCTGCGCAACCTGATCGCGGAAGCGGCCTGGCCGCGCCAGGGCCATACCCTGATGCTCGACTGGCTGTCGCGCTGCGTGCTCTTGACGCTGGCGCGGGTGCAGGCCGAACGGCGCATCGCAGAAAGCTCGGGCCGCAATGACTTCGAGCTGTTCAGCCGCTTCCGCACCGAGATCGAGCGCCGCTACAAGGAGCAGTGGCGGGTGCCGCAATACGCCGACGCGCTGCGCGTGGCGCCGGTGCGCCTGAACCGCCTGTGCCTGAAAATCGCCGGCAAGACGGCCTTCGAGATGACCCAGGAACGCCTGATGCTGGAGGCCTGCCGCAAGCTGACCTATGTGCCGGCGGGCGTGGCCGGCATCGCCTATGAGCTGGGATTCCAGGATCCGGCTTACTTCAGCCGGCTGTTCAAGAAGCTGGTGGGAATGACGCCGAAGGAGTACCGGCAGCGGACGCAGGCGGACGAATGAACCGTCGTCCCCGCGAAGGCGGGGATCCAAGTTTGCGTGAGCACCTGCAAGTTCAAACGCTACAGGTATGCGCCAAACTTGGGTCCCCGCCGGCGCGGGGACGACGTGGAGATCACGCGGGCACGACGGGGTAAGCTACAACATCGCCCCCAACTCCACCTGCGTCTTGATCATCGCCGGCAAACACCGCTCCACCATCTGCTCCACCGGCAGCCGGCCCGCGTGCACGCTCACGTTCATGGCCGCCACAACGTCGCCGCGGAAGTTCCGCAGCGGGACCGAGATCGTGCGCAGGCCCAGCTCCAGCTCCTGGTCGACCAGGGCATAGCCTTGCGCCCGGGCGCGCGCGATCTCGAGCGCCAGGCGTTCCTTGTCGACGATCGTGTGCCGGGTGATCTGCTCGGGCGTGGCCTGGGCCAGGAAACGCTCGATGTCGGCCTGCGGCAGGGAGGCCAGCAGCATGCGCCCGTTGGCCGTGCAATAGGCCGGCACCCGGGTGCCCGGCTGCAGGGTGGCCGAGACCAGGCGTCCGGCGCTGACCGCCGCCACGCAGACCAGCTGGTCGTGGTCGAGCACTCCGACCGAGGCCGCCTCGCCCAGCGAATACGCGAGACGGTACAGCGGCGGCTGGGCGATGCGCGGCAGGCGCGCCGAGTGCAGGTAGGACTGGCCGAGGCGCAGCACCGCCGGGGTCAGCGAGAACAGCTTGTTCTCGTGCCGCATATAGCCCAGGTGGGTGAGCGTGATCAGGTAGCGGCGCGCCGCCGCCCGCGTCAGGCCGGTGGCCTCGGCCACCTCGGCGATCGACAGGCGCGAGCGCTCCTGGTCGAAGGCTTCGATCACCTTCAGGCCTTTTTCGAGGCCGCCGACGAGGTCCCGCTCCAGCGGCGCGTCAGGTTTTTCGCTCATATGCAAATTGGCAGGGGTTTTGTGCGAGTATCGCACAAAGTGCGCGCATAGTGAACGCTGCAGCACTTTGCCGGCTTGTCGCTGCCGCCGTCCTTCCCTACCATCGTTTGCACAACAACCCCTCCCAAGGAGACTCGCTGTGAAATTCGATGCCATCGAGCCGGGCGTCTATCCGGAACTCGTCTATCCCGCCTATAAATCGACCGTCAAGCGCGGCCCGCTCCAGCCCAACCTGCGCATCGAGGCCCCGACGCCCGTCACGCGCAACATCGTCGCCGGTCCCCACATCCTGCTGCCGAACGACACCGACCTGACCGCCCACGGCCAGGGCGAGCCGCTGGGCGAGAAGATCGTCGTCACCGGCCGCGTGGTCGACGAGGACGGCAAGCCGGTGCGCAACTCGCTGGTCGAAGTCTGGCAGGCCAATTCGGCCGGCCGCTACTGGCACAGCAAGGACCAGCACGCGGCGCCGCTGGACCCGAACTTCCACGGCCTGGGCAAGATGCTGACCGACGACGACGGCCGCTACCGCTTCGTCACCATCAAGCCCGGCCCCTACCCCTGGGGCAACCACGACAAGGCCTGGCGTCCGGCCCACATCCACTTCTCGCTGTTCGGGAACGTGTACGCGCAGCGCCTGGTGACCCAGATGTACTTCCCGAGCGACCCGCTGTTCGACTACGACCCGATCTTCCAGAGCGTTCCTGACGAAGCCGCGCGCCAGCGCCTGATCTCGCGCTTCAGCCTCGAGCACACGGTCGGCGCCGAGATGCTCGGCTACGAATTCGATATCGTCCTGCGCGGACGCGACTCTACCCCTATGGGCCTGTAAGGAGAAACCACATGAGCAACAGCGTGAGCAAAATCACGACTTCCCAGACCGTCGGCCCGTTTTCCCACGAAGCCTGGCAGTGGGCCGCCGACGCCTGCACGCCCGCCAACCTGAAAACCAGCGGCCCCACCGTCCTGGTCAGCGGCATCATCTACGACGGCGACGGCAACCCGATCAACGACGCCCAGATCGAGGCCTGGACGCCGGATGCCGCGGCGCGCGAAGCCGCGCACATGATCCCGGGCTTCCGCCGCGTGCCGAGCGGCGCCGACGGCGAGTTCAGCATGCGCATCGCCGCGCCCGAGGATGCCGCGCCGGGCGAGCCGCTGGCCTACATCACCGTGTTCGCGCGCGGCCTGGTCAAGCACCAGTTCACCGCCATCTTCCTCGAGGACGCCGCCGGCCTGTCCAATTCCGCGATCCTGGGCCAGGTGCCGGAAGCGCGCCGCGCCACCCTCCTCGCCCGCAAGACCGGCGACGGCCAGTACCACTGGGACATCTGGATGCAGGGCGAGAAGGAAACCGCCTTCTTCGATTATGTATGATGATGCGGCCATGAAAGCCAAGCGACGGGAGCGCCAGTGAGTGTATCGATCTTCGACAGTTTTCTGACCACGCCCGACATGGAAGCCGCCTTCGACGACGCGGCGGTGGTGCAGGCCATGCTCGACTTCGAGGCCGCGCTGGCGCGCGCCCAGGCGGCGGAGGGCCTGATTCCGCAGGCCGCCGCCAGCGCCATCGGCAGCGTCTGCAAGGCGCAACTCTACGACATCCCGGCCCTGGTCCGCGCCGGCCGCCGCGCCGGCAGCCTGGCGATCCCGCTGGTGAAGGAGCTGCAGAAAACCGTGGCGCTGTACGACGAGGAAGCGGCGCGCCACGTGCACTGGGGCAGCACCAGCCAGGATGTGATCGACACCGGCCTGGTGCTGGTGACGCGCGACGCCCTGCGCCTGCTCGACGAGGGCCTGCACGAGCTCTCCGGCCACCTGCTGAAGCTGGCCGAAGACCACCTGTCCACGCCGGTGCTGGCGCGCACGCTGATGCAGCCGGCCCAGGTGACCAGCCTGGGCTTCAAGGCCACCGGCTGGCTGGCGCCGCTCGTGCGCGCACGCGAGCGGATGCGCGAGGCGGCCGCGCGCGGCCTCCAGCTGCAACTGGGCGGCGCCGTCGGCACCCTGGCCGTGATGGGCGAGCATGGCCCGGCGGTGGCGCTGCGGGTAGCCGCCGACCTGCGCCTGCGGGTGGCGGACGCCGCCTGGCACACCCAGCGCGACGAGTGGGTGCGCCTGGGCCTCGAAGTGGCGGTGCTGGGCGGCAGCCTGGGCAAGCTGGCCACCGACCTCGGCCTGATGGCCCAGGGCGAGGTCGGCGAACTGGCCGAGCCGTCCGGGAATGGCCRCGGCGGCTCCTCGGCCATGCCGCACAAGCGCAATCCGGTGTCCACCATGATCGCGCTGGCGGCCGCGCGCCGCACGCCCCAGCATGCAGCGGCCCTGCTGGCCTGCATGGACCAGCAGCACGAACGGGGCCTCGGCAACTGGCAGGCCGAACTGGCCGAATGGCCGCAGATCTTCCTGTCCGTCCACGGCGCCCTGGGCGCGCTCAACGAAGCCTTTGCCGGCCTGGCGGTCGACCGCGAGCGCATGCTGCACAACATCCACGCCCTGCACGGCCTGGTATTCGCCGAGGCGGTATCGAGCTACCTGGCCAGCGCCATCGGCCGGCCGAAGGCGCATGCGCTGCTCGAAGACCTGAGCAGGCGCGCGGCCGCCGGCCCCCAGGGTCTCGACCAGCTGGTACGCGATGCCGTCGCCGCCGATCCGGCGTTGGCCGCCCACGTCGATGCCGCCCGGCTGGCGCGCCTGTTCGATCCGGTGGCAGCCGCCGAACCGGCACGCCGCCTGGCCGAAACCCAGCTGCACGGCCTGCGCCTGTCCATGGACAGGCTGGCAGCCACCCACCCATTTCATGAATGAGCCACACCGATGAGTTTCGATCCGCTTGACCACGATTTCGAACGCGGCCTGCAGAACCGCCGCAATGTCCTCGGCGACGCCTGGGTCGACCGTTCCCTGAACAACGCGACCAGCTTCAATGCCGAATTCCAGAACCTGATCACGCGCTTCGCCTGGAACGAGATCTGGGGCCGCCCCGGCCTGGACCACAAGACCCGCCGCGCGATCGTCCTGTCGATCACGGTGGCGCTCGGCCGCTGGGAGGAATACGACCTGCACGTGCGCGCCGCCCTGCTGGGCGAGGCAGGCAGCCGCCTGACGCCCGAGGAGATCAAGGAAATCCTGATGCAGTCGGCCATCTACGCCGGCGTCCCCTCCGCCAATACCGGCTTCACGCACGCAATCGCGATCCTGCGCGAAGTGGCGGACCAGATCGGCTACGTGCTGGAGCCATCCGCTCCCGGCGCGGTCTCGCATTCCGGCACCGGCCGCGAAGGCCGCACCACGAGCACGCCCTCCCTCCACTACAGCGTGCGCGAGCCACGCAGCGGCAAGGCGCCGCGCCACACCGTGGTACTGAGCCATGCGCTGGGCTGCGACCTGGACATGTGGGACGGCCTCGCCAACGTCCTCGCGCAGGACTGCCGCGTGATCGCCTACGACCACCGCGGCCACGGCAGCTCGGACGCCATCGACGGCCTGTACTCGATGGCCGAACTGGCCGACGACGCCGCCCGCCTGCTGCGCGAACTCGATACCGGTCCGGTGGTCTGGGTCGGGCTGTCGATGGGCGGCATGGTGGGCCAGGAGCTGGCCCTGCGCCACCCTTCCCTGGTGCGCGCGCTGGTGCTGGCGAACACCACCAGCGGCTATCCGCAAGCCGCGCGCGAAGTCTGGGAACAGCGCATTGTCACCGTGCGCGAACGCGGCATCGAAGCGATCGCCGACGCCGTCATGGCGCGCTACTTCCACGAGGCTTTTCGCGCGCAGAAGGCCGGCACGGTGGCCCGCTTCCACCGCCGCCTGGTGACGACCGATGCGGTGGGCTATGCCGGCTGCTGCGACGCCGTGGGCAAGGTCGACACCAGCGCGCGCCTCGGCCAGATCGGCGTGCCGGCGCTGGTGATCGCCGGTGAGCTGGACCAGGGTACGCCGGTGGCCATGGCGCAGGCTTTGGCGGAAGGGATTCCGGGGGCGTCGCTCACGGTGCTCAAGGAGGCGTCGCATTTGAGTGCGGTGGAGCAGCCGGAGGGGTTCAATCAGGCGGTTGCGGGGTTCATCGGCACGCTCTGATCCGTCATCCCCGCGCAGGCGGGGATGCCGGTAAGCGCTTTACAAATCCAGCACCAACATAGGTGTCTTCGCCCGCGAACAACAAGGCGTGAACTGGTCGTTCGCCGCCTGCTCCTCCTCGGTCAGGTACATGTCGCGGTGCTCCGGCACGCCCTCCAGCACCCGTGTCAGGCAGGTGCCGCACACGCCCTCTTCGCAGGAATACGCGATCTCGATGCCCTCGGCTTCCAACGCCTTCAGCACCGTGGTGCCGGCCGGTACCGTCACGATCCTGCCGTTCGAGGCCAGTTTCACTTCGAAAGCCTGGTCGCCGCCGGTGTCCACCGCTGCCGCGCTGAAGTACTCGACATGCAGCTGGGCCGGCGGCCAGCCGAGGCCGCGGGCAGCGCCCAGCACGTGGTCGATGAAGCCCTGCGGGCCGCACACGTACAGGTGGGTGCCCGCATCCGGATTCGCCAGCAGCGCCGCCAGGTCCAGTTTCTGGGCGTCGTCGCCGCTGTCGTAGTGGAAGTGCACCTGGCCCGCCAGGTGGGATGCCGCGAGGCGCTCCCTGAAGGCGGCGCGTTCCGGCGAGCGCGCGCTGTAGTGCATCTCGAAGGCGGCGCCCTTGACGGCCAGGGCCTCGGCCATCGCCAGGATCGGCGTGATGCCGATCCCGCCCGCGAACAGCAGCGTGCGTCGTGCCTCGACCAGCGGGAAATGGTTCTTCGGCGCGCTGATGGTCAGCTTCGAGCCGGTGTCGATGTGGTCGTGCATGGCCTGGGAGCCGCCGCGCGAATTGGCGTCGCGCAGCACGCCGATCTGGTAGCGGTGGGTCTCGCCGGGCGGATTGCACAGCGAGTACTGGCGCACCAGCTTGTCGCCCAGGTGCACGTCGATGTGGGCGCCAGCCTCGAAGGGCGGCAGCGGCGCGCCGTCCAGGCGCACCAGCTCGTAGCTGCAGATGCCGTCGGCCTCGCTGGCCTTGCGCTCCACGCGCACGTCGAAGGTCGTCATGCCGCCGCCTCCCCTGCCGCCTGGACGGCGTGCTCGCGCGCCAGCCACTGGTCGATGATGCGGCGCGACTGCACGCCGCCGGCGTCGATGTTCAGCATCAGCAGCTTGCGCTCGGGATGGCGCAGGATGTTCTGCTGCTGCAGTTCCAGCATCTCGCGGTCCTCGCCGAAGATCTTGCCCTGGCCTTCGCGGATGGTGCGGGTGAGCTCCTCGTCCTGCGGCTTGAAGTTGCGCGCCATGCCCCAGAAGTACCAGTGGGAGGTCTCGGTTTCCGGGGTGATGAAGTCGACCACGATGCTGGATGCCTTGTGCGCCGCGTCGGCGTGATAGCCGCCCTTGCCCGCGTGCGCGACACCGACCTCGATCATCACGTGGCTGGGCGCGCTGAAGCGGCAGATCTGCCAGCGGTCGACCGGCACGTCGTCGGCCAGGCCGTTGCCGCGCAGGGCCGCCTGCCAGAACGGCGGTGCGATGATGTTCTCCATGAAGCGGCTGGTCACCACCTGCTCGCCCTCGACCTTGGTGTTCACCGGCGCCTCGTCGATTTCCTTCTGGCCGATGCTGGACGCGTGCACATAGGTCTCGTGGGTCAGGTCCATCAGGTTATCGACCATCAGGCGGTAATCGCAGTTGATGTGATACAGGCCGCCGCCGTAGGCCCATTCGGGATTGTCGGCCCATTCCAGGTGGTGGATGGTGGCGGGATCGGCCTTGTCCTTCTCGCCCGGCCAGACCCAGATGAAGCCGTAGCGTTCCTCGACCGCGTAGCTGCGGATGCAGGGGAAGCCGCGCACGCGCTGGCCCGGCATGCTGATCGCCTTGCCTTCGCAGCCCATTTCCAGGCCGTGGTAGCCGCACACCAGGTTGCCGTCGCGGACGAAGCCCAGCGACAGCGGCGCGCCGCGGTGCGGGCAGAAATCCTCGACCGCGGCGACCTTGCCTTCCTTGCCGCGATAAAACACGATTTTCTCGCCGCAGATCTGGCGGCCAAGCGGCTTGCCATCGATTTCATCCGGGGTGCAGGCCACGTACCAGGCGTTTTTCGGGAACATCTTTGTCTCCTATTTGTTGGCAATATTCAGTACACTGAATGTGAGAAAAGTATCACGCGTTTGGACGACGAAGTAAACTACGATGACGAATATTTTGATGGTGCGCCGCACCAATACTGACGGGAAACATGCCGACCAATACCGCACGCGCCATTGACGCCGCACCGCTCGACCTCTACGAACATCCGGGCCACCTGTTGCGGCGCGCCCAGCAGATCGCGGTGTCGATTTTTTACGACGAATTGGGGTCCGAACTGACGCCGGTGCAGTACGCGATCCTGAGCCGACTGGCGGAACACCCGGGCATCGACCAGGTATCGCTGGCCGGACTGGCCGCCATCGACACCTCGACCGGGGCGACGGTCTGCGCCCGGCTCGAAGAGAAAGGCTTGCTGGAGCGCATGGTGATCCCGCACAACCGGCGCCAGCGGGCGCTGACCATCACGCCCGAGGGCGCGCGCCTGCTGGATGCGCTGGAAGCCGGCGCCCTGCGCCTGCGCCAGCGCCTGCTGGCGCCGCTGTCGCCGCCGGAGCAGGCGCAGTTCATGGCGCTGCTGGAAAAGCTGGTGAATGGGAATAATGAGCAGAGCCGGGCGCCCTTGAATACCCTTCGTCCCCGCACAGGCGGGGACGAAGGATAGTGCTTTCGCAAGCGTCAGACCGGGCATTGCCCGGCATGACGGCTGGGGTTAGTCCACGCCCGGATCCTTGAACTTCTCGACCTTGTCGAACTCGACGTTGTACACCCCGCCGTTCACCTGCTCGGCCTTGCGGATGTAGACGGTCTGCACGATGTCGCGGGTGGCCGGGTCGATGCTGACCGGGCCGCGCACGCTGGTCCAGGACATGCCCTTCATCGCTTCCAGCAGCTTGGCGCCGTCGCTGTTGCCGCCGGTTTTCTTCAGGGCCGCGTACAGCAACTGCATGCCGTCGTAGGCGCCGACCGCGTGGAAGTTCGGGCGCATGTCCTTGTTGGCCTTGGTGAAGGCGGCGACGAAGGCCTGGTTTTCCGGCGACGGATGGGCGGCCGAATAGTGGTGGCTGCTGACCACGCCCAGGGCGGCATTGCCGATCGAGGGCATCAGGTCGTCGTCGAGTACGTCGCCGGTGGCGATCAGGCGGATGCCGGCGGCGGCCAGGCCGCGGTCGGTGAACTGCTTCAGCACGGCCGCGCCCTCGCCCGACGGCACGAACACGAACACGGCGTCCGGCCTGGCGTCCTTCACGCGCGCCAGGAAGGGCGCGTAGTCCGGGTTGCGCAGCGGCGCGCGCAGCGAGGCGAGGACCTTGCCGCCGGCCTGGGTGAAGTCCTTGACGAAGACCTTCTCGGCGTCGATGCCGGGGCCGTAGTCGGCCACGAAGGTCACCACCGACTTGATCTTGTTCTTGGCCGCCCACTGGGCCAGCGGCGCGGTCACCTGCGGCAGGGTGAAGCCGGTGCGCACGATGTAGGGCGAGCGCTGCGGGATCACCGAGGTGGCGGCGTTCATGACGATCATCGGCACCTTGGCCTGGGTCGCGATCGGCGCCGCGGCGAAGGCCAGCGGGGTCAGGCCGAAGCCGGCCAGCACCTGCACCTTGTCGCGCGCCACCAGTTCCTGGGCCAGGCGCTTGGTGACGTCGGGCGAGACGCCGCCGTCGTCCTTCAGGATGACTTCGATCTTGCGGCCGGCCACGGTGTCGCCGTTCTGCTGCATGAACAGCTTGACGGCGGCGTCGACCTGGCGGCCGGTGGAGGCGAAGGGACCCGACATCGGCACGATCAGGCCGACCTTCAGCGGCTCGGCGGCGTGGACGCTGCCTGCGGACAGGCCGGCGGCCAGCATGGCGGCGCCGAGGACGATGGTGCGGCGGGTGGGGTTCATTCGATTCATCGGTTTATCTCCTGTTTATATTGTTTGATTGTTTTCTGTACCTAAGCGACGGCCACCAGGCGGTCGAGCTTGTCGCCATCGGCCAGCAGGCTGGCGCTGTCGGATTCGTGGACGATGCGGCCGCGGTCCAGCACCATGGCGCGCTCGGTCAGCGACAGCGCCAGGCGCGCATGCTGCTCGACCACGATCACCGACATGCCTTCGTCGGCGATCAGGCGCCGGATCACGCGCACCAGTTCCTGCACGATGATCGGCGCCAGGCCTTCCATCGGCTCGTCGAGCAGCAGGATGCGCGGGTTGGTCATCAGCGCGCGCGCGATCGCCACCATCTGCTGCTCGCCGCCCGACAGCTGGTTGCCCATATTCGCGCGGCGCTCGCGCAGGCGCGGGAAGATCTCGTAGACGCGCTGCAGGTTCCAGGGACCCGGACGTTCTACCACCGTCAGGTGTTCCTCCACCGTCAGCGACGGGAACATATGGCGCTCCTGCGGCACCCAGCCGAGGCCGGAGCGCGAACGCTGGTGGGTCGGCATGCGCGCCAGGTCCTTGCCGGCCCAGCGCACCGCGCCCTTGTGCATGCGGGTCAGGCCCATCAGCGTGACCAGCAGGCTGGTCTTGCCCACGCCGTTGCGGCCCAGCAGGGCCAGGCTGGCGCCCTCCTCCATCGAGAACGAGACGTCTTCCAGCACGATGGATTCGCCGTAGCCGGCGCTCACCCGGTCGAATGCAAGCAGTTCAGGCATGTTCGGCCTCCCCCAGATAGACTTCCTTGACGCGCGGGTCGGCCGCGATTTCCGCCGGTGTGCCTTCGGTCAGCACGCTGCCGCCCACCAGCACCGTGATGCGCTCGGCGAAGCGGAACACCAGCCCCATATCGTGTTCGATGAACAGGATGGTGACGTCGCGCGGCAGCTGGGCGATCACCTCGAACAGCTCGCGGCTCTCGGCCTGCGGGATGCCGGCCGCCGGTTCGTCCAGCAGCAGGATTGCCGGCTTGGTCGCCAGCGCCAGCGCGATCTCGACCAGGCGCTGCTTGCCGTAGGCCATGCTGCTGGTAATACTGTTGGCTTCGTCGGTCAGCTTCAGCGTGGCCAGCAGGGCCATCGCCTCCTCGACCACGTCGGCATGCTTCTCGACCGTCTTCCACCAGACCTTCTGCAGGCCGCGGCGCTCGCAGATCGCCAGCGCCACCGATTCCAGCACGGTCATGCCGGCGAACAGGGTATTGATCTGGAAGGTGCGGGTCATGCCCAGCTTGACGCGCTCGTGCTGCGGCAGGGTCGTGATGTCGTGCCCGCCCAGCCACACGCGGCCGGCGGTCGGCAGCAGGGCGCCGGTCAGCAGGTTGATGAAGGTGGTCTTGCCGGCACCGTTCGGSCCGATCAGCGCGTGGCGCGCTCCCGGCGCGAAGGTCAGCGAGACGTCGGTATTCGCCTTGAAGGCGCCCCATTGCTTGGACAGCGCTTCGGTGCGCAGGGTGCGGTCGTTATTGCTCATGTCTCTCATGCTTGCTCCTTGCGCGCGCCCGGCTTGAAACGCTGGGCCAGCTTTTCCAGGCCGCCCAGGATGCCGCCGCGTGCGAACAGCACGATCAGCACCAGCAGCAGGCCGATATAGAACTGCCAGTAGGCGGGATCCAGGCCGGAGATGTAGTCCTGCGCGACCATGAACACGGCCGCTCCCACCAGCGCGCCGTACAGGCGGCCGGTACCGCCCAGCACCAGCATGATCAGCAGTTCGGCCGAACGCGGGAAGCCGAGCGAGTCGAGGCCGACGAACTGAGTGGTCTGGGCCAGCAGCGCCCCGGCCACGCCGGCGATCGCGGCGCCGACGGTGAAGGCGACCTTCAGGCGGCGCTCGACGTTGGCGCCGATCGCCGGCATGCGGCGGCCGCCTTCGCGGATGCCGCGCAGCGACAGGCCGAAGGGCGAGTTGACGATCCGGCGCAGCAGCACGAACAGCAAGAACAGCACGCCCAGGCTGTACCAGAAGGCGGTCTTGCCGTAGAGGTCGAACTCGAAGCTGCCGAACAGCGGCTTCACGACCATGCCGGACAGGCCGTCGACGCCGCCGGTGATGAAGGCCGCCTTGTTGGCGGCCTCGAACAGCATCAGGCCGATGCCGAGGGTGACCATCAGGCGCGCCAGGTCCTGGCCGCGCACCACCAGGAAGCTGACGATGAAGCCGGCCACGCCGGCCACCACGGCGGCGGCGAACAGGCCGGACACCGGTTCGCCCCAGCCGTGCACCGACAGCAGGCCGGCGGTGTAGGCGCCGAGGCCGAAGAAGGCCGCATGGCCGAGCGAGACCATGCCCGCATAGCCCAGCACCAGGTCGAGCGAGAGCGCGAACAGGCCGACGATCATGATCTGGCTGACCAGCACCAGGTGGTTCGGGAACAGGAACCAGGACGCCACCGGCAGCAGCCAGAACGCGATCTCGAGCGGCTTCCAGCGGTCGTTGGGCAGGCGCGCCTGGATCGGTGCGGCGGCCGGCGATGCCGGGGCGGCCGGCGATGCCGGGGCGGCCGGCTTGGCGGAAGACGCCAGCTTGGTGTCGATGGGTGCGCTCATGCTTTCCTCCTGACGAGGCCGAAGGGGAAGAGGATCAGCAGCACCACCATCAGCGTGTAGATGACGAAGGCACCGACTTCCGGCACGTAGTACTTGCCGGCGACGTCGAACACGCCGAGGATCAGGGCGGCGATCAGCGGGCCCTTGATCGAACCGGCGCCGCCGACGGCCACCACCAGCAGGAAGTAGACCATGTACTTGACCGGGAAGCTCGGGTCGAGGCCCAGCACGTCGATGCCCAGGCCGCCGCCAAGGCCGGCCAGGCCCGAACCGAGGGCGAAGGTCAGGCTGAACACGCGGCTGACGTTGATGCCCAGGCCCGCCGCGGCGGTCTGGTTGTCGACCGAGGCGCGGATCTGGGCGCCGAAACGGGTGCGCTCGATCAGCAGCACCAGCGCGGTGGTCACCAGCACCACCACGCCGATCAGGAACAGGCGGTAGACGCCGAGGTCGAGGCCCAGCACGTGGACCTGGCCGCGCAGCCAGTCCGGCAGGTTGACCGGCTGCTGGGTCGGGCCGAACAGCCAGGTGGCGCCGGCCACCGCCATGAAGGTCAGGCCGATCGAGAACAGCACCTGGTCGAGGTGGCTGGCCTTGTACAGGCGGCGGTACAGGGTCCGCTCCAGCACCAGGCCGACGATGGCGGCGGCCAGGAAGGCCAGCGGCAGGGTCGCCAGGAAGGGCAGCCCGAGCCGGGACAGCAAGGTCACGCAGACATAGCCGCCGATCATGGCGAAGGCCCCGTGGGCCAGGTTAATGAAGTTCATCATGCCCATCGTCACCGAAAGGCCGACGCTAATCAGGAACAACAGGCTGCCATAGGCTATCCCGTCGAACAGCACGCCGATCATATTCCCGATCATGGCTGCCTCCCGTCTGTCTCGTATCGCTTGTTCATGCTTGTCTCCAGCTACTCTTCTTTTTGATACTCGTTTATACCCGTTCGATCACCATCGCGATACCCTGCCCCACGCCGATGCACATGGTGCACAGCGCATAGCGGCCGCCGGTGCGCTGCAACTGGTAGAGCGCGGTGGTCACCAGGCGCGCGCCGCTCATGCCGAGCGGGTGGCCGAGGGCGATTCCGCCGCCGTAGGGGTTCACGCGCGGGTCGTCGTCGCGCACGCCCAGTTCACGCAGCACCGCCAGCGCCTGCGAGGCGAAGGCTTCGTTCAGTTCGATGATATCGATCTGGTCGATCGTCATGCCGAGGCGCTCCAGCAGCTTCTTCGACGCCGGTGCCGGGCCCATGCCCATCACGCGCGGCGCCACGCCGGCGGTGGCCATGCCGACGATGCGGGCGCGCGGGGTCAGGCCGAATTGCTTGACCGCGTCGGCATTCGCCAGCAGCAGCGCGCAGGCGCCGTCGTTCACGCCCGAGGCATTGCCGGCGGTGACGCTGCCCTCGGCATGCACCACGCCCTTCAGCTTGGCCAGGGCTTCCAGGCTGGTCTCGCGCGGATGCTCGTCGCGGGCGAAGACCACCGGGTCGCCTTTCTTCTGCGGGATCGTCACCGGCACGATCTCTTCGTCGAACAGGCCTTCGCGCTGGGCGCGCGCCACCTTCTGCTGGCTGGCCAGGGCGAAGCGGTCCTGGTCTTCGCGCGACACCTTGTAGTCGACCGCCACGTTCTCGGCCGTCTCCGGCATCGAATCGGTGCCGTACAGCTGCTTCATCAGCTTGTTCGGGAAGCGCCAGCCGATGGTGGTGTCGTAGATCTGGGCGTTGCGCGAGAAGGCGCTGTCGGCCTTGCCCATGACGAAGGGCGCGCGGGTCATCGATTCGACGCCGCCGGCGATCATCAGGCGCGCTTCGCCGGCGCGGATGGCGCGCGCGGCGATGCCCACCGCATCCATTCCGGAGCCGCACAGGCGGTTCACGGTGGTGCCGGGCACCTCCGGGGGCAGGCCGGCCAGCAGCGCCGACATGCGGGCCACGTTGCGGTTGTCCTCGCCGGCCTGGTTGGCGCAGCCGAAGATCACGTCGTCTACCTGGGCCCATTCCACGCCGGGATTGCGCTTCACGAGTTCGCGCAGCGGGATGGCGCCGAGGTCGTCGGCGCGCACGTCCTTCAGCGCGCCGCCGTAGCGGCCGATCGGGGTGCGGATCGCATCGACAATGAATGCATCTTCCATGGTGTTCCTCATTACTTGGGTTGTACGAGCGGGGCCTCGGTGACGGCCTGCAGTTCCTCGAAAGTCAGGCCGGGTGCCATCTCACGCACGGCCAGGCCCTGCGGGGTGACGTCGAGCACGGCGAGGTCGGTATAGATGCGGTTGACGCAGGCCACGCCGGTCAGCGGATAGCTGCAGTTGCGCACGATCTTGCTTTCGCCGGTCTTGGTCTGGTGGTCCATCATGACGAAGACCTGCTTGGCGCCGATCGCCAGGTCCATCGCCCCGCCCACCGCCGGGATCGCGTCCGGCGCGCCGGTATGCCAGTTGGCCAGGTCGCCCTTCTCCGATACCTGGAAGGCGCCCAGCACGCAGATGTCGAGGTGGCCGCCGCGCATCATCGCGAACGAGTCCGCATGGTGGAAGTAGGCGCCACCGGTCAGCAGGGTCACCGGCTGCTTGCCGGCGTTGATCAGGTCTTCGTCTTCCTCGCCGGGCGCCGGGGCCGGACCCATGCCGAGCACGCCGTTCTCGCTGTGCAGCAGCACTTCGCGGTCGGCCGGCAGGTAGTTGGCGACCTTGGTCGGCAGGCCGATGCCGAGGTTGACGTAGGCACCCTCGTGGATGTCCTGGGCCACGCGCGCGGCGATCTGGTCGCGGGTATAACGGTTCATGCTCATGCTGCCTCCTTCACCACGCGCTGGACGAAGATGCCCGGCGTGACGATGACTTCCGGATCGAGTTCGCCGAGTTCGACGATCTCGCTCACCTGGGCGATGGTGGTCTTGGCCGCCATCGCCATGACGGGGCCGAAGTTGCGCGCGGTCTTGCGGTACACCAGGTTGCCCCAGCGGTCGCCGCGCAGCGCCTTGATCAGCGCGAAGTCGGCGTGGATGGGCGACTCCAGCACATAGTTGCGGCCGTCGATGACGCGGGTCTCCTTGCCTTCCGCCAGCAGGGTGCCGTAGCCGGTCGGGGTGAAGAAGCCGCCGATGCCGGCGCCGGCCGCGCGGATGCGCTCGGCCAGGTTGCCCTGGGGCGTCAGTTCGAGCTCGATCTCGCCGGCCCGGTACAGCGCGTCGAAGTGATGCGAGTCGGCCTGGCGCGGGAACGAGCAGATGATCTTGCGTACCCGCCTGGCTTTCAGCAGCGCCGCCAGCCCGGTTTCGCCGTTGCCGGCATTGTTGTTGACGATCGTGAGGTCGCGCGCGCCCTGCGCGATCAGCGCGTCGATCAGGCTGGAGGGCATGCCGGCGTTGCCGAAGCCGCCGATCATCACCGTCGCGCCGTCGTGGATATCGGCGACCGCCCTCTCCAGCGATTCGAATGTTTTATCAATCATGTTTCCACCTTGTCCGTGCGCCGGATCTGCCGACGCACTTGAAATCGTGTACTTGAAATCCCAGCTCCGTTGTTCGATAATCGCACACATGATCGATTACCGTCCAACCAAGTGTATCGGCTGGCCGGCCGGAAGGTCAAGAAAAAACACCAACCGGACGCGAAAACCCACCCGCCCCTGTTTTACAATCGCCGCCATGACAAAAACGACCACCAAGACCACGCAGCCCGCCGAACCGGCAGAACCCGCCGCAGCGCCGGAAGAGCGCGAGCCCACCATTGCCGAGCAGATCGACGCCCTGACCGACCCCAGCTTCATGACCTCGCTGGCGCGCGGCCTGGCGGTGGTGCGCGCCTTCAGCGACTCGCGCAAGCCCCAGACCATCGCCCAGATCAGCCAGAAGACCGGGATCCCGCGCGCCGCCGTGCGCCGCTGCCTGTACACCCTGCAGCAGCTGGGTTACGTGGACGCGGAGCTGAACAACTTCTCGCTGCGCCCCAAGGTGCTCACGCTCGGCTACTCCTACCTGTCGTCGACGCCGCTCACGGTCTCCAGCCAGCCCTACCTGAACAACATCACCCGCGAGCTGGGCGAATCGAGTTCGCTGGCGGTGCTCGAGGATGGCGAAGTGCTGTACGTGGCGCGCTCGGCGGCCTCGCGCGTGATGTCGGTGGCGCTCAACACCGGCAGCCGCCTGCCGGCCTACTGCACCTCGCTGGGACGGGTGATGCTGGCCTACCTGCGGCCGGACGAGCTGGACGCCTACTTCGCGCGCGTCAAGCTGCGCCCGATGACCGAGCACACGGTGGTGAACCAGAAGCGCCTGCGCGAGCTGCTGGCCGGCGTGCGCCAGGACGGTTACGCGCTGATCGACGAGGAGCTCGAACTGGGGCTGCGCTCGATCGCGGTGCCGGTGCGCGGCGCCTCGGGCCAGGTGCTGGCGGCCCTCAACGTCGGCGCCCAGGCCGCGCGCGTCACCGTGGAACGGATGAAGCAGGAGTTCCTGCCGGTGCTCCTGCGCGGCGCGCAGGAGCTGTCGGTGCTCCTGCCCTGATTAGAAAGTATGGCGCAGGCCGGTCATGACACCGTTCTGCCCCAGGCCGGCGCCCACGGTGCCGCCGGCATCCAGCGCCACTGCGGACGTGCCCTTGTTGGCCATGCGTCCGATCGAGGCGTACCAGGCGGTGCGCTTGGAGAGGTTGTAGGTCAGGCGCGCCACCAGCATGTTGACGTCCGAGCTGGAGTTCTTGGTGTCGCGGCGGGCGACCTGGGCGTCGATGACGTAGGCGCCGATCGGGTGGCTGAGGCCGATGTAATAGAGGTCGGACTCGGTGTGGCCGGTGGCGGCGTGGGTGTCGCGGTCGATCAGGCCGGCGCCGATCTTGGTCGCGCCCAGCATCACGTAGCCGTTGAGGGTGGTGCGGACATCGGTGTTGTCGCTGCTGGTCAGGCCGCCGGCGGCGCCGGTATTGCCGTACATGCGGTCGTAGGAAGAATTCACGCCCCAGTCCTTGACCTCGTAGCCCACCAGGGTCGTGTACTGGCGGCAGGCCCTCGAATTGCCYGCGACCTCGCCCGCGCAGTTGGTGGCGGCCGGTCCGCCGGCGGCGGAGGCATCGCGCCCGAAGCTCCAGGTGGCGCCCACCACGAAACCGTTGAAGTTGCCCATGTAGCCGATCGCATTGTCGCTGCGCGCATTCGGCAGGTAGGCGTCGATGCTGCCGACCGCGAACAGGTGCGGTCCCAGCACGTCGGACTTGAGCTGCGAGATATAGGTCATGTTCAGCTGGCGGCCCAGCGTGATGGCGCCCCACGATCCCTTCAGGCCGACGTTGGCCTGGCGGCCGAACAGGCGTCCGCCCTGCTGCTGGGTGCCGGTGTCCATCGCCAGGCCGTTTTCCAGTACGAAGAAGGCCTGCAAGCCGTTGCCGAGGTCTTCGGTGCCACGGAAGCCGATACGCGACGGGAAGGAGCTGGTCAGCGAAGGCATCTTGAACATGTTGTCGCCGGCGGCGTTTACGTTGGTCATGTACGCCACGCCGCTGTCGACGATACCGTAGATCGTGACATTGGTCTGTGCGCCGGCGGCGGAAGCGGCGAGGCCGCAGGTCAGCGCCACTGCGCTGCAGATCGTGTTCTTCATTGTGTCTCCTAGGATTAATTATCTGCGTTCGATTATCGAACAAGTTGTTGCTTATCGAACGCTAAATAAATACTATGTTCGGTAGCCTGATAATGTCAACAAGATACGTGCAACAAGACAACACTACCCAAAGGAGACATGCATGAAGCGCAGGACCCTCGCAACCGCAATCGCCACGCTGGCCGCCATGAGCACCCTGGGTGCCCTGCCCGCGCAAGCCCAGGACACCATCAAGGTGGGCGTGATCGCCGCCTTTTCCGGGCCCTTCGCCGACTACGGCAAACAGATGGAAGGCGGCATCAAGGCCTGGATGGCCCAGCATGGCGACACGGTCGCCGGCAAGAAGATCCAGGTGATCTACAAGGACACCACCGGCCCCTCGCCTGAAATCGCGAAGCGCCTGGCGCAGGAACTGGTGGTCCGCGACAAGGTCGATTTCCTGGCCGGCTTCGGCCTGACGCCGGAAGCGCTGGCGGTGGCGCCGATCGCCCAGCAGGCGAAGAAGCCGATGATCGTCATGAACGCGGCCACGTCCGTCATCACCACCAAGTCGGATTACATCGCGCGCTTCTCGATGACCTTGCCGCAGATCTCGGCGCCGATGGGCGACTGGGCGGTGAAGAACGGCATCAAGAACGTCGCCACCGTGGTGGCCGACTACGGCCCCGGCATCGATGCCGAGAAGGCCTTCAGCGAGCGCCTGCAGAAAAATGGCGGCAAGGTGGTCGAGGCGATCCGCGTGCCGCTGAAGAATCCGGAGTTCGCGCCCTTCATCCAGCGCATCAAGGACGCCAGGCCGGACGCGGTGTTCGTGTTCGTGCCGGCCGGCGAACAGAGCATCGCCTTCATGAAGGGCTACCGCGAGCGCGGCCTGGCGGAAGCTGGCATCAAGGTGATCGCCACCGGCGACCTGACCGACGACCACGTGCTGCCGGCGATCGGCGACGCCACCCTGGGCGTGATCACCACCTTCCACTACTCGGCGGCCCACAAGTCGCCCGAGAACGATGCCTTCCTGAAGAGCTTCGCGCAGGCCAATCCGAACGGCGGCCGCCCCAATTTCATGGCGGTGGGCGCCTATGACGGCATGCATGCGATCTACGAGGTCAGCCAGAAGCTGGGCGGGAAGATCGATGGCGACAAGGCCATGGCGGTGCTGAAGGGGATGAAGTTCGAGAGCCCGCGCGGCCCGATCGCGATCGACCCGGCCACCCGCGACATCGTGCAGAACGTCTACGTGCGCAAGGTCGAGAAGCTGAACGGCCAGCCGTACAACATCGAGTTCGACAAATTCCCGAACCAGAAGGATCCGGGCAAGTGAACCGCCACACGGGGCGGCGAACGAATTAAAGCCCCTGCACGCTGAGCGCGTGCACCGCCGCGCGCAGCTGCGCCTGCAGCTGCGCGCGTTCTTCCTTCCCGAGGCCGGCGGTCATGATGTTTTCCACTTCCACCACCAGCGCGTCGCAGTCGCGCAGGACCTCTTCGCCGGACGCCGTCAGGCTGATCTGGATGATGCGTCCATGGGCCGGGTCCGGCCTGCGCTCGATCCAGCCCTTCCCTTCCATCTGCTTGACCATCTCGTTGGCCGACTGCGGCGAGATCATGGTGCGCGTCGCCAGCTGGGCGTTGGACAGCGAGCCGTACGCGCGGAACACCGACAGCGCGGTGTACTGCGGCACCGACAGGCCGTACGGCGCCAGGCTTTCGCGCAGGCGCTGGTTGAGGACGTGGTCGAGGCGTCCGGCCAGGTAGGCCAGCCCGGTCGGTTTTGCCGGCGTGGCCGCTGGCGAAGATTTTTTTTCGATTGCCATAAAAGATGCTTGTCAGGGAAAAGAGCTGCGTATAGTATAAGGCACATATCAGGTAGCCTGATACTAAACAAACCACTGAGGAGACATTGTATGTCCAAATACGAAGCGCGCTGGCAGACCGTCAAGGTCGACGTCGACAACGGGATCGGCTGGATCACCCTGAACCGCCCGGAAAAGCGCAACGCCATGAGCCCGACCCTGAACCGCGAGATGATCGACGTGCTCGAGACGCTGGAGCTGGACGACGACGCCCAGGTGATCGTGCTGACCGGCGCCGGCGAAGCCTGGACCGCCGGCATGGACCTCAAGGAATACTTCCGCGAGACCGACGGCAAGCCGGAAATCATGCAGGAGCGCATGCGCCGCGATTGCTCGCAGTGGCAGTGGAAACTGCTGCGCATGTACAGCAAGGCGACCATCGCGATGGTCAACGGCTGGTGCTTCGGCGGCGCCTTCTCGCCGCTGGTGGCCTGCGACCTGGCGATCGCCGCCGACGACGCCGTGTTCGGCCTGTCCGAAGTCAACTGGGGCATCCCGCCGGGCAACCTGGTCAGCAAGGCCGTGGCCGACACCATGGGCCACCGCCAGGCCCTCCACTACATCATGACCGGCGACACCTTCACCGGCAAGGAAGCGGCCGCGATGGGCCTGATCAACAAGAGCGTGCCGAAGGAACAGCTGCGCGAAGCCGTGATCGAACTGGCCGGCAAGCTGCTGGAAAAGAACCCGGTGGTGCTGCGCTACGCGAAGATCGGCTTCAAGCGCTGCCGCGAACTGAGCTGGGACCAGAACGAGGACTACCTGTACGCCAAGACCGACCAGTCGAACTACCGCGACCCGGAAAAAGGCCGCAAGGAAGGCCTCAAGCAGTTCCTGGACGATAAGACGATCAAGCCGGGCCTGCAGACTTATAAGCGCAGCTGAGCGAGAATCAGCACAACAACAATAATAATAATTTTCATCCAGTCACAATGAGGAGACCTCATATGTTCAACGCAGATCTGCTGTGCGGCGGCGAAGCCCGCGCCGCGTCCAACGGCGCCACTTTCGAGCGCCATGACCCCGCCACCGGCGAAGTCGCGACCCGCGCCGCCGCCGCCACCCTGGAAGACGCCGACGCCGCCGTCGAGGCCGCGCGCGCGGCCTTCCCGGCCTGGTCGGCGATGGCACCCGGCGCCCGCCGCGCCCTGCTGCTGAAGGCCGCCGACGCCATGGAGGCGCTGCGTGGCCGCTTCGTCGAGACCGCCGTGCTTGAGGCCGGCGGCGCGCCGATGTGGTACCAGTTCAACGTGACCCTGGCCGCCAACATGCTGCGCGAAGCGGCTTCGATGACGACCCAAATCGGCGGCGAAGTCATTCCCTCCGACGTCCCCGGCTCGCTGGCGATGGGCGTGCGCCAGGCCTGCGGCGTGGTGGTCGGCATCGCGCCGTGGAACGCGCCGATCATCCTCGGCACGCGCGCGCTGGCGATGCCCCTCGCCTGCGGCAACACGGTGGTGCTGAAGTCGTCGGAGCTCTGCCCCGCCCTGCACCGCCTGATCGGCCAGGTCTTCACCGACGCCGGTTTCCCGCCGGGCGTCGTCAACGTCATCAGCAATGCGCCCCAGGATGCGCCCCAGGTGGTCGAGCGCCTGATCGCCCATCCGGCCGTGCGCCGCGTGAACTTTACCGGTTCGACCAAGGTCGGCCGCATCATCGCCCAGCAGGCCGCCAAGCACCTCAAGCCGGTGCTGCTGGAACTGGGCGGCAAGAACCCGGTGGTGGTGCTGGACGACGCCGACCTCGACGAAGCAGTCGAGGCGGCCGCCTTCTCCGCCTTCTTCAACCAGGGCCAGATCTGCATGTCGGCCGACCGCATCCTGGTCGACCGCAAGGTGGCCGACCGGTTCGTCGAAAAGCTGGCCGCCAAGACCGCGGGCCTGAAGGCGGCCCGCAGCGACGCCCCGCTGGCCGGCATGATCGACCCAAGCGCCGCGGTGCGCGTGGACGCCATGCTGCAGGATGCGCGCGCACGCGGCGCCAGGGTCACCCAGCTTGCTCCCGGCGTGGACGGCAACATCATGCAGCCGGCCATCGTCGACGGCGTCACGCCCGAGATGCTGGTCTACCAGGAAGAATCCTTCGGCCCGATCGTCTCGGTGCTGCGCTTCGACAGCGACGAGGAAGCGATCCGCCTGGCCAACGACAGCGAATATGGCCTGTCGTCGAGCGTATTCTCGCGCGACATCGGCCGCGCGATGGCGGTGGCCCAGCGCATTGAATCGGGCATCTGCCACATCAACGGCCCGACCGTGCACGACGAAGCCCAGATGCCCTTCGGCGGCGTGAAAGGCAGCGGCTACGGGCGCTTCGGCGGCAAGGCGGCGATCGCCGAGTTCACCGACCTGCGCTGGATCACGGTGCAGACCGGCCACCGCCACTACCCGATCTGAGCGAGCTGCCATGACCCGATCGACGAATGGCTTCAATGGCGGCGGCAGCGAATTGGACCGCGAATTGGGCCGCGAGTTGGGCCGACAAACGGGCGCTGCGAAGCGGCGCGAGATCGAACTCGGCAACCCCGAGATCGGCGCTTACCAGGTGGACGGCATCTGGCACGTCGATGCGATCACGCCGCTGGAGGACTTCCCGCCACGCTTCACCGACCGCCTGGTCGAGGGCGCGCGCCGGCATCCCGAGCGCACCCTGGTGGCGCGCCGCGGCGCGGACGGCGAATGGATCCGCCTGTCCTATGCCGAGGTGCTGCAGCGCGTGCGCCGCATCGGCCAGGCCCTGCTCGACCGCGGCTTGTCGGCGGAACGCCCGCTGGCCATCCTGTCCGGCAACGACCTCGAGCACTTCCAGCTGGCGCTCGGCGCGATGTATGCCGGGATTCCGTATGCGCCGCTGTCGCCGGCCTATTCGCTGGTCGCCACCGACCCGGCCAAGCTGGCAGACCTGATCGCCCAGCTGACGCCGGGCGCCATCTTCGCCTGCAACGGCACGGCCTTCGCGCGCGCCATCCAGGCCGTGATGCCGGCCGACGCGGAACTGATCCTGTGCGACGGCGAGGTGCCGGGCCACGCCGCCACCCGCTTCTCCGCGCTGCTGGAGACGGTACCGACCACCGTCGACGCCCGCAACGAGGAAGTTGGCCCCGGCACCATCGCCAAGTTCCTGTTCACCTCCGGCTCGACCAAGAAGCCGAAGGCCGTGATCACGACCCACGGCATGCTGACCAGTAACCAGCAGATGCTGCTGCAGACCTTCCCCTTCTTCGGCAAGGAGCCGCCGGTGCTGCTCGACTGGCTGCCCTGGAACCACACCTTCGGCGGCAGCCACAACGTCGGCATCGTGCTGTACAACGGCGGCACGCTCTACATCGACGATGCCCGCCCGACCCCGCGCGACTTCGGCGTCACCCTCCGCAACTTGCGCGAGATCGCGCCGACCGTCTATTTCAACATCCCGGCCGGCTGGGAGATGCTGACCGAGGCGCTGGAAACCGATGCCGAGCTGGCCGCCAATTTCTTCTCGCGCGTGAAGCTGTTCTTCTGCGCCGGCGCCGGCCTGTCGCAAGCGGCATGGGAGCGCCTCGACAAGGTGGCGATCGCCTGCTGCGGCGAATCGATCCGCATCATGACCGGCCTGGGCATGACCGAAACCTCGCCCTCCTGCACCTTCGGCACCGGGCCGATCGTGCGCGCCGGCTATGTCGGCGTGCCGGCGCCGGGCTGCAAGGTCAAGCTGGTCCCCGTCGGCGACAAGCTGGAAGCGCGCTTCCACGGCCCGCACGTGACGCCGGGCTACTGGCGCGCGCCCCACCTGACGGCCGAGGCCTTCGACGACGACGGCTACTACTGCACCGGCGACGCCCTGCGCTTCTTCGACGAGAACCGGCCGGAACTCGGCTTCATGTTCGACGGCCGCATCGCCGAAGACTTCAAGCTCAGCACCGGCACCTTCGTGAGCGTCGGGCCGCTGCGGGCCCGCGTGGTCAGCATGGGCGCGCCCTATGTGCAGGACGCGGTGGTGACGGGCCTGAACCGCCCCGTCATCGGCCTGATGGTGTTCCCGCGCCTGGAGCACTGCCGCGAACTGTCCGGCCTCGGGGCGGACGCATCGGCGGCCGAGGTGCTGGCGAGTGCGCCGGTGCGCGGCTTCTTCCAGAAACTGCTGCGCGAGCTGAATCGCGACGCCAGCGGTTCGTCGAAACGGGTCGACCGCCTGCTGCTGCTGGCCGAACCGCCCTCGATCGACCACCGCGAGCAGACCGACAAGGGTTCGATCAACCAGGCCGCCGTCCTGCAGCGCCGCGCCGCCCTGGTGGAGGCGATGTACGACGGCAGCGAGGAGCAGACCATCGTCGCGGAATAAGGTGTACAGCACAAGACTTACAACAACAGGCAACACTCATACAACGAGGAGACAGCATGAAACTGAAGACACTGGCATGCATCGGACTGGCCTTTCTACCCTTCGCCGGCACGTCCGCCTACGCCCAGGAAGGCGACACCATCAAGATCGGCGTGATCGCGGCCCTGACCGGCCCCTTCGTCCAGATCGGCAAGCCCTTCGAGGACGGCATCAAGACCTATATGCAGCAGTACGGCGACAAGGTGGCCGGCAAGAAGATCGAGATCCTCTACCGCGACGACGGCGGCAGCAACGTCGAACTCTCGAAGCGCGCCGCCCAGGAGCTGATCGGCCGCGAGAAGGTCAGCTTCCTGATCGGCTTTTCGCTGACCCCGAGCGCGCTGGCGGTGGCGCCGGTCGCCACCCAGGGCAAGGTGCCGATGATCGTCATGAACGCCGTCACCACCGGCATCACGGCCAAGTCGCCCTATATGCTGCGCACCTCGATGACGATGCAGCAGATGACCGAACCCTTCGGCGACTGGACCGCGAAGAACAAGATCGGCAAGGTGTATTCGCTGGTGAGCGATTACAGCACCGGCGTCGACGCCGAGGCCCGCTTCACCAAGGGCTTCACCGAAGGCGGCGGCAAGATCGTCGGCTCGGCGCGGGTGCCGCTGGCGAATCCGGACTACTCGCCCTTCGTCCAGCGCATCAAGGACCAGAAGCCGGATGCCGTGTTCTTCTTCGCCCCCGGCGTCGAGGACGGCGTCGGCATGCTGAAGGCCTATAGCGACAAGGGCCTGGACAAGGCCGGCATCAAGTTTCTGGGCGTGGGCGACATGACCAGCGACAGTCCGACCCTGGAAGCGCTGGGCGACCGCGCGCTGGGCGCGGTGACGGTGCTGAACTACTCGACGGCGCTCGACAACGAGGCCAACAAGTCCTTCCTGAAGGCCTATGCAGCGGCCAACCCGAACCGCCCGGCGCCGACCTTCGTCACGGTGGCCGCGTATGACACCATGGGCATGATCTACGAGACCATTCGCAGGCTGAACGGAAAGGTGACGGGCGATGCCGCCGTCAAGACCCTGTCCGGCATGAAGTGGAACAGCCCGCGCGGACCGATCAGCATCGATCCGAAAACCCGCGACATCGTGCAGAACATGTACATCCGCGAAGTCAAGAAGGTCAACGGCAAACTGGTCAACGAACCGATCGGCGTCCTCAAGGACGTCATGCCCGACTAAGCAGCACCTCCCGCTATCGCAGTAATCCCCGCGGCCTTCACCAGGGCCGCGCGGGTCCCGTTCGTCCCGACGTTTTGAATTCGATCTGTCACCTTGCAGAGGAGTAGACACGTATGAACATGCGACACACCACCACAACCACAACCCTTGCCGCGGCGCTCGCCGCCCTGCTGCTTGCCGCCTGCAGCGACAACGACAGCCAGCCTGCCGCCGGCGACACTCCGCCGGTCACGCCGCCGGTGCAGAGCCTGCCGCAACTGGGCGCGGCCACCGGCGCCAGCATGGCCGGTTGCGCCGACCTGGCGGCAAAGTTGACCTATCCCGACACCACCATCAGCGCGGTCAATGCGATCGCCGCCGGCACCGTCAGCGTGGGCGGCAAGCCGGTGCCCGCCCACTGCCAGGTGCTTGGCGAGATGCTGCGCCGTACCGGCACGGTCGACGGCAAGAGCTATGCGATCGGCTTCGAGATGCGCCTGCCGCTCAACTGGAACGGCCGCTTCTTCTACCAGGCCAACGGCGGCGTCGACGGCAGCGTCGTCAGCGCGCTCGGACCGGTGGGCGGCGGCGGACCGCTGGACAATGCGCTGAACCAGGGCTTTGCCGTGATCAGCTCGGACGCCGGCCACGGCGCGCCGACGCCCTTCTTCGGCATCGATCCGCAGGCGCGGCTCGACTACGGCTACCAGGCGGTCGGCAAGCTGACGCCGATGGCCAAGGCCGTGATCAAGGCCGCCTACGGCAAGGCGCCGGACCGCTCATACATCGGCGGCTGCTCGAACGGCGGCCGCCATACCATGGTCGCGGCGGCGCGCTATGCCGACCAGTACGACGGCTTCCTGGTCGGCGACCCCGGCTTCCGCCTGCCGCTGGCGGCGATCGCCAACATCGCCGGCGCCAAGACCTATGCCGCGCTGGCCTCCACGCCGGGCGACCTCGGCACCGGCTTCACCCAGGCCGAACGGGCGCTGGTGTCGAATGCGGTGCTGGGCAAGTGCGACGCCCTCGACGGCGCCGCCGACGGCCTGGTGCAGGATACCAAGGCCTGCCAGGCCGCCTTCGACATCAACCGCGACGTCCCGACCTGCGCCGGCGCGCGCGACGGCACCTGCCTCACCACCGCCCAGAAGAGCGGCATCGCCGCCCTGTTCGCCGGCGCCAAGACCGAGAGCGGCAAGCAGATCTACACCAGCTTCCCCTGGGATGCGGGCCTGGCCACGAACGGCTGGGCGAGCTGGAAGTTCAATGCCCCGATCGACCGCGATTCCGGCGCGGTCGGCCTGATCTGGGAGGTGCCGCCGGAAGACCCGGCCACCTTCGACGGCCGCAGCTTCGTGCTGAACGCCAGCCTCGATACGATGCTGGCCAAGGTCAACGCCACCAGCACCGTCTACACGGAGAGCGCGATGTCCTTCATGACGCCGCCGAATCCGTCCAACCTGGCGGCCCTGAAGAACCGCGGCGCCAAGATGCTGGTCTACCACGGCACCAGCGACCCGATCTTCTCGAGCGACGACACCACGGCCTGGTATGAAGCGCTGCGCACAGCCAACGGCGGCGACGCCGCGAACTTCGCGCGCTTCTTCCGGGTGCCGGGCATGAACCACTGCTCCGGCGGCCCGGCCACCGACCAGTTCGACATGCTGACGCCGCTCGTCGCCTGGGTCGAGAAAGGCCAGGCGCCGGACACGGTGGCGGCAGCGGCCCGCGGCAGCGGGAATGCCGGCGGCGCGAATGCCGACCTGCCCGCCAACTGGTCGGCCTCGCGCACCCGTCCGCTGTGCGCCTATCCGAAGGTCGCGCGCTATAAAGGCAGCGGCAGCGTCGACGACGCCGCCAACTTCAGCTGCCAGTAATCCCTCCTCCCTCTCTCATGGCCGCATGTCAATCTTGGCATGCGGCCATGCCCTTCTGCGCTTGCCAGGCAGCCCGCCTCGGCGTAGCGTCTTCATTCAGACCATCTACCCGCTCCGCATGAGCATTCGTGCTCAAGCGGACGCATACGTATTTATACTTACGTCGATTTACTTCACAAATGAACTATCCAGTACTAAAATATGTCCTGTGCCGAAGCTTTTCCACTGGTCCTCCTTCAATAAGGTGAACATCATGAACCTGAAACCCCTGATCCCTGTCGTCCTCCTCGCCGCCCTGACCGGCTGCGCTTCCACCAGCAATGTCGCCGCCAACGATCCGGTCCGCGCCCGCGTGCAGGCCGAGCTGGCACAAGCCAGGGCCGACGGCACTTACCCGCTGACCGAAGCGCAATACGTCTACCCGAATTGGCCCGAACTGCACAAGGCGCCCTGAAGCCTGCCTGAACGCACTCTTTCGGCCGCGTCGGTGCGATAATCGGCACTTTCAAAAGCTGCAAGGAATGCAATGAGCGATTTTGGTCCGACCGAACAGCGCCTGCGGCGAGTCCAGGCCCGCGTCCCGGGATTCCCGTTCGAGAAGATGCTGTTGGTCCGGATGGCCTACCATCTGCAGAAGAACCTGCGCGACAGGAGCAACGCGGCGCTGCGGCAGTACGAGCTGGGCGACACGCACTATATGGTGCTGGCCATCCTCTACGGCAGCGTCGACGAAACCTCGACCGCCTCGGAGCTGAGCGAAGCCTGCAACGAGAAGCCCGCCAACCTGACGCGCGTCTGCGACGAGCTGGCGGCCAAGTCCCTGGTCCGGCGCGGCCCCAAGCCGGGCGACCGCCGCGCGGTGATGATTACGCTGAGCGAGGAAGGCCGCGCGATGATCGAGCGCCTTCTGCCCGAGGTTTCCGCCGCCACCACCGCCGCCTTCGCCGGCTTCACGCCGGCCGAGCTGGAAACGCTGGCCAGCCTCAATGCGCGCGTGCTGCGCAACCTCGACGCAAAAGCCTGAGCAGTTTGCCAGTCAGGCCCGCGCCAGCCGTTCGATGACCCGCCGCGCGCGGTTCGGGCCAACGTCGACGTGGATGTCGACTTGCGGCGCGCCGGGATGGCGCAGCATGTTGCGGTACTGGGCTTCGATCACGACCTTGTCTTCCTCGAAGGTCAGCGCGGTCTGGTCGAACACGACGCCGCTGACGTCCGGCCGCTCCGGATGGCTGTTGGACGCCATGGTCCACATATAGTGGGCCGTGGTATCGGTTTCCGGCGTGATCGCATGGAAGCCGCGCATGTGGAAGCCGCCGCGCTGCGGGTCCCGCATGTCCTCGGTGCCCGCGTCGGCGCCGCCGGTCCAGATGTTCAGGTGGCTCACGTTGAACTCCACTTCCTGCCACCGGTCGATCTTGCCCTTGAAGGGCCAGGCGTCGAGGTAGGTCGGCGGCGGCGCCGACTCCGGCATGTAGCGCAGCACCCTGACCTGGTCGCCGCTGGCCTCCACCTTCAGCTCGGCGTTCATGTGGACGGCCGCGTTGCCGCCGATGGTCTTCAGGTGCACGTAGCCGAGGTGGCTGAGGTCCAGCAGGTTATCGTGGATCAGCTGGTAGGGCGCGTCGTAGTGGAAGACGTCGCCCTTGAAGGTGTAGCGCGGATCGCGGTGCACCCAGTAGTCCGGCGCGTCGATCGTCGGCTGGCCGCCCTCCTCGCGCGGCATCCAGATCCACAGGATGCTGTCCTTCTCGCTCAGCACATACGACTTCACCTTCGCCTTGGTCGGGATGCGCTCTTGGCCGGGCACCTCCAGGCAGGCGCCGTCCGGCGCGAACAGCAGGCCGTGGTAGCCGCAGCGCACGCCGCGCTTCTCGACGGTGCCGCAGGACAGCGGCAGCGACTTGTGGCAGCAGCGGTCCTCCAGCGCGGCGGCCACGCCTTCGCCGGTACGGAACATCACGACGTTCCGGTTCAGCAGGGTCCTGGCCACCGGCCTGTCCTTCAATTCCCAGGAAAACCCGGCGACATACCATTGATCGAGCGGGAACATGGCTAATCTCCTTATTTTTGCGTGA
The DNA here is from genome assembly GCF_056397205.1 of Massilia sp. 05N420. Classification (NCBI taxonomy): domain Bacteria; kingdom Pseudomonadati; phylum Pseudomonadota; class Betaproteobacteria; order Burkholderiales; family Oxalobacteraceae; genus Massilia; species Massilia sp. 05N420. The sequence continues at coordinate 40,952 of NZ_JBFTMX010000013.1, forward strand.
GGCTTACTTGGCCGGGTCCTTGACCGCGTCGAAGCGGTCGATCTCGGTGGCCACCAGCCTGCCGTCGCGCTTGTCGATGCGGCGGATGTAGATGGTCTGGACGATGTCGCGGGTGGCCGGATCGATGGTCACCGTGCCGCGCGGGCTGCTGCTGGTATAGCCCTTGAGCGCCTGCATGAAGGCCGCGCCGCCCGCTTTGCCGCCGGTCCTGGCGAGCGTCTTGGCGATCAGCGCCATGCCGTCGTAGGAAGACGCCGCCAGGAAGCTCGGCTGCATGCGCCCGCCCACGGTCTTGCCGAAAGCGTCGACGAAGCTGGCATTGTCGGCGCCCGGCCGGGTATAGGAATAGAAGCCGGACGAATAGATGCCGACCAGTGAATCGCCGCCCGCCTTCAGCACGTCCTCGTCGCCCCATCCCTCGCCGCCCAGGAAGCGGATGTTCGCCTTGTCCAGGCCCTTCTCGCGGTAGGCCTTGGTGAAGGCCACCATCGGCTGGCCGTTCGGCAGGAAGACGTGGATGGCGTCCGGCTTCTCGTCCTTGACGCGCTGGACGAAGGCGCCGTAGTCGACGCTGCCCAGCGGCATGCGCACCGAGCCGACGATCTTGCCGCCGAGGGCAGTGAAGGTCTTGTTGAACCAGATCTCGGCATCGATGCCCGGCGCGTAGTCGGCCACCACGGTGAACACGCGGCGCGCGCCGGTGCGGTAGGCCCATTCCGCCAGCGGCTTGGCCGACTGCGCGATCGTGTAGGAGACCCGCGTCACGTAGGGCGAGCGCGCGGTCAGGCTCGATGCCGCCGCGTTCATCACCACCATCGGCGTCCTGCTCTGGTCGGCGACGCCGGCGGCGGCCATCGCATTCGGCGTGAACACGAAGCCGGCCAGCACGTCCACGTGGTCGCGCGTGACCAGCTCGTTCGCCAGGCGCTTGGCGATGTCCGGCTGGGTGCCGGTATCGTCCTTGTAGATGACTTCGATGCGCTTGCCGGCCACCTTGTCGCCGTTCAGGCGCAGCCAGGTGTCGATCCCGGCCTTCATCTGCGCGCCGCTCTCGGCGGCCGGACCGCTGAGCGAGGTGATGACGCCGATCCGGATCGTGTCGTCCTGGGCGTGGGCGGCGCCGCCGGCAAGCAATGCCGCGATCAAGCAAAACCCTGGCGTGAACCTGTTCATGCATGTCTCCTGTCGTTGTAGTGCATGCAATCATAGGCCGCTTGTGTTATATCTCAAGACAATTCAGAGAATAACGTTTATTCAATATTTAGATATGAGCACGGACGCCGGATTCGACCTCAACCTGCTGCCGGTGGTGCTGGCCATCGCCGAGGAGCGCAGCGTCAGCCGCGCCGCGCAGCGCCTCGGCTGGAGCCAGCCCAAGGTCAGCATCGCCCTCAACAAGCTGCGCGTGGCGCTCGGCGATCCGCTGTTCGTGCGCGGCTCGCACGGCATGTCGCCGACCCCGCGCGCCACCGCCCTGCTGGGGCCGACGCGCGAGATCCTGGGCAGGGTGAAGACCGAGGTGCTGGCCAGCACCCGCTTCGAGCCGGCCGAAACCACGCGCCGCTTCAACTTTGCATTGTCGGACATCGGCGAGATGACCTTCCTGCCGAAACTGCTGGCCTACCTGCAGGCCCACGCGCCGCATGCCACGGTGCGCTCGGTCACCCTGCCGCCGGAGGAGATCGCGGCGGGGCTGGAATCCGGCGAGATCGACCTCGCGCTCGGCTATTTTCCGGACCTGAAGGCGCGCAACTTCTTCCAGCAGCGCCTGTTCACCCACAACTTCATCAGCCTGCTCAACGCACGGCACAGGATCAAGGGCGAGCGGATCTCGATGGCGGACTTCCTGCGTATCGGCCATGCGGTGATCCGCGCGGAGGGGCGCAGCCAGGAGATCTTCGAGCAGCTGCTGGCCAAGCACAAGATCGAACGGCGGGTGGTCCTGTCGACGCCGCACTTCATGTCGATCCCCTTCATCATCGCCTCCACCGACCTCCTGGTGACGGTGCCGTATGCGGTCGGCGAATCCTTCGCGCGCATCGCCAGCATCCGCCTTATCCAGCCGCCGCTGGAAATCCCGCAGTTCGACCTGAAGCAGTACTGGCACCGCAAATTCCACAAGGACGAGCCGAACGTGTGGATCCGCACGGTGGTGGCCAAGCTGTTCGCGGACCGCGCCGGGCGTTAGTGTTCTTCGGCCGCCGACCGGGCCAGCGCCACGAAGGCTTCCGCCAGCGGTCCGCCGCCCTCGGTGTGGCGGGCCAGCAGCATCGAGGTGGTGGCTTCCGGATCGGCCAGTGGCCGGTAGACCACGCCCTCCATGTGGATGCCTTCGAAGGAACCGGGCAGCACCGAGATGCCGCAGCCGGCCGCCACCAGGCCGATGATGGTCGAGGGCTCGCCCGCCTCCATCGCGATGTGGGGCGTGAAGCCGGCGGCGCGGCACAGCTCGAAGATCTGGTGGTAGATGCCGGTGCCGGCATCCTTGGGGAACACGACGAAGGCCTGGCCGGCCAGGTCCTTCACCGCGATGCTCTTCTGCCGCGCCAGCGGCGAATCGGTCGGCAGCACCAGCCGCAGCGGATCGCTGCGCAGCTTCGTCAGCGCCACCTTGTGCGGCAGCTGCATCGAGGCCGGGCGCACGAAACCGACGTCCAGTTCGCGCGCCTCGATCTTCGCCAGCTGGTGCAGGGTCGTCATCTCCTGGAAGCTCAGCAGCACGCGCGGATAGGCCTGGCGGTAGCGCCGCACGACCTTGGCGAACAGCGGCGTGAACGGCGTCGAGAAGGTGAAGCCGACCCGCAGCTCGCCCGCTTCGCCCATGTGGGCGCGGTGGGCGGTTTCCTTGGCCTGCTCCGCCAGCGCCAGCATGCGCCGCGCGTCCGCCAGGAACAGCCGGCCGGCTTCGGTCAGCAGCACGCGCCGTTTGTTCCGCTCCAGCAGCCTGGCGCCGATCTCGGCTTCCAGCGCCTGGATCTGCTGGCTCAGCGGCGGCTGGCCGATGTGCAGGCGCTCGGCGGCGCGCGTAAAGCTCAGTTCTTCCGCCACGGCGACGAAGTAACGCAGATGCCGAAGTTCCATGTTATCTGTTTAAGCGATAAGTAGAGCCACAAATATATATTGGACAGATGGCCTGCGCAATCCTAGGATGGAGTATCAAAGCCTCACGCCTAGCGCCATGTCCAGCCCCACCGCCGTCCCCGCCTACCGCCGCACCAACCGCGCCCTGTTCTTCGGCGGCTTCTCCTGCTTCGCCCTGCTCTACTGCGTGCAGCCGCTGATGCCGCTGCTGGCCCGCGATTTCGCCCTTACGCCGGCGCAGAGCAGCCTGTCGCTGTCGATGGCGACCGCCGCGCTGGCCTTCTCGCTGCTGTGCTCCTCCGTCATCTCCGACCGCGTCGGGCGCAAGAACCTGATGGTGGTGGCGCTGGTGGTGGCCGCCGCGATGACGGTGCTGTCGGCATTCGCGCGCAGCTATGCCGAGCTGCTGGTGGCGCGCACCCTGCTCGGCCTGGCGCTGGGCGGCATGCCGGCGGTGGCGATGGCCTACCTCAGCGAAGAGATCGAACCGGCCTCGCTGGGCGTTTCGATGGGCCTCCTCATCAGCGGCAATGCCTTCGGCGGCATGCTGGGCCGGATGCTGGCCTCGACCCTGTCCGACTTCCTGTCCTGGCGCGTGGCGCTGGCTACGATGGGCGTGGCCGGCCTGCTGGCGGCCTGGGAATTCTGGCGCAGCCTGCCCGCCTCGCGCAACTTCAAGCCCTCCTCGGGCGGCCTGGCGATGACCCTGCACGGCCTGCGCCGCCATTTCGGCGACGACGGCCTGCCCTGGCTGTTCGGCCTGTCCTTCCTGCTGATGGGCTGCTTCGTGAGCGCCTACAACTTCATCGGCTTCCGCCTGCTGGCCGCGCCCTACGGCCTGCGCCAGAGCGTGGTCGGCGCGGTCTCCCTGCTCTACCTGCTCGGCATCTTCAGCTCGGTCTGGGCCGGCCGCCGCGCCGACCGAATGGGCCGCCGCCACGTGCTGTGGTCCGTAATGGGAACGATGTTCGCCGGCCTGCTGCTGACCCTGTCGCACAATCTGATGCTGATCGTCGCCGGCATGGCCATCTTCACCTTCGGCTTCTTCGCCTCGCACTCGATCGCCAGCAGCTGGGTGGGCCGCCGCGCCCGCACCCAGCAGGCACTGGCCTCGGCGCTCTACCTGTGCTTCTACTACCTCGGCTCCAGCGTGGTCGGCTGGCTGTGCGGCTTCCTGTGGGAACACGGCGGCTGGGGCGGCGTCGTCATGCTGCTCGGCAGCCTGCTGGCGGCGGCGCTGCTGATTTCGCTGCGCCTGCGCCGGCTGGCGCCGCTCGGCCCGACGCTGGCGCCGGCCTAATCCATCACGGGCGTTTCGACGCCCAGCAGCTTGTGGATCTTCGGCGAGGTCGTCGTGTACAGCATGTGCACCTTCTTGTCCGGGAAGATGTAAGGGGCGGCACCGAAAGCCGCCAGCGCGGCCTCATGAAAGCCCGACAGGATCAGCTTCTTCTTGCCCGGATAGGTATTGATGTCGCCGACCGCGAAGATGCCCGGCACGCTGGTCTCGAAGGTCTCGGTGGTCGTCACCGTCAGCTGGCGCATCTCCATGTCCAGCCCCCATTCGGCGATCGGCCCCAGCATGGGCAGCAGGCCGAAGAACACCAGCACCATCTCCGCCGGAATGCGGCGAGTGACACCGTCGCTGCCCAGCACCTTCAGCTCGGTCAGCCTGCCATCTTCTTCGCCGAAGCCCGCCACCTGGCCCGAGACGAACTGCATCTCGTGGGCCTCGCACAGCGCCTTCATCTTCGCGATCGAGGCCGGCGCGGCGCGGAAACTGTCGCGGCGATGCACCAGCACCACCGATTCGGCCTTGCCGACCAGGTCCAGGGCCCAGTCCAGCGCCGAATCCCCGCCGCCGCAGATCACCAGCTGCCTGCCGTGGAAGCGGGCCGGCTCCCGGACGCGGTAGAACAGCTGGCTGTCCTCGAACCTGTCGATGCCGCCGACCTTGAGCTTCCTCGGCTGGAAGGCGCCGACGCCGGCGGCGATGAAGATCGTTTTGGTGACGAAGCGCGTGCCGGCCGAGGTCTCGAGGTCGAAGCGACCCTCCTCGCGCTTGCGGACCAGGCGCACTTCCTGGCCGAGGTGGAAGGCCGGCTCGAAGGGCGCGATCTGCTTCAACAGATTGTCGGTCAGCTCGCGGCCGGTGAGCACGGGCGCGGCCGGGATGTCGTAGATCGGCTTGTCCGGATACAGCTCCATGCACTGGCCGCCGGGATACGGCAGGGAATCGATCACATGGGCCTTCACCTCCAGCAGCCCGAGCTCGAACACCTGGAACAGGCCGACCGGGCCCGCGCCGACGATCACGGCATCGGCGTCGATCGCCCCCGCCATCCATTCTTCTTCACGTTTCATACCTTCTTCTCCCGCCAGACAGCTGGCTTGCGTTGTTCGTATTCGCTTTATAATTCCTCAAGTTACCTTGAGGTCAAGCGCCATGAACAAAGCCATTCCCGCCACCGTCCGCCGGCTGAGCGTCGGCGAAGTCGCCGAGCGCAGCGGCGTCGCCGTCTCCACCCTGCACTTCTACGAAGCCAAGGGCCTGATCAGCAGCGTGCGCAGTTCCGGCAACCAGCGCCGCTACACGCCCGACGTCCTGCGCTACATCGCCATCATCAAGGTGGCCCAGCGCGCCGGCATTCCGCTGGACGAGATCCAGCAGGCGCTGGGGCCCTACCAGCCGGGGCAGAAGATCACTGCCGCGCAATGGAAGAGCGTCGGCTCGAAGTGGCGGGCGGCGCTCGACGAGCGCATCACGCGGCTGCAGCGCCTGCGCAGCGAATTGAACGGCTGTATCGGCTGCGGCTGCCTGTCGCTGAAGGATTGCCCGCTGCGCAATCCGGAAGACGTGCTGGGGCGCGAAGGTCCGGGTCCGCGCATCCTCGAACGGGATTGATGAATCGAAAGTATCTGGCCGAGATTTCGCCCATATCGAAAGATATTTCAGCCAAATGCCGGTGGCCTGCACCAATTTTTCTTTCGTGTTTGTTGACGCGTAAGTTTTTTCACCATACATTTAACGCGCCATAACTTACGAACAGAAAAATACCGGAGACCTCGGCTTGACACTTTCGAAGACACTACAGGCAGCCCTGCTGGCCCTTGCCATGACGAGCACCCTGGCGGCCGCCGCGAGCGCCGCCCCGGCGCGTCCGTCCCATTTCGCCATCGACGGCGCCCAGTTCAAACTCGACGGCAAGCCCTATGTCATCCGCTCCGGCGAGATGCATTACCCGCGCATCCCGCGCGCCGCCTGGCGCGAGCGGCTGCGCATGGCGCGCGCGATGGGGCTGAACACCGTGACGACTTACGCCTTCTGGTCGCAGCACGAGCCGGAGCCGGGGCAATGGGACTTCTCCGGCCAGAACGACCTGCGCACCTTCATCAAGACGGCGGCCGAGGAAGGCCTGAACGTGGTGCTGCGGCCGGGGCCTTACGTGTGCGCCGAGGTGGACTTCGGCGGCTTTCCGGCCTGGCTCCTGCGCACGCCGGGCCTGCGCGTGCGTTCCATGGATGCGCGCTACCTGGCCGCCAGCGCCCGCTACTTCAAGCGCCTCGCCCGGGAAGTGGCCGACCTCCAAAGCAGCCGGGGCGGCCCGATCCTGATGCTGCAACTGGAAAACGAATACGGTTCCTTCGGCCGCGACCACGACTACCTGCGCGCCACCCGGGAACAGATGCGCGCGGCCGGATTCGACGCCCCGCTGTYCACCTCGGACGGCGGCGCCGCCCGCCTGTTCGAGGGCGGCACCCTGCCCGGGGCGGCGGCCGTCGTCAACTTCGGCGGTGGGCTGGACGATGCCAAGGGCTCGATCGAAGCGCTGTCGGCATGGCGACCGGCCGGGCCGCGCATGGCCGGCGAATACTGGGCCGGCTGGTTCGACCACTGGGGCGGACCGCACCACAGCCAGAGCCCGGAAGAAGCCGCGCGCACGGTGGACTGGATGCTGTCGCAGGGGCTATCCTTCAACCTCTACATGTTCCACGGCGGCACCAGCTTCGGCTGGCTGGCCGGCGCCAACTATTCAAGCACCGAGCCCTACCAGCCCGACACCACCAGCTACGACTACGACGCCGCGCTGGACGAAGCCGGCCGCCCGACGCCCAAGTACCAGGCCCTGCGCGAAGTCATCGCCAGGCATGTGAAGGAGACGCTGCCGCCGGTACCGGCGGCACCGGCACCGCAGGCCCTGGCCGCCTTTCCGCTGGCGTCCGCCGGCAGCCTGCTGGACAGCCTGGACACCCTCTCGAAGGGCCAGCCCGCACGCTGGGTGCGGGCGATGGAGGAATTCGGCCAGAACTACGGCTACATCCTCTACCGCAAGCGCCTGGCGGCGCCGATCAAGGGACAGCTGGTGCTGGACGATCTGCGCGACCAGGCCACCGTGCTGGCCGACGGCCGTGTCATCGGCCAGCTCGACCGCCGACGCGGCGACAAGGCGCTGGCGGTGGACCTGCCCGCCGGTACCCGGCTCGACCTGCTGGTCGAGGCGATGGGCCGGGTCGGCTTCGGCGCCAGATTGGTGGACGATAACAAGGGCATCGTCCGCGGCGTGAAGCTGGACAAGGACGAGCTCGAAGGCTGGACCGTCTACCCGCTGCCGATGGACGCCACGGCGCTGCAGCGCCTGGCCGCCGGTGCGCCGGCCAAGGCCGGCGGCGATTCGGCAGGCCCGGGCTTCTGGCGCGGAACGCTCAAGCTCGACAAGCCGGTGGACAGCTTCCTCGACACCCGCGGCTGGGGCAAGGGCCAGGTGTGGGTCAACGGCCACCACCTCGGCCGCTACTGGCATATCGGTCCGCAGCAGACCCTCTACCTGCCGGCCTCCTGGCTGCAGGCGGGCGCCAACGAGGTGCTGGTGTTCAGCACCGAGCCTCCCACCGCGACGACGATGCAGGGACGCGCCGATCCGGTGTACGAGACCCCGCCGCCCCATTGACCGCGATGGCGTGGCGGATGCACAGCCGCTCGACATGGCCGTCCGCGGACTGGCCGACCGCGAAGCGCACGGCGCGGGCAACCGACTGCGCCAGGGCGTATTCCACCTCCGCCGGCTCGCCCGGCGCGGGCAGCAGGGGCGCTTCCGTGCTCACCAGCGTGGCCCGCAAGGGATAGCCATCGCTCCCCTTCTGCAGGCCCTCGGTGATTTCCGCCAGCGCCTGCGCCAGCGAACGGAACACGGTGCCGTGGGCGACGCCATGCAGGCCGTCGAGCCGCGGCACGAAGAGCGGCGCGACGTTGACGATGTGGCCGGCGCCCTGCCGCGCCATCTGCGCATTCGCCGCGACCACAGCGTGCAGCCAGGCCTGGATCTGCTCGTCCGCGACCCGGGTCCAGTCGACGCCAAAACCATCGCCGATGGCCGCTTCGCGCGGGATGTTGATGACCACATCGACCCGGCCGTGCTCGCGCACCGCATGGGCGACCAGGCTTTCCACTTGAACGTAGTCGGCGCCGTCCGCCTGTAATGCCAGGACCGATGCGCCGTCCCAGCGCAGTTCGCCCGCCAGTTCTTCGAGGCGCTCGCGGTCCCGTGCCCCGAGCACCAGCAGCGCGCCCTCCTCCGCCAGGCTGCGTGCGCATGCCGCGCCGGCCTCCCCGTCCGCTTCGGTGATCACGACGACTTTTCCCCGACCCTGCTTTGCCATGTTTCCACTCCATCCCTGTACGACGATGGGACGGAGTGTAGGACCTCAAGCAAAGTCGAGGTCAAGCGTTCATTGCAAGGATCAGAAGACGTGCCGGATCCCGGCCATGAGGCCGTTCTGGGCCTTGCCCGGCGCAACGGTGCCGCCGGCGTCGAGGGCTACCGCAGCCTGTCCGTGGTTGTCCATGCGGCCGGCTCCGGCGTAGACCGCGCTGCGCTTGGACAGCGCGTAGGTCAGGCGCGCGACCACCATCGTGGTGTCGTCCGGCGAACCCTTGACGTTCTTCCTGGCCACCTGGGCGTCGAGGGTCAGTTGCGGGCCGACCGGCTGGCTGAGGCCCAGGTAGTAGAGGTCCGACTCGATGACGCCGGTGGCGGCGAAGGTCTTGCGGTCCAGGACACCGCCGCCCACCTTGGTCTTGCCCAGCATGACGTAGCCGTTGAGCGTCGTGCGGCGGTCGTAGTTGGCGCTGCTGGTGAGGCCGAAGGCCGCGCCCTTGTTCCCGTACAGCTTGTCGTAGGAAGCGGTCAGGCCCCAGGTGTCGGCGTCATAGCCCAGCAGACCGGTATATTGGCGGCAGGCGCGCGCATCGCCGGCCACTTCGCCCGCGCAATTGGTCGCCGCCGGGCCACCCGCGGACGAGGCATCGCGCCCGGTGCTGTAGGTGGCGCCCAGCGTCACGCGCTTGAAAGTGCCCATGTAGGCGACGGCGTTGTCGCTGCGGGCATTCGGGATATACAAGTCGATGCTGCTGATCGAGAACAGGTTCGGGCCCAGCACGTCGCTCTTCACCATCGAATAGAAGCTCATGTTCGGCACCCGCCCGATCTGCACGCTGCCCCAGCTGCCCTTGAGGCCGACCCAGGCCTGGCGCCCGAACAGGCGGCCGCCCTGGCTCGCGGTGCCGACGTCAGGATTCAGGCCGTTCTCGAGGGTGAAGATCGCCGACAGGCCGTTGCCCAGGTCTTCCGAGCCGCGAAAGCCAAGGCGCGAAGGCACGCTGCCGGTCAGGGAAGCCATCTTGGTCATCGAATGGCCGGACGTGTCGACATTGTCGGTACGCGCGAAGGCGGCATCGACGATGCCGTAGACGGTAACGCTGGTCTGGGCGGATGCCGCGCCTGCGCACAGGGCGGCCGCCAGGGCGATGGACGTGATGGCGCCGCGCCGGAAGGCTGCAAATTGGTTCATGCTTGTCTCCTGAGGGTGATGTTATTGCCCGCCACTGCAGGGTGGCGGGCCGGGATTGCCGGATCGTTCGCCCGGCTCAGCCCACGTAGTCAGGCTGGTTCTGCGGCGCCGCCGCGATGAAGGCCGGCTGCCGCATGCAGTGCTCATGGACGGCCAGCACGCGCGTGAAGCGCGACAGGTCGCAGCCCATGCGCAGGGCGTTCGCCACCTGGGGTATCAGGCAGCAGTCGGCCAGGGTTGGCGTGTCGCCGAAGCAGTAGGCGCTCGCCGGCGCCTTCGACAGCAGGCACTCCACCGCACCAAGGCCTTCGTCGACCCAGTGCGCGTACCAGGCCGACTTGGCCTCTTCGCTCACGCCAAGCTTGCCGCTCAGGTACTTCAGCACGCGGATGTTGTCGATCGGGTGGATCTCGCAGGCGATGGTCTGGGCGACTTCCAGCACGCGGGCGCGCAGCACCGGCTCCTCGGGCAGCAGGCGCGGCGCCGGGTAGCGGTGGTCGAGGTAATCGATGATCGCCAGCGACTGGGTCAGCGTGACGTCGCCGTCGACCAGCACCGGCACGATGCCGGCCGGGCTCAGCTCGCGATAGGCCGGCTGGCCCTGCTCGCCGGCGCGCAGGTTGACGCCGGCGTAGTCGTAGGACAGGCCCTTCAGCGCCAGCGCGATGCGCACGCGGAAGGAGGTGGAACTGTTGAAGAAGCTGTAGAGTTTCATGCGAAGCCTATGGGTACGAAAGATCAGGTCGATGCYGGCGTGGATGCCGCAGCGGAGCCCTTGCTGCCCGCCGCCGCCGCGCCGCCGGCACCGGCCAGCGGATAGCGGACGAACATCGCGAACACCGACAGCGATGCCAGCAGCGCCGGGATGGCGAGCAGCAGGATGATGGCCGAGAAGCCGAGGCCCGCGCCAAGCAGCGCGCCGCCCATCAGCGAACCGAGGATGGCGCCGCAGCGGCCCACGCCCAGCGCCCAGCTGACGCCGGTGACGCGGTTGCTGGTGGGGTAGAAGGCGGCGGCCAGGGCATTGGCGCCGATCTGCGAACCGCTGATGCAGAAGCCGACGCCGGCCACGCCGATGTTCAGCAGCACCAGATCGGTGTACTGGAAGCCGATCAGGGCGATGAAGGCAATCGCGCACAGGTAGGACAGGCCGAGCACGCGGTAGGGATTGAAGCGGTCCATCAGGCGGCCGATGACGATGGCGCCGACGGTGCCGCCCACCTGGTACATGGCGGACACCAGGGCCGCCTTGGCGATCGGGAAGCCGGCGTCCTTGAACAGGGTCGGCAGCCAGTTGGTCAGCAGGTAGACGATCAGGAGGCTCATGAAGAAGGCGGCCCACAGCGCCAGGGTGCCGAAGGCCAGCGGCGATGCGAACAGCTGGGCGACCGGCGAACGTCCCTTGGCGGCCGGCGCTTCCGGAATGAAGAAGCGTGCGCCGGCTAGCCTTGCGCCCGGCGCGATGCGGTGCAGGGTCGCGGCGATCTGCGGGCTGCCGGGTTTGCGCAGCACCAGGAAGCGCACCGATTCCGGCAGCAGGAAGTAGAACAGCAGCGCACAGGCGACCGGCACATAGCCGCCCACCAGCAGCACGCTGCGCCATCCGTATTCCGGAATCAGGTGGGCGGCCAGCACGCCGCCCAGGCCAGAGCCGAGGGTGAAGCCGCAGAACATGATGGTGACCACGGTCGACTTGCTGCGCTGCGGCGAGTATTCGGAGGTCAGGGTGATCGCGTTCGGCATGGCGCCGCCCAGTCCCAGTCCGGTCAGGAAGCGGAAGATGGTCAGGGTCAGCAGGGAATCGGTATAGGCCGAGGCCAGGCTCCAGATGCCGAAGAACAGCACCGACAGCACCAGGATGGTCTTGCGGCCGATGCGGTCGCCCAGCGGGCCGGCCAGGAAGGAGCCGAACGCCAGGCCGACCAGGCCGGCGGACAGCAGCGGCGCCAGGTGCTGGGGGGTAAGGTGCCACTCGCCGCGCAGCGACGGGGCGATGAAGCCGATGATCGCCGTATCGAAGCCGTCGATGGCGATGATGATGAAACAGAGGAAGGCGATCAGGAACTGGTAGCGCGTGAAGCGCCCCGTATCGATCAGCTGCTGTACGTCGACTTGCGCGGTACTGGACATGGTGTCTCCTGTTGATTGTCGTGGTTGGCCGCGGTCTGGGCCGCGGTCCGTGGTGTGGTGGCGTCAGCCGAGGTCGACGAACACCCTGCCGTTCTCGATCTTCACCGGGTAGGTGCGCACCGCCTCGGTGACCGGCTGGCAGGTCGGGCTGCCGTTGCGGATGTCGAACTTGCCCTGGTGGAGCGGGCATTCGATCTCGAAGCCGTCGAGGAAGCCGTCGCACAGGCGGGCATGCCCATGGGTGCAGAGGTTGTCGGTCGCGTAGACCTGACCCTCGACCTTGTACAGGGCGACGTCCTTGCCGCCGGTGTCGACGCCCAGCACGTCTTCTTCGGGCACCTCGTCGAGGGCACTGATGTCGAGCCAGTTGTTTGCCATGTTTGCTGCCTTTGCTAATTCAGATTGGATAGATCAGCGAGTTCGGGATCATCTCGCTGTCGTACACGCACACGCGCGATTCGAACTTGAGTCCCTGCGGCGTGGCGCGCACGCGGTCGATATAGCGGCCGACGTTGAACACCGTGGTCTCCTGGCTCAGCTTGGTGCGGAAGACCGCGTAGTTCGCCTCGGCCTCGACCAGGTCGCCGTCCACACGCAGGATGCGCGGCAGGCCGACCGTGTGGCGCTGGTAGTACGGGTCGTGGAACAGGGTCTCGCGGATGCCGTAGACGCGGTCCCTCAGCATCCCCTTGCTCAGCAGGGCCAGGGTGGACAGCGGGAAGCCGCGTTCGAAGTTCTCGCGCGGCTGCACCTTGTATTCGCAGTCGTCGACAAAGAAGTCCACCCAACGCTCCCAGTCGGCGGCGTCGACGGCGGCCGCGTAATCGGCGTTCAGCCGGGCCAGCGCCAGGTAGATCTGCAGGTCATCGTTGCTGTTCATCGTTCAGTCCTCCATCACCGTGCGCCAGTACTCGTACATCCCGCGGATGAGGGTCTCGGTGACCATGTGGTCGGTGTTCTCGACGCCGTAGCCGCCGAGTTCCGCCACCGCGCGGTGGAAGGGCTTCTGCTCGAAGCCGTACTGCGACAGCTCGATGACCTCACCGTCGTCGGCCGAGACGAAGCCGGCCGGCCCGAACAGGTTGGCCTGGACCAGGCGGCGCTCGGTCATCTCCTCGCTGTCGTCCTCGAAGCCGAAGTGGGTCCAGACGAAGTCGAAGGAACCCTTGCCGTCCGGCTGGATGTGGCGGGTGGAGACGCTGTTGACCTGCTGCTGGAAGATCACGCTCGGGAACACCGTCATCATCACCGCCGTCGGACCGCCCCACCATTCCTCGGGGACGATGTCGAGCAGGCGCTTGTCCTCGATCTGCATGCTCTCCTTGAAGCTGGTGATGCCGGAGGTGACGTCGGCCTTGCTGCCGGCGCCGCTGCCGCGGGTCGAGATCATCGCCGCGTGGCGGTGGCGCTCGTCCATCACCAGCTGGGACTTGTTATCCGCCCGCCACAGGCCGTAGGTGACGAACCAGGTGTGCAGCAGGCCAGGATGGTAAGGGTCCTTGATGTTCTCCTGCATCAGCTTCCAGTTACCGGGGATGCGCTGGCGGTTGTAGCCGAGGATCTTCAGCTGGCGGCCGTTGAACAGGCGGTCGAAGTAGCGCGTGATCTCGGGGCCGAGGAAGTCTTCCAGCGATTCCACCTCGTGGTCGAAGGAGGCGAACACCACGCCGCCACGGGTGGCGACCTTCAGCCGGGTCAGGCCGTGTTCCTCGGGCTTGAATTCCTTGGGCATGCCGCCCTGGATCTTGCCTTCCTGCTTGACGCCGCGGCGGAAGGGCACGCCCTGCAGGTCGCCGTTCAGCCGGTAGTTCCACTGGTGGTAGGGACAGACGAACTCCTTCCTGTTGCCGTGGCGCTCGCGGCAGAACTGCATGCCGCGGTGGGCGCACACGTTCTCGACCACGTGGATGCCGTCCTCGCCGCGCACCATGAGCACCGAGCGTTCGCCGATCGCGGTGCGCTTGAAATCGCCCACCTTGGGGATCTCGGCTTCAAGTCCCACGTAGCACCAGTGGCCGCGGTAGAACAGCCTTTCCAGCTCGCGCTGGTAGAGCTGCTCGTCGGTGTACACCGCGAACGGGATCCTGCTGCTGCTTTCCTTCGACTCCCACACTGCCATGACCGCCTCCGTCTCAGCCTGCCACGCGCACGCGGATCTCGCCCAGGCCGGCCACGCTGCCGACCATCAGGTCGCCCTGCTTGACCGCGTTCACGCCTTCCGGGGTACCGGTCATGATGATGTCGCCCGGCTCCAGGGTTTCGTACTCCGACAGGTAGGCGATCGATTCCGCCACCGACCAGATCAGCTTGGACACGTCCGAACGCTGGCGCGATTCGCCGTTCACGGTCAACGCGATCTCGCCTTCGCGCACGTGGCCGACTTCACTGGCCTTGTGGATGGCGCCGATCGGCGCCGATTGCGCGAAGGACTTGCCGAATTCCCAGGGACGGCCCTTGTCGCGCGCTTCCAGCTGGACGTCGCGGCGGGTCATGTCGAGGCCGACGGCATAGCCGTAGACATGGGCCAAAGCCTGCTCGACCGGGATGTTGGCGCCACCCTTGGCGATGGCGACCACCAGCTCGATCTCGTGGTGGAAGTTGGCGGTCTTCGGCGGATACGGGATCGTCACTTCCTCGCTGCCGGCAACCACGGTGGCATTCGCCGGCTTCATGAAGAAGAACGGCGGTTCGCGGTCCGGATCGCGGCCCATCTCGCGCGCATGCGCCGCGTAGTTGCGGCCGACGCAGAAGATGCGGTTGATCGGGAACTGCTCGTCGCTGCCGGCGATCGGCAGGGTGTGGACGGGGGCCGGGGCTACTGCGTATTTCATGGGGTTCTCCTGATAAGGGTTACTGCATTTTTTCTTCGCGCCACAGGCCGATCGCCTGCTGCATCGGACGGTCCGAGAAGCTGAACAGGATGGTCTGTTCGCCGGCTTTCAATGTCAGCGTGTGCCAGGACGGCACCACGAACACATCGTTCGGGCCGAAGGTGTAGGATTCGTCGCCGACCTGCGCGCTGCCCTCGCCTTCCAGGCAGACGTAGACGGTGGCGTCGGTGCTGCGGTAGGGCGCGGTCTCGAAGCCGGCCGGCAGCAGCTGGGCGAAGGCGCCGATGGTCGGCATCGGCGAGGCGCCGGTGGCCGGGTTCACGTAGCGCAGCTTGTGGCCGAAGTGGGCGTCCGGCGCGGTGCGGGCGATGCCTTCCAGCGCCTCCTTCGTCTGGGAGAAGGGATAGACGAAGACCTTGGTCGGATCGGCTGCTTCCTGCTTCAGGTCCAGCGGCAGCATGTTGTGGCCGTAGCGGGCCAGCGCGTCGCCTTCCGGACGCGAAGTCTGCTGGGTGGCCTCGCTGCCGTGCTCGGCGAAGCCGGCGTCGAAGAAGCGCAGGGTCGGGATGTCGAGGCCGTCCAGCCACACCACCGGTTCCGTGCCCAGGTTGCCGTGGTCGTGCCAGGTCCAGGACGGGGTGATGATGAAGTCGCCGCGGCGCATGGTGGTACGCTCGCCGTCGACCGCCGTGTAGGCGCCCTCGCCGTCCAGTACCAGGCGCAGGGCCGACTGGGTGTGGCGGTGGGCCGGCGCCACTTCGCCCGGCATGATCAGCTGCAGGCCGGCGTACAGCGATTGCGTGATCGAGGAATTTCCGCGCATCGCGGGATTCTCGAGGATCAGCACGCGGCGCTCGGCCTCTTCGGCGGTGATCAGGCGGCCGGCTTCCATGACCTGCTCGCGCACCTCGGCATAGCGCCACAGCGCCGGCGCCACCGGGGTCCTGGGCGACTTCGGCACCAGGGCGCCGAGCACTTCCCACAAGGGGGTCAGGTTATGGCCGCTGATGCGGCGGTAGAAGTCGGCGCGTTCCTGCTTCACGCCGGCCTTGGCTTGCATGTCCATATGGTCTCCTCGGATTCAGGCTGCTTTCGCGTAGAACGCGTCGGCGTAGATGTGATCGGTGTCGATGCCGCGTTCGCGCACCACCAGGGTCGCCGCGTCCACCATCGGCGGCGCGCCGCACAGGTAGGCGCGCCAGCCGGACAGCGAAGCCCAGTCGCGGGCCACCGCCTCGGTGACGATGCCGCTGCGCTGGCCGGCGCCGGGCTGGCCTTCCGTGACCACCACGTGCACCTTCAGGTTGCGATGGCGCTCGGCCAGGCCTGAAAGCAGCTCGGTGCAGTAGACGTCGCGGGCGCTGCGCACGCCGAAATACACGTGGATGTCGTTGCGCATGCCCGCTTCGAGGGCGCCGCGCACGATGGCCAGCACTGGCGCCAGGCCGGTACCGCCGGCCACGCACAGCATCGGTCCTTCGTGCTTCCTGCGCAGGTAGGAGGTGCCGAGCGGGCCGCTGACGCGGACGGCGTCGCCGAGCTTCAGCTCGCGGTCGACGTAGCCGCTCACCAGGCCGTCCTTGACCAGTCGGATGTGGAATTCCAGTTCGCCGTCGCCCGGCAGGCCGGCCATCGAATACGGACGCACGTGTTCGGGCGTGAACTGCAGGGTCGCGTACTGGCCCGGCGAGTATTCGAGCGGTTTGCTGCTGCGCAGGCGCAGGCGGACGATGTCGTGGGTCAGGCGGTCCAGCGCCGTCACGGTCGCTTTCAGGACCTTGGCCGGATGCAGGATGATTTCGTCCGGCTCGGGAATCTCGATGCTGCAGTCGCCGTTCACGACGCTGGTGCAGGCCAGCACGGTATGCCCGCCATCGGCATTGGCGCCGCCGATGTCGCCGGCGACCACCTTGCAGCGGCAGGTGCCGCAACGGCCGGCCGTGCAGCTGTAGGAAATCGGTACGCCGTGCTCGCGCAGTGCCGCCAGCAGGTTGGTTCCCGGGGCGACGTCGATGGTCTGGTCGAGCGGCCGGATGTGCAGCTTCATGCAGTCTCCAAAAACTTATATCTCGTTCTTGGGTTTGATTATAGGAATGCCAGTAAAATAAAAATACAAAATCCCGTGAATGCGCAAAATAGATTTGGTGAATATCGCATGCTCAATCTTCATGATGTCGATCTCAACCTGCTGGTGGTTTTCCAGCAGCTCTACAAGGAAAGGCGCGTATCGGTGGTGGCCGACAATCTCGGCCTGACCCAGCCGGCGGTCAGCAACGCGCTGAGCCGGCTGCGCAAGATGATGGGAGACGAGCTATTCCTGCGGACCGCGCGCGGCATGGAGCCGACGCCGTATGCGGTGCAGCTGGCCGAGCCGATCGATTTCGCCCTGACGACGATCCGCGACACGCTGGAGCGCCAGCTGGAATTCGATCCCATGGCCAGCGTGCGCAAGTTCACGCTCGCGATGACGGACCTCGGCGAGATCCACTTCCTGCCGCGCCTGATGCGCAGGCTGGCCGAGATTGCGCCCGGCGTGACCATCAGCACCGTGCGCAACGCCGCCGTCAACCTGAGCGACGAACTGGAGTCGGGCCGGGTCGATATCGCCATCGGCCTGCTGCCGCAGCTGAAGGCAGGCTTCTTCACCCGCCACCTGTTCCGCCAGCGTTACGTGTGCATCTTCAGGGAGGGGCATGCGCTGGACAAGGAAGCCCTGACCCTGCAGGACTTCGAAGAAGCCCAGCACATCGTCGTGGTGGCCGGCGGGACCGGCCACGCGATCGTCGACGAAGTGATAGAGAAGCGCGGCGTGAAGCGCAATGTCCGCCTCAGCGTGCCGCACTTCGTGGCGCTGGGCCACATCCTGTCGAATACCGACCTGATCGCCACCGTGCCCGAGCGTTACGTCCGCGAAGGCATGGCGCCTTTCAAGCTGCGCTATCTGCCGCATCCGGTGCCCTTCCCCGACTTCGATGTCAACCTGTTCTGGCATGCCAAGTATCACAAGGAGCCGGGGAACCAGTGGCTGCGGGGGGTGATTGCGGAGTTGTCGGTGGATCAGGGGGTTGGGCCGGTGTAGCCTGGACACGCGAACGAGGACGGCACATTAAAAAGAGTACAATGCTAATTGTTAATTTTACGAAGGGAAATTAGACAATGTCCTCGGTGCAGGTACGCAACAACCTTCGTATCTCAGGCAATGGCTCGGCCACCATGGTGTTCGCCCACGGTTTTGGCTGCGACCAGACCATGTGGCGTTTCCTCGCTCCCGCCTACGGCGAACGTTTCCGCACTATCTCGTTCGACCTCGTGGGCAGCGGGGGCTCCGATCTGGCGGCCTACTGCCGCGACAAGTACGGCACCCTGCACGGCTATGCCGACGACCTGCTCGAAATCATCGACGAATTCGCCACCGGCCCTGTGGTGTTCGTCGGCCATTCGGTCAGCACGATGATCGGGTTGCTCGCCACGATCAAGGCGCCGCATAAATTCAGCGCCCAGGTCATGGTCGGACCGTCGCCTTGCTATATCGACGACGGCGACTATGTGGGCGGGTTCAGCCGTGAGGATATCGACGAACTCCTGGAAACGATGGAAGCCAACTTCCTCGGCTGGTCGAGCAACCTGGCGCCGGCGATCATGGGCGTGCCCGATCGGCCGGCGCTCCGCGAAGAGCTGACCAACAGCTTCTGCCGCAACGACCCCGAGATCGCCAGGCATTTCGCGGGCGTCACCTTCCTGTCCGATCACCGCAAGGACGTGCCCCTGTCGACGGTGCCGGCGCTGATCCTGCAGTGCAGCGACGACATGGTGGCACCACTCTCGGTGGGTGAGTTCCTGCACCGGAACCTGCCGTCGAGCACCCTGCACATCATCGACAACGTCGGCCATTGTCCGCACATGAGCGCCCCGACCGAAAGTTCGCGGGCGATTGACAACTTCCTCGCGCACGTCCTGCGCTGACGGCGTGGACGACCAGTCTCCCGGCAGCGAAACCTCGTTCGAGCACGCTGCCTGCGCATTGCTGGTGACGGCGGCAGACGGACTGATCCTGAAGGCCAACGGCGCCGCCTGCGCATGGCTGGGCTACGAGCGGGACGAGTTGGTCGGAAAAGTCCGCATGCGCGACCTGTTACCCGTCGGGGCGCGCCTGTTCTTCAACACCCATTGCCAGCCCATCCTGCAGGTGCAGGGTTCGGTTGCCGAGATACAGGTCGACCTGCGCAATCGGCATCAGGAGCGTTTGCCCATGCTGCTCAACATCGTGAGGCAGCAGGACGGCGGCCGGATCGTCGATCATTGGGCCTTGTTCAAGGCATCGGACCGGCGCGCCTATGAGCGCGAGCTTTTATTGGCACGCAAGGCCGCCGAGGCCGCCGAAGCCGAATTGAAGAAGTTGAACGTGCAACTGTCCGCGGCGGACCGCCGCAAGGACGAATTCCTCGCGACCCTGTCGCATGAGCTGCGCAATCCGCTGGCGCCGATGCGCAGCGCCCTCGATGTGCTCAAGCTGAAGCTCGGCCAGGCCGCCGACGACCGGCTGCTGCAGATCTTCGACCGGCAGCTGCGCCATCTGACGCGGCTCGTCGACGACCTGATGGAAATCTCGCGGATCACGCAAGGCCGTATGCAGCTTCGCCGCGCACCGGTCGAAATGTCCGCCCTGGTACGCAGCGCGGCGCAGGACATGAACGAGACCATGCGGACCGCGCGCCATACCCTGCATCTGTTCGTCGATGAGGGGCCGGTCATGATCGACGGCGACGCCACCAGGCTCGCCCAGGTGGTCGTGAACCTGTTGACGAATGCCGCCAAGTATACGCCGGACGGCGGCGATATCGAACTGCACCTGCTCTGCGCCGGCGAAACGGCGGAGATACGCGTGCGCGACAATGGCATCGGCATTCCCTCCCCGGCGCTCGACACCGTGTTCGACATGTTCTCGCAGCTCGAGCCGGCCCTGGAAAGGGCCAAGGGCGGCCTGGGTATCGGCCTGGCCCTGGTGCGCGGCATCGTGGGGCTTCACGGCGGGCGGATTCGCGCCGAGAGCGACGGGCTCGATCGAGGCAGCACCTTCATCGTGTCCCTGCCGCTGGCGGCCGGCATCGCCTGCCTGGACGAAGCGCCTTCCGCCGATGTGCTACCCACGCGGGTGCGCATCATGGTGGTCGACGACAATCAGGACGCCGCCGAGACGCTGGCGATGGCACTCGAGCTGTTCGCCTGCGAAGTCGTGGTCGCGCATTCGGGCGCGCAGGCCCTCGACCTGGTCGGCAGCGCCGATCCGGTACTGGCCCTGCTCGACATCGGCCTGCCCGACATGACCGGGTATGAGCTGGCGCGGCGCTTGCGGCAACTTCCGGGCGGTAGGTCGCGCACGCTCATCGCCACCACCGGCTGGGGGCAGCAAAAAGACCGCGACCGGGCCTTCGAGGCCGGTTTCGACCATCACCTGACAAAGCCGATCGACTTCGAGCTGCTCAAGCCGCTACTCAATCGTCAAGCTTGAACATGCTGGTGGCCTCCAGGTCGAGCACCACCTGGTCGTCGCTATTGCGCATCACCCACTGCCAGCACAGGATGCCCAGCTCCGGCCGCGAAGCCGACCGCCGCGCCTCGATCACGCTCACCTCCAGCATCAGCCGGTCGCCAGGCCGCACCGGATGCGGCCAGCGCAGATAGTTCAGCCCCGGAGAAGCGAAGGACTCGGAACCGGCCAGCAGCTCGCGCGACACCAGGCGCATCGCCAGCCCGCAGGTATGCCAGCCGCTGGCAATCAAACCGCGGAAGGAACCATCGGCCGCGGCCTCCGGGTCGGTATGGAACCACTGGTCGTCGAAGCTGGATGCGAAGTCCACGACCTCGCCGCTGTCGAGCGTGATGGGGCCGAGGACGAAGCGGCCGGCGGCGGCTAGTTCGGCGAATTTCATGCCGGCTCCCCGCCGAACAGCGGCGCACGTTTCTCCTTGATGGCGGCCACGCCCTCGCGCGCGTCGGCGCCGGCAAAGTCCATGAATTCCGCCGCCAGCGACGCTTCGAAGGCCGGCCAGGCCGCGTGCAGCCAGCCGTTCAGCGCGCGCTTGGTGCCGGCCAGGGCCGACGGACTGCCCGCCGCCAGCTTGCGCGCGATCGCGAGCGCTTCTTCGTCGACCAGTTCCGGATCGGTCGCGCGGCTGACCAGGCCGATGCGCTCGGCTTCCTCGCCGCTCAGGGTCTCGCACAGCAGCAGGTAGTACTTGGCCTTCGCCAGGCCGCACAGCAGGGGCCAGATCAGCACCGCGTGGTCGCCGGCGGCGACGCCCAGCTTCGTGTGCCCGTCGATCAGCCTGGCCTTGCGCGATGCGACCGAGATATCGGCCAGCAGCGCCACCGCCAGCCCGGCGCCGACCGCCGCGCCGTTGATGGCCGAGACGATGGGCTTGCCGCAGGCGATCATGCCGCGCACCAGCTCGCGCGCCTCGCGCATCACGCGTGCGCGCACCGCTTCCGATGCCAGCATCCCTTCCACCATCGCCAGCTCGCCGCCGGCGCAGAAGCCCTTGCCTTCGCTGCGCACCAGGATGGCCTTCACGGCCGGATCGGCATCGAGCCCGGCCCAGATGGTGGCCAGGGCCGCATGGCCGGCCGCATCCACGACCGGCATCGCACCTTCGGGGCCGAAGACGAGGTGGGCGACGCCGTCGGGGTCGAGCGTGACGCGGAAGTTATGGGTGCCGATGTCCTGGTTCATGCGGGAATCCTTTGCGTCCAGTAACGCTGCCGCAGCAGGGGGCTCACCCGGTAACGCTCGCTGCGATAGGCCTCGAACAGATGGTCGAGCAGGGTAACGACGTGATCGACGCCAAGGCGCTCCAGCCATTCGAAGGGTCCGGCCGGGTAGTTGGTGCCCAGCTTCATGGCCAGGTCGGCGGAGGCGGCGTCGCAGACACCTTGCCAGACCGCGTCCGCGCCCTCGTTGGCAAGCATGGCGACGCTGCGCGCCACCAGCAGGCCGGGCACGTCGCGCAAGGCGATCGCCTGCCAGCCACAGGCGCCCAGCACGCGGGCGACATCGGCGCGCGCCGCCGGCCCGACACCGGGTGCGAAGGCCAGCGCCAGCGCGCCCTCGCCTTCTCCGGGCATCCAGTCGAGCACCCCGGTTTGGCGGTCGCCGCGCTCGGCCGCCACCTGGGCGGCGCTGCGGCCGTCGGTAATGTGCATGGCGACGCCGCCGATGCGCAAGCCGTTCCAGCCGCTGTCCGGCGTGCGCGTGAAGGCGATGCCGGCCCGGTCAAGGCGCGCCGCCAGGCACTCCACCTGCCCGCCGCGGCCCGCCAGCTCTACCGATTGCGCCGGCGCGACGGTCTCGCGAGGCGCGGGCGGGGGCGCGGCATGATCCGGGACGCCATCGTAGAATCCCTTGCCGCTCTTGCGTCCCAGCCGCCCGCCGTCGACCAGCGCCTTCTGCACCAGCGAAGGCACGTAGCGGCGGTCGCCGTAGTTCGCGTCGAATACCGACAGCGTCACCGCATAGTTGATGTCGTGGCCGATCAGGTCCATCAGCTCGCAGGGCCCCATCCGGAAGCCGGCGCCGCGGGCCAGCAGGTCGATCTCGGCCGGCGTCGCCGCATGCTCCTGCAGCAGGGCCAGCGCTTCCGCATAGTAGGGGCGCGCGATGCGGTTGACGATGAAGCCGGGCGTGGACTTCGCGTGCACCGGCGTCTTGCCCCAGCGCCGGGCGGTCTCGAACACGCTGGCGGCCACGCCGGCGGCGGTTTCCGCGCCGGAGACGACTTCCACCAGCTTCATGGCCGGCACCGGATTGAAGAAATGCATGCCGACCAGCCGCCCGGGATGGCGCAAGCCGTTGGCGAGCGCGGTGATCGACAGCGAGGACGTGTTCGACGCCAGGATCGCATCGGGAGAGACCCGCTGCTCCAGCTCGCGCAACAGCGCCCGTTTCGCGCCCAGGTCTTCGGCGATCGCTTCGATCACCAGCGCTGCCCCATCCAGCTCAGCGCTGCCGGCCACCGGCACGATGCGCGCCAGTAGCATCGTGCGTTCGGCTTCGGACATGCGGCCCTTCGCCACCTGGCCTGCAAGCGAGGCGCCGATCCGCGCCACCGCCTCGGCGGCGGCGCCGGCGCGCAGGTCGAGCAGGCGCACCGGATGGCCGGCGCTTGCTGCCACCTGGGCGATGCCGGCGCCCATGGTGCCGGCGCCGATCACGCCAACCGGCTGCCCTGCCTCAATAGGTCTCGACATGGAAGCGCCCTTCGTTGACCATGCGCGCCTGCAGGCCCGCCCAATCCATGCCGGCCGCCGTGCAGACTTCGCCCAGGGCTTCCAGCACCCCGGTCTCCATGCCTTTCAGGCCGCAGATGTAGAGATAGGTGTCGCCGGCCAGCAGTTCGGCCACCGAGGACCCAGCCGCGCGGATCTTGTCCTGCACATAGGCTTTCGGCTGGTCCGGCAGGCGCGAGAAGGCCAGGTGCATGTCGATGAAGTCGGCCGGCAGTTTCAGGAGCGGGCCAAAATATGGCAGTTCGGCCGGATTGCGGGCGCCGAAGAACAGCATCAGCTTGCCGTCGTGCGGCTTGCCGGCGGCAACCATCCGGCGCCGGTGCTCGGTCATCGCCCGCATCGGCGCGGAGCCGGTGCCGGTGCAGATCATCAGCACGTTCGAACCCGCATGGTTCGGCATCAGGTAGTTCACGCCGAAGGGACCGGCCACCTGCACCGTGGCGCCCTTCGGCAGGTCGCACAGGTAGTTGGAGGCGACCCCGCGCACCGGCTGGCCGGCGTGGTCTTCCACCACCCGCTTCACCGTCAGCGCCAGGTTGTTGTAGCCGTCACGCTCGCCGCCGCGCGGGCTGGCCACCGAATACATGCGCATGTAGTGCGGCTTGCCGTTCTCGTCGAGGCCCGGCGGGATGATACCGATCGACTGGCCCTCGAGGATGGGGAAGGCCTGGGTACCGAAGTCGAGCACGATGTGGTGCACGTCGCTGGCCGCGTCCGGCGCCGTCAGCCGGTAGTTGCCGGCCACCGTCGCCTGCGCCGGGTTCTTGGCCGTGTACAGGTGGGCGTAGGGATGGGCGGCCGACCACGGCGGCATCGGCGAGGACACCGACAGCGCCGCATTGGTCTGCACCGTATCGCCGCCGGCTTCCGGCGACGCGACCGTCTCCTCGATCACGGCCTCGGCATGCTCCTGCTGCGGCGGCAGCTCGTCCCAGCCGAACTGCTCGCTCAGCGGATAAGCGGCGCCGCGCGGCACCATATGCCAGTGGTCGATCGCGCCCGTCGGGCATGGCGAGACGCAGTTGCCGCAATGGTTGCAGATGTCGCCATCGACCACGTAGTTGCGGCTGTCGTGGGTGATGGCGTCGATCGGACAGGTCTCTTCGCAGGTATTGCAGCGAATGCAGACCTCGGGGTCGATCAGGTGCTGGCGCACCAGGAAGATCGGTTCTGGAGCATTCATGGCGGCGGCTTGATTCACTTAGTTGAAACGCACGTACTCGAAGTCGATCGGCTGCTTGTTGATGCCGACCGGCGGCGGCGCGATCCAGTTGGCCATCTTGCCGGGTTCGATCACGCGGCCCATCAACGAGGCCACATAGGCACGGTCTTCCTCGCTCGGCAGCCAGTTGCGTTCGTTGGCGGCCCATTCCACTTCCGACAGCACGCGCCCGTCCGGCGAGATGCGGTGGCCGGCGAAGCCGCCGATGTGGCGGTTGAAGGCCTTGTTCGGCGCGCTCAGGCGGAACGGCAGGCCGGCCTTCTCGATGATGCGGTTCCAGCGGCCGATGCCGGCGACCGAATCGCGGATGAAGTCGTCGCGCAGCACTTCGTTGAGGGAATTCAGCATCGGGACCTCGCGTTCCGCCAGCGCGCCGTTCGCCACTTCGAGGATGCGGTACTGCCGGTTCTTCAGCAGGTGGTCGTCGTCGCGCCTGGTCTCTTCGTAGCGGCCCTTCAGGCCCGAGCTGTAGAAGGTGGCGGCGTTCGAGGACTGGTCGGCGCCGAACAGGTCCACCGTCACGCTGAAGTGGAAGTTCAGGTAGCGCTGGATGGTCTGCAGGTCGATCACGCCCAGCGCGCGCACCTGCTCCGGATCTTCCACGCCGTGCTGGCGCATCAGGTCCACGGTGCGCTGGATCACGCGGGCCACGCCGGACTCGCCCACGAACATGTGGTGGGCCTCTTCCGTCAGCATGAAGCGGCAGGTGCGCGACAGCGGATCGAAGCCGGATTCCGCCAGCGCGTTCRGCTGGAACTTGCCGTCGCGGTCGGTGAAGTAGGTGAACATGTAGAAGGCCAGCCAGTCCGGGGTCTCCTCGTTGAAGGCTTCGAGGATGCGCGGGTTGTCCTGGTCACCCGAATTGCGCTGCAGGAGGGCTTCGGCTTCCTCGCGGCCGTCGCGGCCGAAGTACTTGTGCAGCAGGTAGACCATGGCCCACAGGTGGCGGCCCTCTTCCACGTTAATCTGGAACAGGTTGCGCATGTCGTACTGCGAGGGCGCGGTCAGGCCCAGGTGGCGCTGCTGCTCGACCGAGGCCGGCTCGGTGTCGCCCTGGGTGACGATGATGCGGCGCAGGTTGGCGCGGTGCTCGCCCGGCACGTCCTGCCAGGCGGCGCGGCCCTTCTCTTCGCCGAAGTTGATCTTGCGGTCGTTCTCGGCCTGGGCCAGGAAGATGCCCCAGCGGTAGTCCGGCATCTTGACGTGGCCGAAATGGGCCCAGCCGTCGGGCGTGGTGCTGACCGCGGTGCGCAGGTAGACATCCATGTTGTTCGAACCGTTCGGGCCCATGTCGTTCCACCACTGCAGGTAGTTCGGCTGCCAGTGTTCGAGCGCGCGCTGCAGCGTCTTGTCTTCGGAGAGGTTGACGTTGTTCGGGATCTTGTCGTTGTAGTTAATCGAGCTCACGGTGGTTTCCTTGATAGTGTGGAGAACTGCGTCAGACGCGCTTGAAATCGAACTGGGCCTTGTTGCCCGTACCGTAGACCTTGAGGGCGCCCAGTTCGCCGACGGCATTGGGGCGGATGAAGATCCAGTTCTGCCATGCGCTCAGGCGCCCGAACACGCGGGTCTCCATGGTCTCGCGGCCGTTGAAGCGCAGGTTGGCCTCCATGCCGGTGAGGGCGTCCGGCGACATGCTGGCGCGCTCTTCCAGCGCCAGGCGCGTCTCGTCCGGCCAGTCGATATCGTCGGTGTCGAAGGTCACCAGGCCGAGGCTCGCGGCCTCGCCGGCATCGAGCAGGCGGCCGCCGGTGGCGCGCACGGCCTCGATCGCGGCCGCGTCTTCATAGAAGCGGCGGGCGACCCGCGATTGCGCAGTAACCATCGGCAGGCGGCCGAAGTTCATCTCGCTGACGGCGATCTTCGGCGCGCGTTCGGGATCGTCCGGCAGCGCCAGCATGTAGATGCGGTCGGCCGCCAGCGCCAGTTCCAGCAGCGAGCCGGCAAAGCAGGAGCCTTCCTCGATGAAGGCGAACAGGGAACGCGAGGACACGTCCAGGCGGGCGAAGGTGCGGCGCATCAGGCCGACCGTCTCGCGTACCAGCCAGTGACCGGCCTGGGCGGCCAGGGTGGCGTCGATCGACAGCACCGTCTGCGCGTCGCCGGCGGTCTTCAGGATCCAGGTACCGACGTCCAGTTCATTGGTGCGCAGGTGCAGGATGGCATCGTCGAGTTCGCGCGCCATGCGCAGCGGCCACCAGTTGACGCCGGCCGCCTCGATGCCGGCGGCATCCTCGGGCTGGGCCGCCTGGGGTGCGCGCACCGTCAAGGTGGCGTTGCGGGCGGCGCGGTCGATCCTGATGCTTACATAGGCATAGTCGACACTGTCCGGACCGGCCGTCTTCTCGAGCGGGACCAGCTTGACGCCGGTGGCCTGGGCCGGACGCAGGCTGCCCTCGGCCAGTGCCAGCGCGCGGCGGCGCACGGTGTCGGCGAACTGCGCCGGCTTGGCCACCTCGTCGACCAGCTTCCAGTCCTTGGCCTTCTGGCCGCGCACGCCTTCCGAGGTGGTGCAGAAGATGTCGGCCAGGTCGTGCCTCACCTTGCGCTTGTCGGTCAGGCGGGTCAGGCCGCCGGTACCGGGCAGCACGCCGAGCAGCGGCACTTCCGGCAGGCTCACCGAGGACGAGCGGTCGTCCACCAGGATGATCTCGTCGCAGGCCGCCGCCAGTTCGTAGCCGCCGCCCGCGCAGGCGCCGTTCACCGCCGCCACGAACTTCAGGCCGTCGTGGCGGCTGGAGTCTTCGAGGCCGTTGCGGGTCTCGTTGGTGAATTTGCAGAAGTTGACCTTCCAGGGATGACTCGACTTGCCGAGCATGAAGATGTTGGCGCCCGAGCAGAAGATGCGGTCGCGGCCGCTCGTCACCACCACCGTGCGCACCGTCGGGTGTTCGAAGCGGATCCGCTGCACCGCGTCGTGCAGTTCGATGTCGACCCCGAGGTCATAGGAATTGAGCTTGAGTTTATAGCCTTCCTTCAGGCCGCCGTCCTCGTCGATGAGCATGGTCAGCGTGGCGATCTCGCCATCGACTGCCAGGCTCCAGTGCTTGTAGCGGTCCGGCGAGGTTGAGTAATCGATCTGCGGTGCGGTGCTCATGAGATGGTCCCCTGGTGAAATATGGTGCATTCATCTTCCGTTGAAAGCACTATATTGCATCTCGATTTGGGCGTCAAGAAAAAAACTGCATCCGAAAGTGCAAAAAAAAGCGCCGGCATCGTGCCGGCGCCCGTTTTCAGAAGAGAAGCGCCCTACAGCGCCACGTTGTCGCGCAGCTGCTCCAGCAGGCCCACGTAGGCGGTCTCGAGGGTCATGTCGCTGGTGTCGAAGCTGAAGTCGGCCTTGGAATAGAAGGCGGCGCGGCTCTCGAGGATGCTTTTGAGGTCGTCCATGGCTTCGCGGTTGCCGCTCATCGGCCGGGTGTCGCCCTGGGCCAGCACGCGCGCCATGTGGTCCTTCGGCGCCGCCTTCACCCACACCGTATAGCAGTGCGACAGCAGCAGCTTGTAGGTGGCCGGGTCGGACACGATCCCGCCCGGGGTGGCGATCACGGCGCGCGGGTGGCGCTGGATGATGTCTTCGAGGGCGCGGCGCTCGTAACGGCGGTAGGCGCTGGGTCCATACAGCGCATGGATCTCGGCGATGCCGCAGCCGGCCAGCAGCTCGACTTCGCGCCCCAGTTCCACGAAGGGCACCATCCAGTAGTCGGCCAGCATGCGGCCCAGGCTGGACTTGCCCGCCCCGCGCAGGCCGATCAGGGCGATCCGCTGCCGGCGCACCGTTTCGCTGGTGGGAGCATCGAACAAGCCGGCCAGCGCGGCGCGCGCCCTGGCCAGCTCCTCGTCGGTTCGGCCACGCAGGATCTCGCGGATCATCAGCCATTCGGGCGAGGTCGCGGTCTCGTCGCCGATCATTTCGGCCAGCGTGCAATTGAGGACGGAGGTGATCTGGCGCAGGAACTGGATCGAGGCGTTGCCGACGCCCGACTCGACGTTCGCCAGGTGGCGCTCGGACACGTCGGCCAGCCGGGCCAGCGCCTTGCGCGTAAGGCCGCGGCGCGAGCGCAGGGCGCGCACCCGCTCGCCGAGCGCGATCAGGAATGGGTCTTTTTCTTCTTGGGATAAACCGTCTGTGCTGAGCTGCGGTGCTGTCATTCTGAATTCCATCAAAAGTACTGCCCCTTCGGGACTATCCGCCAATTATCTCACCACTGCATGCGGCAAGACGGCACATGAAATATATCTCAAACAAGTCTTGACTCATGCAACATAATACACCTACACTCTTTTCGAACGCACTATATCTCCGATCTTTCGCGCTTGATTCGCAATATCAGCTCAGGGGTTTTGAATGGACGTTTCCGCTTTCCAGCAATTGATCACCCGGGTGACCGAGGAAATCGACGGTATCCCGCTCGGTTCCGCACTCGAATCCCATCTCAACGCCCAGCACGGCGCCGGCAGCGAGCTCTATGAAAAGATCGCCGACGCCTGCATGACCGGCGTGCGCGAAGGCTGGCTGTGCAAGCGCGAAGGCGGCGGCATCCGCTACGGCCGCGTGCTGAAGGCGACGCCGGCCACCCACGGCTTCAGCGTCGACGTGGTCGACATGCAGGACATCGCCGGCCCGCATCACGTGCATCCGAACGGCGAGATCGACCTGATCATGCCGCTCACTACGGACGCCTGCTTCGACGGCCGCCCCGCCGGCTGGTGCGTGTACGAAGCCGGCAGCGCGCACGCGCCGACGGTCACGCAAGGCCGCGCCCTCGTCCTTTACCTGCTGCCGCAGGGCGCGATCGAATTCACGCCCGCCTCTACCACTGCTTAAGTAACGACACCAGGCACAGACATCATGACCATTTTCCTGCACAACTACCTGGGCGGTGTACGCCAGGATGCGGCCGACGCCGTCCACCTGCTCCGCGATCCGGTCACCGGCGAAGCGCTGGCCGCCACCGGCGGCCGCGCCGAAGGACTCGAACAGGGCTTCGCCTTCGCCCGTGACAGCGGACGCGCGGCGCTGCAGGCGATGAGCTACGGCCAGCGCGCCGCCATGCTGGGCGATGTGCTCAAGGTGCTGCAGGCGAACCGCGACGAGTATTATGCGATCGCCCAGGCCAATTCCGGCACCACCCAGGCCGATTCCGCGGTCGACATCGAAGGCGCGGCCTTCACCCTGAACTACTACGCCAAGCTGGGCACCTCGCTGGGCGAAGCCCGCCTGCTGCTCGACGGCTCGGCCGCCGCCCTCGCCCGCGACGGCTCCTTCCAGTCCCAGCACATCCTGGCGCCCGTGCGCGGCCTGGCCCTGTTCATCAATGCCTTCAATTTCCCGGCCTGGGGCTTGTGGGAAAAGGCGGCGCCGGCCTTGCTGTCCGGCGTGCCGGTGGTGATCAAGCCGGCCACCGTCACCGCCTGGCTGACCCAGCGCATGGTGGCGGACGTGATCGAGGCCGGCGTGCTGCCGCCGGGCGCGCTGTCGATCGTGTGCGGTTCATCAAGCGGCCTGCTGGACGCACTCGAAGCCTTCGACGTGCTGTCCTTCACGGGCTCCGCCGACACCGCCGCCTTGATCCGTTCCCACGCCGGCGTGGTGCGCCACTCGATACGCCTGAACATCGAGGCCGACAGCCTGAATTCCTCCATCCTGGCCGAGAGCGCCCAGCCAGGCTCGCCCGCCTTCGAACTCTACGTCAAGGAACTGGTGCGCGAGATGACGACCAAGAGCGGCCAGCGCTGCACCGCGATCCGCCGCGCGCTGGTGCCGGTCCGCCTGTTCGACGCCGTGGCCGAGGCGGTGGGCGCGGGCCTGGCCCAGGTCAGCGTGGGCAATCCGCGCAATCCCGAAGTAAGGATGGGCTCCCTGGTCAGCCGCGAACAGTTCGACAGCGTCCGGAACGGGATCGCCACCCTCGCCGGCGAGGCGCGGGTGCTGCACGACGGCCGCAATCGAGTCCTGGTCGACGCCGACCCGGCGGTGGCCGCCTGCGTGGCGCCGACCCTGCTCGGCCTGCCGGACGGCGATGCCGCGCGCCTGGTGCACGAACACGAAGTCTTCGGCCCGGTCTCGACCCTGCTGGGCTACCGCGACGCCGCGCATGCGCTGGCGCTCAGCCACCGCGGCCTGGGTTCGCTGGTGACCTCCGTGTTCGGCGAGGACGAATCCTGGCTGGCCGCGGCCGCGCCGCTGCTGGCGGCTTCCCACGGCCGGGTGCACCTGGTGACGCCGGACGTGGGCAAGACCCAGACCGGCCACGGCAACGTGATGCCGGCCTCGATCCACGGCGGTCCCGGCCGGGCCGGCGGCGGCGAGGAACTGGGCGGCCTGCGCGGCCTGGCCTTCTACCACCGCCGCAGCGCCGTGCAGGGTTCGCCCTCGGCCCTGGCCTTGACGACGCGCGAGGCGGTCCAGCTTCGTCTGGACTAGGCGGCGCATATATAAAACGGGACGCGTGGACGGCGCGATCCCGGCAAAGGAGACATGATGGACCATCACAGCATCACCTTGCCGAAGCAGTTCAACTTCGCACGGCACATCCTGGCCCTCAACGCCGACCGCGCCGAAAAGACCGCCTTCATCGACGACCGCGGCAGCCTCAGTTACGGCGAACTCGACCGCCGCGTAAGGAGCTTCGCAGCAGGCCTGCTGGCGCGCGGCATCCAGCCGGAGCAGCGCGTGCTGCTGGTGATGCAGGACACGGTGGACCTGCCGGTGGCGCTGCTGGGCGCCATGTTCGCCGGCGTGATCCCGGTGCCGGTCAACACCCTGCTGCCGGCCGCCGACTATGCCTATATGATCGACCACAGCCGCGCCAAGGCCATCGTCGCCAGCGCGGCCCTGCTGCCCTGCGTGCGCGAAGCCCTCGCCGCGGCCCGCGGCAAGCCCGAACTGATCGCCGCCGGCGACGTCGTCGACGCCTCCCTGCCGCACATGGACGCCCTGCTCGACATTGCCCCGCTGGCGGCCGACGCCCACGCCGACACCTGCGCCGACGACTTCGCCTTCTGGCTGTACTCGTCCGGCTCGACCGGCCGCCCGAAAGGCGCGGTGCATTCGCACGCCAACCTGTTCTGGACCGCGGAGCTGTACGCCAAGCCCATCCTCGGCATCAACAGCGAGGACATCGTCTTTTCCGCCGCCAAGCTGTTCTTCGCCTATGGCCTCGGCAACGCCCTGACCTTCCCGCTCAGCGTCGGCGCCACCGTGGTGCTGATGGCGGAGCGCCCGACCCCGCAGGCCGTGTTCGCGCGCCTGACTCGCCACCGCGCGACCATCTTCGGCGGCGTGCCGACCCTGTACGTGGCGATGCTGGCTTCGGCCGCCCCGCCGCCGCGCGAACAGGTGGCGCTGCGGGTCTGCACCTCGGCCGGCGAGGCGCTGCCGCGCGAAGTCGGCCAGGCCTTCCGCGACCACTTCGGCTGCGACATCCTGGATGGCCTGGGATCGACCGAGATGCTGCACATCTTCGTCTCGAACCGCGCCGGCGACGTCCGCTACGGCAGCTCCGGATTCCCGGTGCCCGGCTACGAGGTCGAGCTGCGCGGCGACGACGACCGCCCGGTGGCGTCGGGCGAGATCGGCGACCTGTACGTGCGCGGCCCCAGCGCCGCCCTGCTCTACTGGTCGAACCGCGAAAAGAGCCGCGCCACCTTCCAGGGCGAATGGCTCAAGAGCGGCGACAAGTACATCATGGAGTCCGACGGCCGCCTGGTGTATGCGGGCCGCAGCGACGACATGCTGAAGGTCAGCGGCCAGTACGTGTCGCCGATCGAGGTCGAGGCCGCGCTCACGGCCCACCCGGCGGTGCTCGAGTGCGCCGTGGTCGGCAAGCAGGATGCCGACGGCCTGACCAAGACCGCCGCCTACGTCGTGCTGGGCAAGGACCGCCAGCCCGACGATCTGCTGGCCGACGAGCTGAAGGCCTTCGTCAAGGGACGGCTGGCGCCGCACAAGTATCCGCGCGAGCTGGTGTTCGTGGCCGACCTGCCGAAGACGGCGACCGGCAAGATCCAGCGCTACCGCCTGCGCAGCGCGGTCTGAGGCTGCCATGTCCGCATTCGCCAGGCTGGACCTGGACGGCATCCCGCTGAGCCTCGAATACCAGTGGGTCGGCGCGGCCGAATCGGCGCACCCGACGGTCGTGTTCCTGCACGAGGGCCTGGGCTCGATCGCGCTGTGGAAGGATTTTCCGGAGCGCTTCTGTGCTGCCTGCGGCCTGCGCGGCCTGGTGTACTCGCGCAAGGGCTACGGCCGCTCGACGCCGCGCCCGCACGAGGAGCGCTGGACTGTCGACTTCATGCACCGCCAGGCCTGGCAGGTATTGCCCGCGCTGCTGGCCGAACTGGGCATCGAGCGCCCATGGCTGTTCGGCCACAGCGACGGCGGCTCGATCGCCCTGCTGCATGCGGCGCGCTTCCCGGTCAGCGGCCTGGTGGTGGCCGCGCCCCACATCATGGTCGAGGAGCTGTCGGTGGCATCCATCGCCGAGGCCCGCGCGGCCTACCTGGAAGGCGGCCTGCGCGAGCGCCTGGCGCGCTACCACGACGACATCGACTCGGCCTTCTGGGGCTGGAACGACATCTGGCTGGACCCGGCCTTCCGCGCCTGGGACATCCGCGAACACCTGGCTGCCATCGACGCGCCCATCCTTGCGGTCCAGGGCGAGGACGACGAGTACGGCACGCTGGAACAGATCCACGGCATCGCGAGACTGGCGCCGCAGACGCACCTGCTCGTGCTGCCGGATTGCGGTCACTCGCCTCATCGTGACCAACCCGGGAAGCTCATCGACGAAGCCACCCGGTTCATGATCGGCACCGCCTGATCGCCCCATAACAACGAGGAGACACTTCATGCACCTTCCAGCCACTCTGCGCACCACCGCCGCCGCGGTTGCCCTGTTCGCCGCCGGTCTCGCCGGCGCCCAGAACAATGCCCCGATCAAGGTCGGCTTCATGCTGCCGGCCACCGGCACCTACGCCAATCTCGGCACCATGATCGAGAACGGATTCAAGCTGCACGTCGCCGAACAGGGCGGCAAGCTGGGAGGCCGCGAAGTCCAGTACTTCAAGGTCGACGACGAGTCGGATCCGGCCAAGGCCAGCGACAACGTCAACAAGCTGATCAAGCGCGACAAGGTCGACGTGCTGGTCGGCACCGTGCACTCGGGCGTGGCGGCGACGATGGCCAAGGCGGCCAAGGAAAGCAAGACCATCCTGATCGTGCCGAACGCCGGCGCCGACGTGATCACCGGGCCGATGTGCGGTCCGAACATCTTCCGCACCTCGTTCAGCAACTGGCAGCCGGCTTTCGCGATGGGCAAGGTGGCGGCCGAGCGCGGGCACAAGAAGGTCGTCACCGTCACCTGGAACTACGCGGCCGGCCAGGAATCCGTGAAGGGCTTCACCGAAGCCTTCGAAAAAGGCGGCGGCAAGGTGACCGGCAACCTGACCCTGCCCTTCCCGAACGTCGAGTTCCAGGCCCTGCTGACCCAGATCGCCGCCGACAAGCCGGACGCCGTCTATGTGTTCTTCGCCGGCGGCGGTGCCGTGAAATTCGTGAAGGACTACGTGGCCGCGAGCCTGAACAAGACCATTCCGCTGTACGGCGCCGGCTTCCTGACCGATGGCACCCTCGAAGCCCAGGGCGCCGCCGCCCAGGGCCTGTACACGACCCTGCACTATGCGGACAAGCTGAACACGCCGCGCGACAACGCCTTCCGCGCCGCCTTCACCAAGGCCTATAACCTCGACGCCGACGTCTATGCGGTGCAGGGCTACGACGCCGCCCAGCTGCTGGCGACGGGCCTGAAGAGCGTCGGCGGCGACATCGACGGCAAGCGCGATGCCCTGCTGAAGGCCATGCACACCGCCACGATCGACAGCCCGCGCGGCAAGTTCACGCTGTCGGCGGCCAACAACCCGGTCCAGGACATCTACCTGCGCCAGGTGGTCGGCGGCGACAACGTGGTCAAGGGCGTGGCCATCAAGGCCCTGGCCGACCCGGCGCGCGGCTGCCGTCCGTTCTGATGGATTTCCCGACCTTCCTGGTCCAGTGCCTGAACGCGATCCAGTACGGCTTGCTGCTGTTCCTGGTCGCGAGCGGCCTGACCCTGATCTTCGGCATCATGGGCGTGATCAATCTCGCCCATGGCAGCTTCTACATGACCGGGGCCTACCTGGCCTACCTGCTGGCGCCCATGTTCGGCGACCACTTCATCACCATGCTGGTGGCGGGCATGCTGATGGCGGCCGTCTTCGGCTTCGTGCTCGAATGGGTCTTCTTCAGCTTCCTGTACGGACGCGACCACCTGCAGCAGGTCCTGATGACCTATGCCCTGATCCTGGTGTTCGAAGAGTTGCGCAGCATCCTGGTCGGCAACGAGGTGCACGGGGTGCAGGCGCCAGGCTGGCTGGCCGGCGGCATCTCGCTGGGCGGCATGATGACTTATCCGGCCTATAACCTGTTCGCCTCGGCGGCCTGCCTGGTGGTCGCTTTCGCCCTGTACTGGGTGGTCAACCGCACGCGCCTGGGCATGATGGTGCGCGCCGGCGCCAGCAACCGCGACATGAGCCGCGGCCTGGGCATCAATATCCGCCTGCTGTACCGCGCGGTGTTCGCCGGCGGCGTGGCGCTGGCCGCCCTGGCCGGCATGATCGCGGCGCCCGCCGCCTCGGTCTATCCAGGCATGGGCGGCGGCGTGCTGATCATGTGCTTCGTGGTGGTGGTCATCGGCGGCATCGGCTCGATTTCCGGCGCCCTGCTGGCGGCGCTGCTGGTCGGCTTCGTCGATACCTTCGGCAAGGTCTTCTTCGCGCAACTGTCGGGCATCGGCGTCTATGTGCTGATGGCGGTCATCCTGATCTGGCGCCCCCAGGGCCTGAGAAACAAAGGATTTTGAGATGCATTCTTCCGTCCCCCTTGCGGCAGGCGCCGTCGCACCGCGTGCGCGCTGGCGCGGCGACTGGCTGGCGCCGGCCGCCGTCGCCGTGGTCCTGGCCTTCGCGCCGCTGGTGCTCGAGACCTATTACCAGGAACTGGTGATGAAGATCGTCATCTACGCGATCTTCGCCCTCAGCCTCGAACTGCTGGCCGGCACCACCGGCCTGGTCAGCCTCGGCCACGCGGCCTTCTTCGGCATCGGCGCCTACGCCACCGCGCTGGCCGCGCCCCAGTACGAGGCCGGCTCGCCGCTGCTGCTGCTCGGGCTGTCGATGCTGGCGGCGGCCGCGTATGCGCTGCTGGTCGGCGCGCTCAGCCTGCGCACGCGCGAAGTCTATTTCATCATGGTAACCCTGGCCTTCGCCCAGATGGCCTACTTCGTGTTCCACGACACCCCGATCGGCGGCGGCAGCGACGGCATGTACCTGATGATGCGCCCGGTGCTCAAGGCCGGCGACACGGTGCTGGCCGACTTCGAACAGCCGCTCCACCTCTACTTCGCCGCCCTCGGCCTGCTGGTGCTGTGCTACGCCTTCCTCGCGCTGGTGCTGCGCTCGCGCTTCGGGCATGCGCTGGCGGGCATCCGCATCAACGAGCAGCGCATGCGCGCGGCCGGCTTCCAGACCTACCGCTACAAGCTGGCCGCCTTCGTGCTGGCGGGCGCGCTGGCGGGCGTGGCGGGCTTCCTCTACGTCTCGAAGAACGGCGTGGTCAACCCGGAACTGCTGTCCTGGCACGAATCCGGCGCGGTGCTGATGATGATCATCCTCGGCGGCCTGGGCTCGCTGCGCGGGGCCGTGATCGGCGCCGCCGCCTTCGTGCTGCTCAAGGAATTCTATTCGTCCGAAGCGCTGCTCGGCCCGGCCATCGCCGGGCGCTGGCAACTGACCCTCGGCCTGACCATGATCGCCTTCGTCGCCCTGCTGCCGAAGGGGCTGGTCGGCATCGGCCGGCGCTTCTCCCTCAAGCGGAGCCGCCCATGAGCGACCAGACCAGGAGCGCCACTCCCCTGATGCAGGCCAGCGGCCTGACGCGCCGCTTCGGCGGCCTGGTCGCCGTCGACGGCGTCTCGATCGACCTGCACCGCGGGCAGGTGCACGCGGTGATCGGCACCAACGGCGCCGGCAAGTCGACCCTGATCAACCTGCTGTCCGGCGAGATCCCGCTGTCCTCCGGCGAGATCCGCCTCGACGGCAGGGACATCACCGGGCTGTCGCAGCCGCGCCGCGCGCGCTCGGGCGTCGGGCGCAGCTACCAGCGCACCACGATCTTCCCGGCCCTGTCTGTGCTGGAGAACTGCCGGCTCGCGGCCCAGGCCGCGCGCCAGAAGCCCTGGAGCCTGTGGCAGGGCGCCCAGTCCTGCCGCGCCAGCCTCGAGGCGGCGCGCGCCGCGCTGGACGCCACCGGCCTGGCCGACGCCCTCCACCTGAACGCCGGCAGCATGAGCCACGGGAAGAAGCGCCAGCTCGAAATCGCCATGTGCCTCGCCACCACGCCCCAGGTGCTGCTGCTCGACGAGCCGCTGGCCGGCATGGGCGCCGAGGAGAGCGAACGCATGCTGGCCATGCTGGAGCGCCTGCGCCCCGGCCATGCCATCCTGCTGGTCGAGCACGACATGGATGCGGTATTCCGCGTGGCCGACCGCATCACGGTGATGGTCAACGGCGCCGTGATCGCCAGCGGCTCGCCCGCCGACGTGCGCTCCAGCCCCGAGGTGCAGCGCGCCTACCTGGGCGACGCCCATGCCTGAACCGTCCACGCCCCGACACCGAGAGGTTTGCCTTGCTCCAGATTAGCGCACTGAACACCTATTACGGCGACAGCCACATCCTGCAGGGGGTCGATCTCGAGATCGCGCCGGGCACCGCGGTCGGCCTGCTCGGCCGCAACGGCATGGGCAAGACCACCCTGATCCGCTCGCTGATGGGCTATGTGCCGGCGGCGTCCGGCACGGTGAGCTGGCGCGGGCGCGAGGTAACGGGCAATGCGCCCGAACGCATGGCGCGGCTCGGCATCGGCTACGTGCCCGAAGGGCGCGGCATCTTCCCCAACCTGTCGGTGCGCGAGAACCTGGTGATGACGGCGCGCCGCGGCCCCGGCGGGCGCAATGACTGGACTTACGAGCGCGTGCTGGACACCTTCCCCCGCCTGGCCGAGCGTCTCGGCCACGGCGGCCACCAGCTGTCCGGCGGCGAGCAGCAGATGCTGTCGATCGGCCGCGCGCTGATGACGAATCCGGACCTGATGATCCTCGACGAGGCGACCGAAGGCCTGGCCCCGCTGATCGTGGCGGAGATCTGGCGCGTGATCGCGGAGATCGGCAAGACCGGCATCGGCACACTGATCGTCGACCGCAACTACCATGCGGTGCTCTCGCATACCGATTCCGCGGTGGTGCTGGAAAAGGGCCAGGTGGTGGCGCGCGGCGGCTCGGCCGGGCTGCTGGCCGAACCGGACACGCTGGCGCGCTATCTGGGGGTGTGATCGCTTCAGGGCTGCGCGGGTCCGACGGCGCCGCCAGCAAGGAGTCAGGCGCGGATCAGGAGCGAGGCAGGGCCCGCTCCTTGATGATGCCGCGGTACACGAGGAAGGTGGCGACCAGGCTGATCGCGCCGGCGAGCGCCATCCAGTAGCCGGGTGCCGCCTTGTCGCCGGTGGCTTCGATCAGCCAGGTCGACACCAGCGGCGTCAGGCCGCCGAACAGCGCCGTCGCCAGGCTGTAGGCCAGCGAGAAGCCGGTGGTGCGCACCTGGACCGGGATGATCTCGGTGAGCGCGGCGATGGTGGCGCCGTTATAGCTGCCGTACAGGAAGGACAGCCACAGCTCGATCATGACCATGTTGCCGAAGCTCGGATGGGCGATCAGCCAGGACAGCGCGGGATAGGCCGTCAGCGCCGCCAGCGCCGAGCAGACCGCCATCACCGGCCAGCGGCCGATACGGTCCGAGAGCGCGCCCATGACCGGCAGCCAGATGAAATTCGACAGGCCGACGCACAGGGTCACCAGCAGGCTGTCCGTGGTGCTCAGGTGGAGCACGCTCTTGCCGAAGGTCGGGGTGTACACCGTGATCAGGTAGAAGGCGACGGTCGTCATCACCACCAGCATGGTGCCGGCCGCGACCAGCGGCCAGTTCCAGGCGATGGTGCGCATCATCTGGCGGAAGGTGGGGTGCGACTTTTGCGCCAGGTAGGCTTCGGTCTCCTGCAACGAACGGCGGATGTAGAACACCACCGGAATGATCGAGCAGCCGATGAAGAAGGGAATCCTCCAGCCCCAGTCGGCGATGACGTCCTTCGGCATGGCGTTGTTGAGGCCATAGCCCAGCGCGGCGGCGAAGATCACGGCCACCTGCTGGCTGGCCGACTGCCAGCTGACGTAGAAGCCCTTGTTGCCGGGCGTCGCCATCTCGGACAGGTAGACCGAGACGCCACCCAGTTCCACGCCCGCCGAAAAGCCCTGCAGCAGGCGGCCGATCAGCACCAGCAGCGGCGCCAGCAGGCCGATGGTGGCATAGCCGGGCACGAAGGCGATCAGCGCCGTGCCGGACGCCATGATCCCGAGCGTCAGCACCAGGCCCTTGCGGCGGCCGATGCGGTCGATATAGCTGCCCAGGACGATGGCGCCCAGCGGACGCATGAAGAAGCCGGCGCCGAAGGTGGCGAAGGTCATCATCAGCGCGGCGTACTCGCTGGTGCTCGGGAAGAAGGCCTTGGCGATCTGGTGCGCGTAGAAGCCGAACAGGAAGAAATCGTACATTTCGATGAAGTTCCCGCTCGTGACCCGGATGACGGCGCCCAGCCTGGACGGGGCGCGCGCCGGCGGGGACACGGCCGGCGCCGCATGGTTCGCGTTGACGGTGGATTCGATGGACATGATGAGCTCCGCGGAAGGTTGATCAGTGGGCCGCGGCGGCCGGTTCCAGCCCGGTCGCCTCGATGGCGCCGGCGTTCGACGGCGCGGCGAGGAAGCGCAGCAGGGCCCGGGCGGCGTCCGGATGGCGGCTGCCGCGCACCACGGCGCCGGAGAATTCCGTCTTCAGCTGCACTTCCTGCGGCAGCAGGCCGACGATGTCGATGCCCTGCACGGGTTTCAGTTCGCTGCGCTGCTGGCAGCCGAAATCGGCCTCGCCGTGGGCGATGATCTCGCCGACCGGGGTCGCCGGAATCTGGGCCGCCCGGCCTTCCATCTGCTTGCGGATGCCGAGCTTGTCCAGCAGCTGGCGCCGGATGTATTCGCCGCTCGCGCTGTCCGAATAGGCCACGCGCGGCGCGGCCAGGAAGGCGGCGCGCAGGGCGTCGACGGTGCCGATGTCCGGCCTGGCGGCGCCATGGCGGACCGCGCAGGCGATCGGCGAATTGGCGAGGACCACCTTGCTGCCCGGTTCGAGGCGGCCTTCGGCCATCAGCTTGTCGAGGGCGTCGCCGACCATGATGACGACGTCGATCGGCTCGCCGCGCTCCAGCCGCGCCGGGATCGCGTTCTTCGTCGCGCCCATCGAAGGGCCCCATGCGGAGACCAGGTGGTCGCCGCTGGCGCGCTCGTAAGGCGCGGCCAGGTCCTTGTAGGCCTGGGCGAAACCGCCCGAGCTGACGACGTAGAGATCGGTGGCGTGGGCGGCATGAGTGGAAGCGGTAGCCAGTGCAAGCGCGGCCAGCGCCGTCATCGCGGTGTTTTTCAGGTAGTGTGAACGCATGGCGGTCTCCTTGTATCGGTTATTGGTTAAAACTTCTGCATGAGGCCCAGCGTCAGGCCGGTGCCGTGGCGGTCGTTGGGACGGGAAGCGGTCAGGCCCGCGGCGTCGCCGCGCCAGACCGTGTAATCGGCTTCGAGGTAGGCGGTGGTGCGCGGCGCCAGCGTCTCTTCGACGAACAGGAAGCCGCGGTCGAAGCCGTCGTCGGGCAGGCCGGTGGCTTCGCGCCGCACCGCGTACCAGGCGGTGGTCACGAGCAGGCTCTGTCCCAGGGCGCGGCTCAGGCCCGCGGACAGCACGCGCTGGTGCACGCTTTTATCCGTTCCCGTCACGGCCACGTTGCGCGCGGCGTTGGCCTTGAACTGCCAGGCGCCCTGCTTGAGCGCCGCGCCGATGGTCCAGGCGTCGAGCGGCATGCCCTCGCGGCTGCGGAATTGCGTGGTCGCCCCGGAGACCGTCCAGTCCGGGCGCTGGTAGGCCAGGGCCACGCCGTGGCTCGACGATGCCGCCGCGTCGCCCGGCACCTCGCCGAAGGAATAGGCGGCGCGTGCCTGCCAGGGGCCGAGGTTGCCGATGTACTTGACCGTGTTGTCGAGGCGGTAGAAGTTGTCCGCGTAGCCGCTCGGCCCGTACTGGCGCCCGAATGCGTGCGTACCGAAGGCGGTGTTGCTCAGGCCCGCGATATTGATGTTCGGGTTGAAGGAGGCGTCGCGTTTGCCGAGCGGATCGACGGGGATGAGCGCGTCGGACAGGAGGTTGGGCTGGCGTCCCAGGGCCAGCGTGCCGTAGGGGGAGTCGAGCCCGGCCCAGGCCAGGCGGTCGAACATGCGGTCGCTCTTGGCCGAGGTGCCGGTATCGGCATTGATGCCGCCTTCGAGCCGGAACAGGGCTTTCCAGCCGCCGCCCAGCGATTCCTGGCCCTTGAAGCCCCAGCGGCTGGTGTTGTCGACGCCGCTGCTGACGGCGGTCGCCGTGCCCGGCGTGGCGGGCGTGTTCTTGGCGCTCAGGCCGCTGG
The DNA here is from genome assembly GCF_056397205.1 of Massilia sp. 05N420. Classification (NCBI taxonomy): domain Bacteria; kingdom Pseudomonadati; phylum Pseudomonadota; class Betaproteobacteria; order Burkholderiales; family Oxalobacteraceae; genus Massilia; species Massilia sp. 05N420. The sequence continues at coordinate 81,996 of NZ_JBFTMX010000013.1, forward strand.
TGGCGCGCAGGCCGAGGTCGGCGATGYCGTACAGCTCGACGCTGCTCTGGGCCAGGCAGGCGCCGCTCGACACGAGCAGGGCCGCAAGGATGCATGATTGACGCACTTTGTCTCCGTATGAAAAGCCTTCTTGGCGAGGCTGGTTGCTTATTGCTTATTGCGCCAATCATGCTTCATACGGGTTCATTTGATAATTGCAATTTCCCAGCGTATTCTTGCGCCATGCGCATCAATTACGATATCCACGACTTGCAGGCCTTCGTTGCCGTGGCCGAGCGCGGCAGCTTTCGCCAGGCCGCGGACGACCTGTTCCTGTCGCAATCGGCGCTCAGCCGCCGCATCGACAAGCTGGAGGACAGCCTGGGCGTGAAGCTGTTCGAGCGCACCACCCGCCGCGTGCGCCTGACCAATGTGGGCCAGACCTTCCTCGTGAACGTGCGCACCGCGCTCGACGACCTCGAAGACGCGGTGCTGGGCGTCGCCGACCTCGCGGCCCACCGCACCGGCACCGTTACCCTCGCCTGCGTGCCGACCGCCGTCTGGCATTTCCTGCCGGAGGTACTGAAACGCTTCAGCGCGCGCTTCCCGCGCATCCGCGTGCGCGTGCACGACGAGAGCGCGCAGGACGTGCTGAACCTGGTGCTGAACGGTGAGGCCGACTTCGGCATCAACTTCGCCGGCGCCGAGAACCCGGAGATCGTGTTCGAAGCGATCTATGTGGAGAGCTATGTGCTGGCGATGCGGCGCGACCATCCGCTGGCGGCGCGCAAGGTGCTGAGCTGGAAGGAGACGGTCGACGAACGCTATATCTCGGTCGCCAAGTCGAGCGGCAACCGCAGCGTGATCGACGCCGCGCTGGCCGGCGTGGAAAAGCATCCCCTCATCTTCTGCGAGGTCAACCACGTGTCCGGCGTGCTGGCCCTGGTCGAAGCGGGCATGGGCGTGGCCGCGGTGCCCGGCCTGTCCGTGCTGCCGGAGCGGCTGGAGGGCATCGTCGGCGTGCCGCTGGTGAATCCGGAAATCAAGCGCACCCTGGGCCTGATCAGCAAGCGCAATCACAGCATGGCGCCGGCGGCGCGCACCCTGTTCGAGATGCTGTCCGAAGCGCTGCTGAAGCGCCCGGCCGCAAGCTGATTCAGCCCGCCTCCACCGGCGCCGAAGCAGCCAGTGGATCGAGCGTGGAACCGTCCGCCGCCCGCACGTTGCTCACCTCGAGCGTGTACTCGCCGGGCGCGAGGTCGACCACGAGGGCGACCGCCGCCGGGCGCCGCGGATGGACCTGCACCGCCCGCACCGCCGCCGCCGGATGGATGCGGTAGTTGTGCGGATTGCCGGCACCGTGCGGATGCACCGCGTCGCTGAAGGAGATGTTCAGCTGTCCGCTAGCTCCGTCGTAGCTGGCCGACACCACCTGCAGGCCGCCGGGCGTCGGCCCGCCGACGCAGCGCGGCAGTTCCTCGCCCTCGACGGCGGCGCGCATCGCCTCCAGCAGGCATTCCAGTGACTCGACGTCGGCCGGCCGGTCCTGCTTGCCAATCAGCGCCGCGACCAGTTCGCCCAGCTGGCGCGTCCCGGCCTGCATGGTCTCGCGCCAGGCGTTGCCGCCCTGGAGCGCACTGCCGGCGACCACGGCGATGCCTTCGTACAGTGCGCGCCCGGTTCCCGGCGGTTTATCGAGCGGCCGCGAGCCGCCCTGGTCCGCCAGACAGGCGGCGCCGAAGGCCAGCGCCACCGCCATCGCGCCGTCGTACAGGGCTTCCAGGCGCAGGAGTCCACCGCCAATGACGACGGTCTTCTGGCCGTATTCGGTGAACGCGAACACGTTCGGACGCTGGCTGGTCCAGTCGACGTGAAAGCGGATGCCGGGACAGAAGGTCGCGTAAAGACGCGAGTAGTAGGCCGCCATCCAGCGGTTGGTGGCGTCCGACATCGGCCGCGCCGGCACGTCCGGCTCGAGCAGCCGCGCCTCCTGCCTGGGCGTGAACAGCGTCGCCGCGCGCGGCGGGATGACGGTGGCCGACTCGATGTCGGGCACGAACTCCGGATGCACGACCGGACCGGCGTCCAGGTCGACGGCGGCGCCGAAAGCCGAGCGGCACACCGTGGCGTGGCGGGATCGGTAGGCCGCGGTGCCGACCGCCGGATGGTCGGCGCCGGACGCCAGGTGAGGCTGCATCGACTCGGCATGCTGGTAGCGCTGGAGCGCGAAGTCGCCGCAGACGACGCCGTTGACGATGATGAAGTGCTTGTCCAGGCTGCCGAGGAATTCCCCATAGTCCGGCACCACGGTCGCGATATGGTGCACGGCGCCGAAATAGCTGCCGCTGTGAATGCGCGCGACCGGCACCGCCCGCCCTTGCGGATCGACCAGGCAGTCGGTCCCCGGCACCAGCTGGTCCGCGCGTTTCAGGATGCCGCCGTCGGCCAGCAGGAACAGCTGGTTGGGCGAAGCCACCATGGCCTGGCGACGCCCGCCCGGCTGCTGGCCGCCGTACTCGATATAGAACATCACGTTGCCGATACCCGTGGTGTTCGGCGGTGAACCGGCACTGAACTGCACTTCGCGGGCCGACCATTCCCATTCCACGCCATGGCGGACGGCGGTCAGCACCTGGTTGCCGATCGCGATCTCGTCCATCGGCCGGTTGCCGCCCGGGACCGCGACCAGTGCGGTGGAAGCGAAGTAAGGCCAGCCGCCCTCGGCGGATTTCAGGCTCCAGGCCTGGCGATGGCGCTTGCACTCGTCCCCGCTGTGCGGCGGCCGGTCGGTGGTCGATGTCATGCTGTTTCCCCTTGCTTGATTGACGGCGGACGAACTGTAGGGGAATCGCCGTGTAGTTACCTTCCGGTTTCCTTCCGGATGTTAAGTTTCTGATTTTAAAGAATAAAAAGAAACGGGCCGCGACAGTGCGCGGCCCGCTTTTTCATGCAGGAAGAATCGAAAGTCCGTGCATCACGGCGGGACCGGGGTGTTGTCTTCCTGCGGATCGAAGCGGACCACCGCGCCCGTCAGGGTGTTCGTGTACACGATGAAGAACTTGAAGGTCTCGGCGACGGGCAGGTTCGGGAACAGCGTCATCACCGACTGCCCGGCCGGGCCGGGGATGGTTTCCAGCGCCGGTGCGCCGGCCGGATTCGGCTCGACGCCGGTGATCGTCCAGCCGTTCAGGCTGGACTGGTAATCCAGCAGGAACAGCGTGTTGGTCGCGCGCGTCTGGTCCAGGTGGCACCTCGACGTGGCGGTGCGCGTGACGCCGTCGACCGGCGACCAGTAGCTGTACCTGACCTGGGCGTCGTCCGCGCTGCGGCCGCAGATCGCGATCGTGACGCTGCGTTGTGGTGTAGCCGTCTTCATGACTTCCCTTTCGTTTTGCTTTGTAAAGACAGGAATTGCAGATAGCCGCGGTCGGCGAAGCCGAAGCTCTTCAGGCGCCCGGCCGCCTGCCCGGCGGGACCGTCCTGGCCGAGACAGAAGTTGGCCCTGACCCAGGGCTCGAGCACATAGTAGTCGCGCGAGGACGGCGCGTCCGGCCCCAGCATGTCGACGACGCCACGGCAGGCCGTGCGCGCCGCGGCGCCGTCGCCCGCGGCATTGTCGACGTCGGCCGACACCAGCAAGGCCCGGATCAGGGCCTGTGCCAGGGTCTTGTTGGCCTTGTTGGCGGCGTGGAGTTCACGCAGCCGCGCCACCGCAGCCTGGATTTCTTCGCGTGCGGGCCCGGCCCGGCCGTCCTGCAGCAGCAGTTCCGCCAGCCAGGCCTGGGTCAGGCCCGCCGTGCGCGCCCAGGTGGCGTTTTTCGGATCCCTTGCCGCCAGGCCGGCCATGCGCGCATGCAGGTCCCGCATCGCGGCGACGGCGCGGGCGCTGCCTTCGGTGCGCGCCATGATGACCAGCTCCTGCAGTTCCAGCCCACCGGCTTCGGCCTGCCAGCCGAGGTTCTTCTCGTCCGCCTTCGCAAGGCCTGCCATCAGCAGGCGGGCGGCCCGGTAGTCCTGCAGCGCCGCCTCGTCCTGACCCTGTGCCAGGCGGTTGGCGGCCCGGTGCTGGAGCGCCCAGGCCTCGCTCCTGGTCCACCGCGCCTCGTCCGGCGCGGCCGCCCGCAAGCGCTGGACGATCGCCATCTCCTGCTGGTACAGCGCGCCCGAGGCGCTCAGTTCACCGAGCGCCTGCCTGGCGGCGCCCAGCCAGGAATAGCTGTCGCCCAGCTCGTTCAGCAGCATCCTGTCATCCGGCTGGCGCTCGAGCACACGGCGCTTGAGGGCGATCGACTGTTCGAATTCACGCGCCGCGGTCTGGGGATCGCCACCCGAAACGGCCAGCGAGCCGAGATTGTTGCGGGCGTAGGACTGCTCCATCCACCACGTCACGTTGTCTGGCTCGAGGCGGTTCAGGTCGTCGCTGAAGCGGCGATAGTCCTGCCAGTGCGCGGCAGCCTTGCCGAAGTCGCTGCGGTCCTTCGCCACCTGCCCAAGCCAATACGCATTCACACCCAGGTTCTTGAGCACCTCGACGTTCGCCGGCGCGCGGCCATGCTGTTCCATGAGAATGCGCTGGCCCGCGTCCAGCGCCTGCACCGCGCCTTTGGAATCGCCGCGCGCGCGGCGCACTTCGGCGATGACCTGCAGCGCCTGCGCGCGCTGCGCCAGCGCGGTCATGCTCGACTCCTGTTCGCCCCTGGCGCCGAGGTAGTCGAGGGCCTTGGTGCTGACGCCGTCGAGCAGGTCGAGGCGGCCGAGAGGGCGCAGCTTGTCCGCGAAGTCGCCCAGCATATAGCCCATCAGGCCTTCGGCCTCGAGGCGGCGCTGCTCGGCCAGCTTGCGCGAGGCGGTGGCGCTGATGCCCAGCGCCAGCGCCAGCAGCGCGAGCACGACGATGCTGCCCATGGCAATCAGTCGCAGGCGCTCGCCGCTGCGCGCGCGGTGCAGCGACAGGCGGATCAGCTGCGCCTGGTCTTGGCTCAGGGCGAACTGGCCGGAGTCCTGCAGCGCCCGCGCCGCTTCCAGCTGTTTACCGCGCGGCAGCAGCAGCTCGGCGCTGCGCCCTTCGCGCACCCAGCGCGCGGTCTGGTTGGCCAGCCGCGCATGCTCCAGCAAGGCGCTCTTGTGGACCTCGATCCATTCGCGCATGCGCGGCCAGCGCCGCAGGATGGCTTCGTGGGCGATGCCGAAACCGGGCACCTCGCCCAGCAGCTCGCTGACGAACAGGCGCGATTCGACCAGGGCGTCGACCACCCGGCGCTCGGCCTCGCCGCGCAGCGCCGACCACCGCGCCCGGCGGCTGGTCACGGTCTCCTCGTTGGCGGCGATGACCACCACCAGCGACATGACGCGCTCCAGCGCGGCCTTTTGCGCCTCGTCGAAGCGGGCGACCACCTGCTCGGCGCGCTGGGCGATCGCGCCCTCGACGCCGCCGAGCTGGCGGAAGGCGTCGAAACCCAGCTCGCCGCTGTCGCTGCGCAGGGCATACAGCTCCTGCAGGCAGTACTGCAGAAGCGGCAAGGCGTCCGGGCTGGCGGCGCTTTCGCACAGCACGTCGTCCAGGCGCGCCTGGGTCTGCGGATCGGTACCGAAGGAGAGCCCGGCGGCGGCCACCGGCAGCCGGATGATCTGGGCGATCTCGGCGAAGGTGGGCGGCGCCAGGTCGAAGTGGGCGCCATTCGGCTTCCCGTCCATCAGCAGCGGGTGGCGGGCGATGTGCGGATAAAAATCGTTGCGGCAGCCGATCACCAGCAGGGCCGCGCCGCTGCGCGCCAGGGCCTCGATGGTCCCCAGCAGCGCGTCGCGTTCCGCGTCAAGACAGCGGCCCGGCGCGAACAGGGCCTCGGCGTGGTCGATGAAGATGCCGAAGCGCAGCTGGCCGTAGTCGCCCTGCCCCGCGGCCAGGGCTTGCGCCAGCTGGCGCAGCACGCCTTCGCGGTCCCGCTCCAGTCGGCTGGCGAGGGACATCGCGCTGTCGCCGGGGAACACGCCGTCATCGCCGGCCTGCAGGTCGAGCATGGCGCCGGCCAGGGCGACCAGCAGGCTCTGCTCGCCCTGCTCGGCGAGATCGAAGACGGTGGTGGACAGCAGGGCCGCTTCGCCGCCGCGCAGCGCCGGCGCCAGCGCCGGGAACAGGCCGGCGCGGACCAGCGAGGACTTGCCCGAGCCGCTGGGCCCGAGCACGAGTTGCAGCGCCAGCCCCGCCCCGATCTGGGCCTCCACCGACTTCAGGAGCCGGCGGATGGCCTCGTCGCGGCCGAAGAAGACCTGGGCATGCGTTTCATCGAAGGCGGCCAGCCCGCGGAACGGGGTCCGGTCCGCCCACCTGCCGGCCRTCCCCTGCCCCGATTTGCCGAAGCTGACCGGGGCCAGGGTGCGGTAGCCGCGCTTGCGCACGGTTTCGATGTAGCTGGGCGCACTGGCGGTGTCGCCGAGCAGGCGCCGCAGCTGGGCGAGGATCTTGTGGACGGGATTGTCGCCGTAGACGTCGGTGCGCCAGCATTGCGCCAGCAGCTCATCGGCGCTGACGATCTTGCCGGCCGCCTTGCACAGCACCACGAGCACTTCCATGGCCCGCGGCTCCATCTGCCGGCGTTCCCCCGATTGGTGAATGCTGTTGGTCGAGGGGTCGACCACCCATTCGCCAAAGAGAAATTGCTGTGATTCCATTACGGGGGACAGATGCAAAAAACAAAATAATGATTCTGAGCATCATATCATCCCGACATGCAAAATGGGAAAGGCAGCGTCGCACATCCCACACCCGGCTATAATAGCGGCTGGGTGATCGTACCGCCCGGTACGACAGGATTCGCGCTGGTCGGGCCGCCACGCGGTCAAATCACGCCCATATGACCCGCTTCCTCTCGAATACTTTCCAAGAATTTGCCGCATCCGGAAAAGCCGGCGGCACCGTCCTGATCCTCTGCACCCTCGTCTCCCTCCTGCTTGCGAACTCGCCGCTGGGCGGGCAATACCTGCATTTCTGGCACCGGCCCTTGGCCGGCCTGACGGTGGAAAACTGGATCAACGACGCCTTGATGGCGGTGTTCTTCCTGCTGATCGGGCTCGAACTGGAACGCGAGCTGTACAACGGCGAACTGTCCGAGCTGAAGAACGCCCTGCTCCCCATCGTGGCGGCGGCCGGCGGGATCGTCGTCCCGGCGCTCATCCATTTCAGCCTGAACCACGGCACGCCGACGCAGGCGGGGCTCGGCATCCCGATGGCCACCGACATCGCCTTCGCCCTCGGCGTGCTGGCCCTGCTGGGCAGCCGCGTGCCGGCCCCGCTGAAGATCTTCCTTACGGCCCTGGCGGTCATGGACGACCTCGGGGCCATCGTCGTCATCGCCCTCTTCTATACGGCGGAAGTCTCGCTCGGCTGGCTGGCCGCGGCGCTGGCGGTGTTCGTCCTGCTGGTGCTGCTGAACCGGATGGGGCGCGTGATGGCCCTGGCGCCCTATCTGCTGGGCGGTGTCCTGATGTGGTTCTGCATGCTGAAGTCCGGCGTGCACGCGACCATCGCCGGCGTCCTGCTGGCCTTTGCGATCCCGTATTCCGCCAGGAGCGACGACGATACTTCGCCATCGCACCGGCTCGAACACCTGCTGCACAAGCCGGTGGCCTTCCTGATCCTGCCGCTCTTCGCCCTGGCAAACACGGGCGTGACGATCGGCGCGGACTGGGCGCAGGGACTGATGACGTCCAACAGCCTGGGCATCGTCCTCGGCCTGAGCGCCGGAAAACCGGTCGGGATCGTGCTGGCGAGCTTCGCCGCCGTGTCGCTCGGGCTGTGCCGCCTGCCGCCCGGCCTGGCCTGGCGCCACGTGCTCGGCGCCGGCCTGCTGGGCGGGATCGGCTTCACCATGTCGATCTTCATCACCAATCTCGCCTTCACGGGCGAGGCCGGCATCGTCAACGGGTCGAAGATGGCGATCCTGGTCGCCTCGCTGGTTTCCGGCGTGGCCGGCTTCACATGCTTAAGGCTGGCCGGCGCGGCGGCAGGCGATCCAACGACGCCGCGTGCAGTTTGAACACGCCGACTGCGTCCGACAGGTGATGCGCCTCCTCTTCCAGGCTCGCCGCCGCCGCCGCGGCCTCCTCGACCAGCGCGGCGTTCTGCTGGGTGGATTGATCCATCTCGACGATGGCAATGTTGACCTGCTCGATGCCCGTGCTCTGCTCCGCGCTGGCGGCGGCGAATTCGTTCATCAGCGCGGCCACCTTGTTAACCGAGCCGACGATGTCGCTCATCGTGCTGCCGGCCTGGTCGACCAGGCGGCCGCCGGCGTCGACCTTGGCGACCGAGTCCTCGATCAGCGCCTTGATCTCCTTGGCCGCGCCGGCCGAGCGCTGCGCCAGGTTGCGGACCTCGGCCGCCACCACGGCGAAGCCGCGGCCCTGTTCGCCGGCACGCGCCGCTTCCACCGCGGCGTTGAGCGCGAGGATATTGGTCTGGAAGGCGATGCTGTCGATCACGCCGATGATCTCGACGATCTTGGCCGAGCTTTGCTTGATCGCCCCCATGGTTGAGACCACCTCGGTGACCATCTCGCCGCCCCGGCTGGCGTGGTCGGCGGCCGAGACGACGAACTGTCTTGCCTGGCGCGCGTTGTCGGCGTTGGTCTTGACGATCGAGGTCAATTCTTCCATCGACGAGGCGGTTTCTTCGAGGCTGCCGGCCTGCGCTTCGGTTCGCGAGGACAGGTTCAGGTTGCCGGCGGCGATCTGCGCCGAAGCCGTCGCGATGGTGTCGGTGCTCGAACGGACCGCGCTCACGGTATGCGTGAGACTGGCCACCATGGTCTTGAGCGCCTCCATCAGGCGTCCGGTTTCGTCGCCGCGCGTGACCTCGATCCTCATCGTCAGGTCGCCCTGCGCGACGGTTTCGGCGAGCGCCACCGCTTCGCCGATCGGCCTGGTGACCGACTTCGTGATCAGGTAGCCGGCAAGGGCCGAGACGACCGTCGCCAGGGCCAGCAGCGCCAGCATGAGAACTGTGGCGTCGTGCGAGGCTTCGGCGGCCTCCTCGCCCAGCCGGTCCACGCGCTCGGTTTCGTGCTTGAGCAAGGCGTCGAGACGGCCGAAATAGGCGTTTTGCAGCGGGATCACGGTGGCGAACAGGAAGTCGATGGCGGCCGCGCGATCGCCCTTGTTGAACTGTTCGATGGCTAGTGCGCGCTTGGCGGTGAAGGCCGCGAAGGCACTGCCCTGGTCGCCGAGCAGCTTCCTTTCTTCGTCCGAACTCATCAGCTGGCCGAGCTTGCCGGCGGCTTCGCTGCCGATGCGGTCGGCATCGAGCACGGCGTCGAAGAACTTGGCCGATTGCGCCGGGTCGGTTGCCAGCATGGCATTGCGCAAGGCCTGCGCGCCGCGGTTGGCGTAGCTGCGCATGACGTTGGTCTGCTCAACCGCCACATAGCGCTGCTTGACGATCTGGTCGGTGAGCGCGCTGGTGTGACGGATGCGGTTAATGCCGATCAGCGACATCAGCAACATGATGGCGATCGTGATGCTGAAGCCGATCGCCAGGCGCGAACCGATACGGAAATTCGAAAGCATAGGGTCTTTCTTGAGGGGCTGATCGCTTTTATGCTAGCTCAAAATTTCCCGGTGGAAATCGCCAATGAAGCAGTTCGGGACAAAATGCAACACTTGCCCCGTTGCCGGTACGCGCGGATTTGTCATGATGCTCACATTTTTGCATCGCGCGTATCATGTTGGCATGGTGTCCACTTCCATGAGAGGCCCAATGAACAGTTTGCTGGTCTTCGATTACGAAACGACGGGCCTGGATCCGAGCCGTGACCGGCCGATGCAGTTCGCCTGCGTGCGCACCGATATGGAACTGAAGCTCATCGGCAAGCCGATGACCCTGTACTGCAAGCCTTATCCGGACCTGCTGCCCGACCCCGATGCCTGCGTCATCACCGGCATCACGCCGCAGTTGTGCGAGGAAGCGGGCCTCCCGGAACTGCAGTTCGTCGCGGAAGTCCGCCGCCAGATGACGATGCCGGGAACGATTTCTTTCGGCTACAACTCGATCGCCTTCGACGACGAGATCACGCGCTTCATGTTCTGGCGGAACCTCATCGATCCCTATGCCCGCGAATGGAAGGATGGATGCGGCAGGTGGGACCTGATCGGGCTGGTGCGCGCCGTCCACGCCCTGCGCCCCGACACGCTGGAGTGGCCGCGCGACGACCAGGGCAAGCCGTCGTTCAAGCTGGCGCGCCTCAGCAAGGCGAACGGCCTGCCGCACGAACTGGCGCACGATGCGCTGTCCGACGTCGGCGCCACCATCGGGCTCGCACGGCTGATCCGGCAGCGGCAGCCGGCGCTGTACGCGCATTGCTTCTCGATGCGCGACAAGGCCCTGGCGCTACAGGAAATGGACCCGGAGCGGCAGGCGCCCTTCCTCCATGTCGGACGCGGCTCGCCGGAAACCGCCGGGGTCAGGATCATGATGCCGGTCGCGGCCCACCCCACCAACAGGAACGAAGTCATCGCCTGGGACCTGGCCGGGGATCCGCGCCAGCTGCTCGACATCGACGCCGAGACCCTGCGCAGGCGCCTGTTCACCAGGCAGGAGGACCAGCCCGAGGGCTTCAGCCGCATGCCCATCCACTGCATCGCCGCGAACAAGTCGCCGGCCGTGTTCAGGAAGCTGGATCTCCTGTCGCCGGAGCGGGCGGCCGAGCTGGGCATCGATCTCGATGCGGCGCTGGCGAACGTCCCCGACATGCGGGAGGTGCTGCAGGCGGTCGACCTGCCCCGGCTGCTGCAGGTGGCGTTTACGCCGCCATCCTTCGACGGCGATCCCGAAGAGGCCCTGTACGCGGGCTTCATCGGCAACGACCGCCGCACCCTCGACCAGCTGTTGACCCTGGACCCGGCCAACCTGGCGTCGGTCAGGCCGGAGTTCGGCGATCCCAGGCTGACCGCCCTCTTTCTGCGCTACAAGGCGCGCCACTATCCCGCCTTCCTGTCCCAGCGGGAGCAGGACAAGTGGGAAGAGCACCGCTTCGACAAGCTGATCTCGGGCTATCCCGGCAGCCGCACGGTCTCGATGGTCCGGGCCGCAGTCGCCGATTGCCGGCGCAGGCTGGGCCAGTCGGCGGATCCCCTCGATGCCGCCAAGTATGACATCCTCGACCAGGTGCTGGCGTATGCGAACGGGCTGGCGGCAGAGATCGATCCTTTCGATACCGCCGGGCCGGCCGAGCTTCCGTCCCCTGCTCCGCCGGCGCCCGCCGCGCCCGTACCGTCCGCGACGCCGGTCCAGCCCGACCTGTTTGGCGGCGCGGATGCGACGCCGTCCGCGGGCCGGACCAGGAAACGTCGATAAGCGGACGGCGCCGGCCCATTCGCTCAGGTATTGCGCAGGCGGGCGAGCTCCGGGCTGGCGGCGTAGGCCGATGCGAGTTGTTCGGTCAGCCGCTGGACGTCGAAGCGGCCCGCGTAGCGGCTGCCCTCCCGCAGCTGGTAGCGGATGGTGAGGCGCCCCTGGTCGTCGGCCTCGAGAAGGTAATGGTCGGCCAGCCCTTCGGGCGGCGGCGGAAGCGGCATGCCGATGCGCTCCATGAAGCTCGTCAGCTCGCCCGTCGCCCGCACGCGCACGGAGAAGGCTTTTGCGCGCACCATGGGATCGTCGGGATCGAGTGCGGCAAGGGCAAGCGCCTGCGCGCGCACTGCCGCGCCGAGGCGCAAGCTCAGTTCGTCGTGGGCATGCGCCGGTTGTCCGGTGGCGTAGCGGACCGCGCCCGGGCCTGCGTTGCCTGGCAGTGTGATGGTGTCGAAGAGTGTGGCGACATCTTCGTCCTGCAGGGTTTCGCGGTAGCCTGGATACAGCGCCGATATGCTTACTTCAGCGTGGGGATCGTCGGCCAGGCAGCGCTCGCGCAGGGCCTGGTAGGCGGGGTCGGTTTCGAGTGCCGGGCCGGGAAAACGCAGCTCGCGCTCGAGCCGCGTGCCGTCGTACTCCGGCACGCGCGCGGCGCGGAATTCCTCGCGGGTGGACCCGGGGATGGGCCAGCGCTTGTGGTAGGCGGCGAAGGCCTTGCAGATGCCGAGGTAATAGCCCAGGTTGCGCAGGGTGTCCGGCTGGACGAAGGGCAGGTCCAGTTGGGATGTTGAGGCCTTGGCCCGTTTTGGTTTCGGTGTCATGGCGGCGCGTTTTCGAGAATTGATTGAATATTACAAATCATTCTCTCGATTGGGCACACGGCACAGCTGCGCACGCCCTGCTCGCCTTTCCTGCTACACACCGAACGTCAGCCGATCTGGCGCGAACATGCGCCGAAAGCCTTAGGTATCGCCTCGCCTGGCCGTCCGCTTAACAGTCAACATGTCTTCCAGGACCTTACCCCGGAGGCGCAGAGTAAGGCAGCATGATCGGATCACGCAGTCGGATAATCTGCCGCACGTCATCGGTGTCGATTACCTCCATGCTCGTCAATCCGGCTGGCCCATGGTCCACGTAGATGTGGCGCGGGTGCCGGATAAGGTGGTCGAGCCCCTCAAGCAGCACCTCCACCAGATCGTTTTTGGGATCGTAGGTAATACCCAGCAGCGGCACCCACTCGGCTTGGATCTGGTCGCCAAGGTTCAGCGACGCGACCTCGATCTCGGCCTGCTTACCTAACACCATCTTCGAAATTCGGTCAAAGTAGGTGTGCCACGCCTCTTTGTCGAGCTTGACTGTAGCCATCAGGTCTACCTCCGTGTCTTGATGTTCTCGAAACGCCGGCAGCGCCTGCCCGGCACGCCCGCAAAACCGCACATCTGCGTCGCAGCAGGCAAGCGGTCTTGCTTGGACCGCGTGCCGGCCCTTGAATTCGCTGTGCGAATATTGCGGCGCCCACTTATGAAAGCTTAGCCTGACACCGTTGAAAATCAATGACGCATCACGCTGCGCCGCCGGTGGCTTCGCGGCAGAAGACACGCGAACGAGCAAGGATGGAAACAGTTGCCTGAAGCTGGCCGTGAGCGCGGACGGCGCCCACATCACCACCATCGAAGGGCTTGCTGCCGCCGGCCGGCTCGGCGCACTGCAGCGTGCCTTCATCGAGCATGACTTCCAGTTCGGGTATTGCACACCGGGGCAGGTCTGCTCGGCCACGGCCCCGGTCGCCGAGGGCGTCGCGTTCACGCGCGATGAAGTGCGCGAATACCTGAGCGGCAACCTGTGCCGCTGCGGGGCCCATCCCAACATTACGGATGCGGTGATGAACGTGCTGCGCCAGCATCCAGGGCCGGACGCATGAACTGTTTCGACGATGAGCGCGCTACCGATGTGGCGCAGGCCGTCCGTCAGCCTGGCCGGCTGCACCAAGCTGGTCGACCCGATGAAGGAAGACGTGGAATGGCCGCGTACGCTGACCGACGTGAACCGCCTGCCGCTGCACGCGATCGAGGAACTGGCCGCCAGCGGCCTGCGGCTCGGGGCGCTGGCGACGAATTCGGAAACGGCCGGCCATTCGGTCGTGCGGGCCCGCTATCCGGTGCTGTTATTTCTACGACACGGCCCCCCGTGCAACAAACACGCGCCCGGGGCCGCTTCGCTCGACGACCTCGTGTTTGGCGACGGCCACATGATGGTCGGAACCGACCCGCACGCCGTGTGTCGCTGACCGATCCGGCGCGTGTCAGCGGCAAGGATTGATGGAACACCGGTTCGGCCGCTTCATGACCCACAACTTTACCGATTACCACATCCCGGTGAATGCGGACATCCCGGAGATCGAAGTGATTCTTGTGAATGAACATGGCACGGAAGTGCCACCGCCAGGCGTCAAGGGCGTGGGCGAGATCGGGGTGGTCGGCACGGCTGCGGCGGTGGCCAACGCAATTCATCACGCCACCGGCAAGCGGGTGCGCTCGCAGCCGGTTACGGTGGACAAGCTGCCTGGGTAGGCGCAGAGTCTGGATGGCGCACCAGGCGCAGGTTCGACCCCGAGGCGTTATGCACAATACAAAGTATTTCGATCCCAACCGCCATTCAACCTGGCTCGAGTGCTTTTTCGACCTGATCTTTGTGGTGACGATCGATGACGTAACGCATCTCCTGAGCCACACGCACGAGGGTCACCTCGACCCGCTCCAGTTCTGGAAATTCGTTCTGATTTTCATACCCCTGTGGTGGATCTGGGCCAGCCACACGATGTATGCCAACCGGTTCGACACGGATGACCGGAAGCATCGGCTGGCGACCCTGCTCATCATGTTCCTGCTGATCGTCATTTCAGGCTTGATCGGACAACGATTCCTGTTCAGCGTCGAGGCCATCATCATCTGCTACGCCGGTTCGAAATACATCATTGCGGCGATGTATTTCGTGTCGCAACACCGGCACAAGGAAAGCGTGGAACTGACAAGGGCAGTCAGCTGGGTGATCGTCGCCGGCACCACCATCAGCCTCGCGTCGATCCTGTTTCCGGCGCCTCGGCAATATGTCGTGTTTTACCTTGGAATACTGTTCGATCTGCTTGCGTTCATCTTTTTTCTGCAGCGCCGGCTCCAGGTCATCCCGGTACATACCGAACACCTGATCGAGCGGGTGGGCCTGCTCACGATCATCATACTGGGAGAGTCCGTCAGCAGCCTGTCCATCGGGCTCGCCAACATCAGCTGGACTGCGGAGAGACTGCTGAGCGCAGCCACCGGCTTCGTGATGATATCGAGTATCTGGTGGGTCTATTTCGACAGTTTTCACCTGCTGACCAAGCAAAAGCTCACGACCGGCCATTCGGTCCTGTACTCGCACTTTTTCGTCTTCATCGGCCTGTCGATCCTGGCCAGCCTGATCCGCCACGCGATCCTCGACGATATGGCGCTATCCGATTTCCGGGTACTGTCGGTCATCGGCGCCGTCTGCTTTTTCATCGGCAAGCAGTATGCCTATTTCATGGAGCGGCCCGAGCTGCGTCCCCAGCTGGTCGTCAACACCTTGGTCGTCTTCGTGTTGTCCGGGTTTGCCCTGCTATTGCCTGGAACCGGCTACGTCCTGCTCGGCCTGACCTGCGCAGTGATCTGTTACGCCTTCCTCAGCCTCAAATACCTGACCCTCTCCCACGCGCCTCACCCTCGTATGCGCGGCGACGCCCGGTCCTCCAGGTAGGGGAAGCACGACAGGCGATCGCCGGCGTCGCAAATCCAAGGCATGTGGTGGCAGCACTTCTTGTCAGGAAGCAATCGTTGCCGTCGGGCGCCGATCTTGGCAGATCGCAGTAAGGACATACAGTACCGTGAATGCAAATGTCCCGGCCATTCCACAGTCCTCTACCTGCAAGCTGTCCGATAGCTCGGAATGATCCGCGCGTTATCAAACATCTGATTGACCCGAAGCGCTTCGGGTCGGTATCGGTCCTTCGCTGGTAGACTGCTTTCGGCCACGTGAAGAAGACGGCTTCGCCGCAAGTGGCGGCGGTCCGGTCATCATTGCATTGGGCTCGCTGGAAAATGAGTGAGTGAGCTCTGTTTAACAACGGGAGATATTGTCATGGTCAAACTCGCGTTATTCGTTCGTCTGGAAGTCAAGCCGGGTAAGGAGAAAGACGTAGAGAGCTTTCTGTTAAGTGGTCTTCCCCTCGTTCAGGCAGAGCCAGCTACTACAGCTTGGTTCGGCATCCGCCTAGGGCCATCGACCTTCGGCATCTTTGACGCGTTTCCAGATGAGGCCGGGCGGCAAGCTCATCTTTCCGGCAAAGTCGCAGCCGCGCTCATGGAAAAAGCGGGTGAGTTATTTGCCAAGCCGCCGTCAATCGAAAAGGTTGACGTTCTTGCGGCAAAGCTGCCGGGCTGAGCAGGCCCGACAAGTCGCTCAAACCGGCGGCTCGCTGGAGGCCCCAGCGAGCTACAGCTTAACGCGGGCGTTGAACAACCGCTTTCTGGAACCGGCAAGGACTGCTCCGGGGTCTTGACGCTCAGAAAACAAAAAACCCGCAAGCCTCATAGTACTTGCGGGTTCTCTGAATGTTAAAGGTTTCCCTAAAACAGATGTTCCTGGCGGAGGCGGTGGGATTCGAACCCACGATACAGGTTTAAGCCCGTATGCTTCCTTAGCAGGGAAGTGCCTTCGGCCACTCGGCCACGCCTCCAGTCAGCTCTTAACAGTGTTGCTCGTTGTCGCTGAGTGCACGCATATTAATGGCCACACTTCATTTGGTCAAGGAAGCACGGCCAATTTTTTTGAAAAAGTTAAGCTTTCTCCAAGTCAAACGCTTTATGCAGGGCGCGTACCGCCAGCTCCATGTATTTTTCGTCGATCAGGACCGAAATCTTGATCTCGGAGGTCGAGATCATCATGATGTTGATGCCCTCTTCCGCCAGGGTGCGGAACATCTGCGAGGCGACGCCGACGTGGCTGCGCATGCCGACGCCGACCGCCGAGACCTTCGACACTTTCGCATCGCCCAGCAGGCGGGTGAAGCCCAGTTCTTCCTTGTTCGCTTCAAGGACGCCCAGGGCGCGCTGGTAGTCGTTGCGCGAGACCGTGAAGGTGAAGTCCGTTTTACCGTCTACCGACACGTTCTGTATGATCATGTCGACCTCGATGTTCGCGTCCGAGACGGGTCCGAGGATGTGGTAAGCGACGCCCGGCTTGTCCGGGACGCCCAGGACGGTGATTTTGGCTTCATCGCGGTGGAAGGCGATGCCGGAGATGACGGCTTGTTCCATGTTGTTTTCTTCCTCAAACGAAATCAGGGTGCCCGAGATGGCTTCTTCTTCGAGCGGCATCAGGGGATCGGTCAGCGACGACAGCACGCGGGTCGGGACGCGGTAGTTGCCGGCGAATTCCACGGAGCGGGTCTGCAGCACTTTCGAGCCCAGCGAGGCCAGTTCCAGCATCTCCTCGAAGGTGATCTTGTGCAGGCGGCGCGCCTCGTCCACCACGCGCGGGTCGGTGGTGTAGACGCCGTCGACGTCGGTGTAGATCAGGCACTCGTCGGCCTTCATCGCGGCCGCGATCGCCACCGCCGAGGTGTCCGAGCCGCCGCGGCCCAGGGTCGAGATATTGCCTTCGTCGTCCACACCCTGGAAGCCGGTGATGATCACGATCTTGCCGGCCTCGAGGTCGCCGCGCACGCGCGAATCGTCGATCGACTGGATGCGCGCCTTGGTGAAGGCGGAGTCGGTCTTGATGCCCACCTGCCAGCCGGTGTACGAGACCGCATCCTTGCCGCGTGCCAGCAGTGCCATCGCCAGCAGGCCGACGGACACTTGCTCGCCGGTCGAGGCGATCATGTCCAGCTCGCGCGGATCCGGCTGCGCCATGATCTCTTTTGCCAGGCCGATCAGGCGATTGGTTTCGCCCGACATGGCGGAGGGGACGACGACGATCTGGTGGCCGGCGTCGTGCCATTTGGCGACGCGCGCAGCGACGTTCTTGATGCGGTCCGTCGATCCCATCGACGTGCCGCCGTATTTGTGGACTATTAAAGCCATGACAGTGGGGATTTCCGCTTGTAAAAATAGAAGGGGTCTTAAACTCTACATGCTGCGGTGCAGAATCACAATACGTGGTAATGCGAAATCTATACCTTATTGGAATAAGGTAATGCAAAAAGTGCATATTAGCGCTTTCCGGCCACCTTCACAGGGCTTGCCAGCGCAGGGCGATGCGCCCTTCCCCTTGTTCGACGTGCCGGCAATCCATCCCCAGCCCGGCGGCGAACAGCAGGTCGAAGCCGGTGCTGACGATCGGCAGGCGCGAACGCTCCCACACCGGCACATTGGCCGCCTGGAACAGTTGCTTCAGGCCGCGGGTCGGACGGTTCGGCGCCAGCTTCAGGCGCTCGCCGCCCTTGCGGAAGTCGATCTCCAGCGGGCGGCCGCGCAGCCAGTCCGGCTGGAGCCCGGTATCGGCCACATCGAAATGCAGCACCCCGCCGTAGTCCGGGAAGGCGATGCTGGGCTCGCCGTTCCAGCGGAAGGCCTGGGCATGCTTGACGATGATGCCTTCGTCGTCGGGATCGCGCAGGCCGGCCAGATCCTTCTGCTTCGGCACCAGGTAGAGACGGTCGCGGTAGCGGCGCGCATCGACTTCCGGATGCGACACCAGCGGTTGGGCATCCTCGCGCGCCGACAGCAGCTGCCCCACCATCTGCTCCAGCCAGGCGGTCGAGGGCATGCCCAGGCGGCGCACCGAGAACCAGTGGCGCAGCAGGTTGTTGACGCGGTCGCGGCTGAAGTTGCGCAGGCGCGCCAGGTCGAGGCCCTCGCCCACCAGGCAGGCCGCCAGGTCCTGCCCGGCCAGCTCGTCCAGCAGGCGCTGGGCGGACTGCGCATGGGCGCCGCTGCGGGCGATGCGGCGCTGGAAGCCCGGGAAGGCCTGGGCCAGCACCGGCATCACCTGGTGGCGCAGCGCGTTGCGGGCGTAGCGCGGATCGCTGTTGGATTCGTCCTCGACCCAGGCGATCTGCTGCGCCGCGGCAAACGCTTCCAGTTCGGCGCGCGCCACCGCCAGCAGCGGACGCGCCATCACCAGCCGCTCGTCGCCGAGCAGGCCTGGTGCGCGGTTGGATGCATCCATGCCGGACAGGCCGGCCGGCCCGGAGCCGCGCATCAATTGCAGCAGCACGGTCTCGGCCTGGTCGTCGAGATGGTGGGCGGTCAGCAGCAGGTCGACGCCATGGGCGCGGCACATCTCGCCCAGCGCCGCGTAGCGCCGTTTGCGGGCCGCTGCTTCCAGCCCGCTCCTGCCCTTCTCTACCATGACGTCGCGATGGTCGAAAGGCACGCCCAGCGCTGCCGCCGCGTCCGCGCAATGCGCGCGCCAGGCATCGGCGTTCGGACTCAGGCCGTGGTGGACATGGAAGGCGAACAGCGGCAGGCCGGCGGCACTGGCGGCTTGGTGCGCCAGATGCAGCAGGACCATGGAATCGAGGCCGCCGCTGAGGGCGACCGCGATGGAGGATGGGGAATGTTCTGCACGCAGCTCATCGCGTAACTGAGCGAAAGCCTGCGCAAAGGATGCCGCGGCAAGGGCGGCCGGACCGGCGTCGTCATCCGGTCCGTTCTTACGGGAGCTCACTCTTCGCGCGGCAGGGTTTCCTTGAATTTACCGTAAGCCATCAGCTTCGCGTGACGGGCTTCCAGCAGATCCTTGGTCTTCATGCCCTGGAACTGGCGCAGGGTGTCGGCCAGCGCGCGCTTCAGGCCCTGGGCCATGGCGGCCGGGTCGCGATGGGCGCCGCCCAGCGGTTCGCTGACGATCTTGTCGATCAGGCCGATGGCCTTCAGGCGGTGGGCGGTCAGACCGAGGGCGTCGGCGGCGTCGGCCGCGCGCTCCGAGGTCTTCCACAGGATCGAGGCGCAGCCTTCCGGCGAGATCACCGAATAGGTCGCGTACTGCAGCATCAGCACGGCGTCGCCGACGGCGATCGCCAGCGCGCCGCCCGAACCGCCTTCGCCGATGATGGTGGCGATCAGCGGCACTTTCAGCTCGGCCATGACGTACAGGTTATGGCCGATCGCTTCGGACTGGCCGCGCTCTTCGGCGTCGATGCCCGGGAAGGCGCCCGGCGTGTCGACGAAGGTGAAGATCGGCAGGTTGAATTTCTCGGCCAGCTTCATCAGGCGCATCGCCTTGCGATAGCCTTCCGGACGCGGCATGCCGAAGTTGCGCATCGCGCGTTCCTTGGTGTCGCGGCCCTTCTGGTGGCCGATCACCATGCAGGCCTGGCCGTTGAAACGGGCCAGGCCGCCGATGATGGACTGGTCGTCCGCGAAGGTACGGTCGCCGTGCAGCTCATGGAAATCGGTGAAGATCGCGTTCACGTAGTCCATCGTATACGGACGTTGCGGGTGGCGCGCGATCTGGGAAACCTGCCATGGCGTCAGCTTGGCGTAGATGTCTTTCGTCAGTTGCTGGCTCTTCTTGGCCAGGCGGTCGATCTCTTCCGAGATGTCGACAGCCGAATCGTCCTGCACGAAACGCAGCTCTTCAATTTTGGAATCGAGCTCGGCGATCGGCTGTTCAAAACTGAGGAAAGTTGTTTTACTCATTGTACCTCCGGGTTGTTCGTGGCCGCGACCGGGATCGACCGGTGCTGCGGCGGCAAGGGCGCTATTCTAACCGGAAATTATCCGGAAATCGGGTCCAAACTGCGCCATAAATACCAAGTGGCAACGGTCCGCCAGGGTTCCCAGTTGGCCGCCACTTCGCGCGCATCGCTGCGCGATACGGGTTCGCCCGAAAAATAATTCTGGCTGATGCCCTGGATCAGGCCGGCGTCGTCGAGCGGGAGGACGTTCGGCCTGAGCAGATTAAATATCAAAAACATCTCCGCTGTCCAGCGGGTGATGCCGCGGATACGGACCAGCTCGGCGATCACCGCCTCGTCATCCATCTGCGACCACAGGTCGGCATGGACCCGCTTGGCCTTGAAATGGTCGGCCAGGTCGAGGATATATTCGGTCTTGCGTTTCGAGAGTCCGCAGGCGGACAAGGGATCAAAGCCGGCCTTGATCACCTGGGCGGGCGTCATCTTCGGACACAGTTCGCGCAGCTTGAGCCAGGCGCCTTCCGCCGCCTTGACCGTGACCTGCTGGCCGACGATCGAGCGGGCCAGGGTCGTGAACGGGTCCGGATGGCCGCGCAGGTGCATGTCGCCGAACTGCGGGATCAGCTTGTTCATGATGCGGTCCCGCTGCATGAGCTCGGCCTTCGCCTCCGCCCAGTAAGGCGGGACGTCGGGCAATGTCGATGCCGAGCCCATGAGGTCCTTGGAAAGTGCCATTCCGGATCGTGCCGCTCAGGCGCGGCGCCAGTTGGTCGTGCCGTCGGGCTTGTCTTCGAGCACGATGCCGGCGGCCGTCAGCTCGGCGCGGATGGCGTCGGCATCAAGGAAGTTGCGCGCCTTCTTGGCGGCGGCGCGGCGGGCGATGGCCTCCATGATCGCGGCTTCATCCATGCCGCCTTCGCCCGGGGTGCCGGCGCGCAGGAATTCCTGGGGCGAGCGTTCGAGCAGACCGAGCACGGCGGCGAGTGCCTTCAGCTGGCGCGCATCCTTGACCGATTTGCTGCGATTCACTTCCGAAGCCAGGTCGAACAGCTCGGCTACCGCCAGCGGGGTATTGAAATCGTCGTCCATCGCTTCGCGGAAACGGAGCGCATGCGCCTCTTCCCAGTCGACCTCGACCTTCTCGCCGCCGAGGTCCACGTCCGCCAGGGCCGTGTACAGGCGGGTCAGCGCGCCCCTGGCATCGTCGATGTGGACGTCCGAGTAATTCAGCGGGCTGCGGTAGTGGGCGCGCAGGATGAAGAAGCGGATCACTTCGGCATCGTATTTCTTGAGCACGTCGCGGATCGTGAAGAAATTGCCCAGCGACTTGGACATCTTCTCGTTATCGACGCGCACGAAGCCGTTGTGGACCCAGTAGTTCGCCATCGGCGGGCCGAAAGCGCCTTCCGACTGGGCGATCTCGTTCTCGTGGTGCGGGAATTGCAGGTCGGCGCCGCCGCCGTGGATGTCGAAATGTTCGCCCAGCAGCGCGCAGGACATGGCCGAGCATTCGATGTGCCAGCCCGGGCGGCCGATGCCCCATTTGGAATCCCACTTGGCTTCCGCCGGTTCGGATTCCTTGCCGGCCTTCCACAGCACGAAGTCGAGCGGATCGCGCTTGCCGGTATTGACGTCGACGCGCTCGCCGGCGCGCAGGTCGTCCAGCGACTTGCCGGACAGCTTGCCGTAGCCGGGGAATTCGCGCACGGCGTAGTTGACGTCGCCGTCCTCGCCCTGGTAGGCCAGGCCCTTTTCTTCCAGCTTCTCGATAATCGCCAGCATGTGCGGCACGTGCTCGGTGGCGCGCGGCGCGAAGTCCGGCGGCAGGATGCCGAGGGCGGCGGTGTCCTCGTCCATCGCCTTGATGAAGCGGGTGGTCAGCTGGGACATGGTTTCGCCGTTGTCGACGGCGCGCCTGATGATCTTGTCGTCGATGTCGGTGATGTTGCGGACATACCTGACCTCGTAGCCCGAGGCCTTGAACCAGCGGTAGATGACGTCGAAAGCCATCATCATCCGGGCGTGACCGACGTGGCAGTAATCGTAGACCGTCATCCCGCACACGTACATGTTGATCTTGCCGGGTTGCTTGGGAACGAATATCTGCTTGTCACGCGCGAGCGTGTTGTAAATCTTTAGTTGGCTCATCGGATGGTGTTCTGGATGGTTGGAGCTTGACGCTCGGACGCACTTGCAGCTAGGCAACGTGCCGGGGATGACCCAAGTCGCGACCGTCAGGACTTGATTTCGCTGTTACTTTGATAAAATCAACAGTCCATCGCAAAGTATAGCATTGATAAAATCCTGTCTGGCCGCATATGCCACAGGTTTATTTTTCTGCAAAAGTCTTGACATCACTTTGCGTTTGCCCACAGAGAGGAAGCCACGATGCACATCATGAAACCGTCCCCTACCCGCCTCCTGGCCCGCATGGCGGCCGCCGCTGCCGGCGCCCTGCTGCTGTCGACGGCGGCCTGGGCGGCCGACCCGCAGGTCTCGCTGAAAACCACGATGGGCGAGATCGTGCTGGAGCTGAACCAGGAAAAAGCGCCGAAGACGGTCGACAACTTCCTCAAGTACGTCAAGGCGGGATTCTACAAGGACCTGATCTTCCACCGCGTGATCGACGGCTTCATGATCCAGACCGGCGGCATGGACGCCAAGCTGAACGGCCGCAAGACCCGTCCGCCGGTCAAGAACGAATCGGACAATGGCTTGTCGAACGCTGCCTATACCGTCGCGATGGCGCGCGAATCGAACCCGGACACCGCCACCTCGCAGTTCTTCATCAACGTGGTCGACAACCCCGGCCTCGACTATCCGAACATGAACGGCTCCGGCTATACGGTGTTCGGCAAGGTCGTGAAGGGACAGGAAGTCGTCGACAAGATCAAGGGCGTGCTGGTCGACGACGTGCGCGGCATGGAGAACGTGCCGGTGACACCGGTCGTGATCAAGTCCGCGACCATCCTCAAAGCGCAGTAAAATACGGAACTCTTAACAATAAGGCACAGGACAAACCATGACCACCGTACTCATGACCACCAACAAGGGCAACATCAAGATCGAACTCGACGACGCCAAAGCGCCGAAGACCGTTGCCAACTTCGTCGAATACGTCAACCAGGGTCACTTCACCAACACGATCTTCCACCGCGTGATCAAGGACTTCATGATCCAGGGCGGCGGTTTCGAGCCGAACATGAGCCAGAAGCCGGCCGACAAGACCGTCGAGAACGAAGCCAAGAACGGCCTGAAGAACGACAAGTACACCATCGCGATGGCCCGCACTATGGCCCCGCACTCGGCCTCGGCCCAGTTCTTCATCAACACCAAGAACAACGACTTCCTGAACTACCCGGGCCAGGACGGCTGGGGCTATGCCGTGTTCGGCAAGGTCGTCGAAGGCCAGGACGTGGTTGACCAGATCAACACCGTCAAGACCGGCCGCTCGGGCATGCACTCGGACGTGCCGGCCGAAGCCGTGATCATCGAGAAAGCCGAAATCGTTTAATCAAGTAGTCTATTCAAGCAAGGCGCGTGGGGCACGTCCACCGTTAATCCGATGAACAGTCCCGCGCGCACGCTTGCGCTCTTCATTTCCGACCTGCACCTGCAGGAATCGCATCCGCACACGCTTGCGGCCTTCTTCCGCTTCCTGGCCGAGCACGCGTCTCATGCCGAATCGCTCTACCTGCTCGGCGACATCTTCGAATACTGGGCCGGCGACGACGATATCTCCACGCCCTTCCACCAGCGCGTCGCCGACGCGCTGCGCGCCCTGTCCGACGCCGGCGTGGCCGTGTACTGGATGGCCGGCAACCGCGACTTCCTGGCCGGCCGGGACTTCGCCCGCGCCGCCGGCCTGAGCCTGCTGGCCGAACCCCATGTGGCCAGCTTCAAGGGCGAGAAAGTTGCCCTGGTCCACGGCGATGCGCAGTGCACCGGCGACCTCGAATACATGGCTTTCCGCGCCCAGGTGCGCGACCCGGCCTGGCAGCAGCAGTTCCTGGCCATGCCGCTGGCGCAGCGCAAGGCCATCATCGCCGGCCTGCGCGAAGGCAGCCGCCAGGCCCATGGCGAGAAGTCCTACGAGACCATGGACGTGACACCAGATGCGGTGTCCGCCCTGCACGACGCCACCGGCGCCGACATCATCATCCACGGCCATACCCACCGCCCCGCCCTGCATACAGACCCGGCGACCGGCCGGCGCCGCTACGTGCTGCCCGACTGGGAACTGGATGCCGAACCGGCGCGCGGCGGCTGGATCGCGATCGATGCGCACGGCCGCATCACCCGCTACGGCCTCGACGGCCAGCCCATCTAAACTCCCCCGATCCGGACTGAACGACATCGTTCAAATTCCGTCTTGACGCGTTGCGAACTGGTGTTATACTTCACTACAACACCACTTCAATACCTCACCGAAGTAGTGCCCCATCAACGAGGAGGCAGGCATGGATGTCCAGGCTGCACCGCAAGAACAAGGAGCCGGCAATGACAATCGGCTGGAATGACAACGCGCCGATTTATCGGCAATTGAAGGACCGGGTGATCGGGATGATGCTCGACGGCGTGCTGAAGGCCGGCGACCCGCTGCCCTCGGTACGGCAGATCGCCGCCGAGTACCAGCTGAACCCGATCACGGTCTCGAAGGCTTACCAGGAACTGGTCGACGATAACTTAGTAGAAAAAAGAAGGGGGATCGGCATGTATGTCACTGAAGGCGCCAGCGAAAAACTGCTGGCAAGCGAAAGGGAGCGCTTCCTGCGCGAGGAATGGCCGGCGATGCTGGAGCGCATCCGCCTGCTCGGCCTGAACGTGGATGAGCTGCTGAGCAGCGAACTCGGAGGCCGGGCATGAACGCCGTCCTCTCCGCCCGCGGCCTGTCCAAGCGCTACGGCAAGCGCGTCGCCGTCGACGGCATCGACTTCGAGATCCCCGCCGGCCGCATCGTCGGCCTGATCGGCCCGAACGGTTCGGGCAAGACCACCACCCTGAAGGCCGCCCTGGGCCTGATCCCCTTCGACGGCGAACTGTCGGTGCTGGGCTTCGACCCGCGCACCCAGCGCGACGACCTGATGCAGGACGTCTGCTTCATCGCCGACGTCGCCATCCTGCCGCGCTGGATGCGCGTGAAGGATGCGATCGACTTCGTGCAAGGCGTGCACCCGCGCTTCAACCGCGCCAAGGCCGAACGCTACATCGCCGCGACTTCCCTGAAGCCGTCGATGAAAGTCAAGGAGATGTCGAAGGGCATGATCGTGCAGCTGCACCTGGCCCTGGTGATGGCGATCGAGGCCAAGCTGCTGGTGCTGGACGAGCCGACCCTGGGCCTGGATATTCTCTACCGCAAGCAGTTCTACCAGAACCTGCTGGAAGATTATTTTGACGAGCACAAGACCATCGTCATCACCACCCACCAGGTCGAGGAAGTCGAGCACATCCTGACCGACCTGATGTTCATCCGCGAAGGCAGGATCGTGCTGGCCGCCTCGATGGAAGAGATCGGCGAGCGCTATGTCGAGGTGATGGTCTCGCACGACAAGATCAGCGCCGCCAACGCCCTGTCGCCGATCGACCGCCGCACCGTGTTCGGCAAGGCCGTGATGCTGTTCGATTCGGCCGCGCCGGGCAGCGCCTCGCGCCAGCAGCTCGCCGCCCTCGGCGAAACCCGCAATCCCAGCGTCGCCGACCTGTTCGTCGCGACCATGAAAGGAAGCTACGCATGAACACCATGACCATGAAATGGCTGCTCCGCCGCGAGTTCTGGGAGCACAAGGGCTCGATGTTCTGGGCGCCTGCAATCGTCTCCGCGCTGCTGGTGCTGCTGGTCGGCGGCACCATGGTCTACGGGATGGCCGTGCACGGCGCGCCCGGCATCGTCCACGTCAACGGCCAGGCCGTGAGCAGCGGCGCCTTCGCCGCGGCAATGCCGGCCGAGTCGCGCGCGATGGTCGCGAAAGTCGCGAGCGGCATGTACATCGCCGCCGGCTCGCCGCTGTTCCTGATCCTGACCTTCGTCGTGTTCTTCTACTGCCTGGGCGCGCTGTACGACGAGCGCCGCGACCGCAGCATCCTGTTCTGGAAGTCGCTGCCGGTATCGGACGGCATGACGGTGCTGTCGAAGGCCATCACCGCACTGTGCGTGGCGCCGGTGATCTCGATCGCCTTCGCCGTGGTCGCCTCGCTGGCCCTGCTCCTGATCGGCTGCGTCGCCATGGCGATCGGCGGCGTCCACCTGGGCGGCACCATCCTCACCCAGCCGGACCTCTACCTGCAGCCGCTGCGCCTGGCCGCCCTGCTGCCGGTCTACGTGGTGTGGGCACTGCCGACCATCGGCTGGCTGCTGCTGGTGTCGTGCTGGGCCAGGACCAAGCCCTTCCTGTGGGCCGTGGGCGTACCGCTGATCGCCCTGCTGCTGGTGAAGTGGATCAGCTACACGCTGGAGAACTTCTCGGGCTCGCCGCTGAACATCATGCCGCTGGCCCAGGAAATCGTCGCCCGCCTGCTGACCGGCATCGTGCCCGGCATCTGGTTCAGCTTCACCGGCGGCATCCCGCCCGGCATGCACCAGAACGCCCAGGGTCCGGACGTGCAGGTCCTGTTCGAAGCCTCGTGGATGACCCTCGCCACCGCCCAGGCCTGGATCGGTGCGCTGTGCGGCGCGGTCATGATCTTCGGTGCGATCCGCCTGCGCCGCTGGCGCGACGAGGGCTGAGGCGATGATGCGTTCCGCCATCCTCCTGCTGCCCGCCATGCTGGTCTGCGCCGCCGTCCCCGCCGGGGCGGCGGAACCGGACAAGGACGAAACGCGCACCGTCCACGTCAACGCCATCAGGAACCCCGAGCTGCACAGCTACCGCGCCGTGGTGGCCGGACTGGACAAGTTCGACGAACTGCACGCGCTGGCGCCGAACGTGCCGCAGCTGCGCTTCCAGGTCGAGGCGCGCAGCGGCAAGGTGCTGGGCGACGAACCGCTGGTGGCGCGCATCGCCGCCGACGAGTTCTCGATTCCGCTGAGCCTCGACCAGGACCTGCGCTTTACGGTGCCGCGCAGCGAGGCGGCGTATGACGCCAAGGCCGAGATGGTCCTCAACCGGAAGAAGCGCCAGGCCCGCTTCCAGACCTGGGTGCGCAGCCCGGGACTGGCCGACAACCGGTACCGGATGGGCGACGTCCGCCTCGATTGCCAGGTCAAGATCGCGATCGCCAAGGAAGAGATTCCGTTCTGGGTGAACGGCTTGATCAACGGCTTCATGCTGACCACCGACTGGTGCTCGTGGTTCAAGGGCGAAACGCCGAAGGGCGGCGACCGCACCTGGTCGCACGACGCGCCGGCAAAGCTGAGCGCGGCCACCCTGCGCGACGGCGAGCGCAGCATGGCGCTGAAGATCGAAGGCAAGCGCTTCAAGCTGCCGATCGGCGACACCAGCTGGAGCAATGACGCGCTCGTCGAGCTGGAATTCGCGCCACCGGCGGAACCCGCGCAGCTGGCCCAGGCGGCGGAGCCGGCGCCGGCCGCGAAGGAAACGGCGCCGTAAGGTCCGGCCTTACTCGAACTGCTGGCGGAAGGCGGCGAACTGCGCCTTGAGTTCGTCGATCTCGCCGCGCAGCGCCGCCACTTCCTGCTCCAGCTGGCCGATGCGGCCGCCGGACGCCGCGCTGGAGGAGGCCGGGGCGCCGCCCGCATCCGCTTGCGCGACGTCGATCTCGCCGCCCAGCAGCTGGCCGTAGCGCGGTTCCTTGGTGCCGGGCGCACGCTCCAGGCGCGCCACCAGCGGCGGGTATTTATCGATCAGGAACTGCAGCGCGCTCTCCGCCTCGGGCACCGACTTGAACTCGTGCAGGCGGCCGCTGCGGGTGCGGATTTCGCCGGCGGTCTGCAGGCCGCGCAGCATCAGCACGGTCAGCACGGCCAGCTTGTCCTGCTCCAGCGACCACTTGACGCGCATGCGGTGCTCGTACTTGACCACGCGCGCGCCGGCCTGGGACATGCTGCCCACCAGCTTGCGCTGCATGAGGCGCTGCAGGGTGTCGTGGACCACGTCCTCGGACAGCTGCATGACCGGATCGCGGCTGGACAGCTGGTTACAGCCGTTCATCACCGCGTTCAGCGACATCGGGTAGTTGTCGGGCGTGAGCGCTTCTTTCTCGGCAAGCACGGCCAGTACGCGGATTTCGTTGGGGTCCAGGTCGGATGCGGGGTCGAAGCTGCCGGGGATGTCGCTGTTTTCGCTCATCTGCTCATCTGCTCATTCGAGTAGTTTCAGTTGCTCATTCGACCAGGCGATTCAACTGCGCCTGGTCGAGCTTGTCGTTCTCTGCAATGCCGGCGCAGGAAATGCCGGCCGCCTTGATGGTCGAGCACAGGCGCTCGATCTGTTCGTCCTGCTGGGCCACGTGGTTGATCAGGTTGCGCAGGGCCTTCGACAGCGGATCGTCGCCGTTCGGGGTGACGCCATAGGCCGCGAACATCTGCGCGCTCCTTACCTGATCTTCCTTGCGCACGATGTGGGCCGGGTTGCCGACCGCGGTGGCGCCGCCGGGCACCGGCTTGACCACCACCGCGTTCGAGCCGATCTTCGCGTACTCGCCCACCGTGAAGGCACCCAGCACCTGGGCGCCGGCGCCGACGATCACCCCGCGCTCGAGCGTCGGGTGGCGCTTGGTGCCGGCCACCAGGGTGGTGCCGCCGAGCGTGACGCCCTGGTAGATGGTGCAGTCGTCGCCGACCACGGCGGTTTCGCCGATCACCACGCCGAAGCCGTGGTCGATGAAGACCCGGCGGCCGATGGTTGCGCCGGGGTGGATCTCGATACCGGTAATGATGCGGGCGATGTAGGAGATGAAACGGCCGAGCCACTTCAGGCCGGCCTGCCAGCAGGCATGCGCCCAGCGGTGCATGACGACCGCATGCAGGCCGGGGTAGCAGGTGAGCACCTCCCAGCCGTTGCGGGCGGCCGGGTCACGTTCGATGATGCTCTGGATGTCTTCGCGCAGCTTTGAAAAAAACATAGGCCGAATGGTAGCCTATCCAGGCGGTGTTTGCTGATGGCGGGGTGATTCCAGCCGCCTCGTCGTTCCCGGCATTGCCGGAAACGACTTCCCGCGAAAGCGGGAACGACGGGTGCGCTTATTGCTTGGCTTCCAGCGCCAGGCGCTGGCGGCGCGCCTCGTACAGGCAGACGCCCGAGGCGACCGAGACGTTCAGGCTCTCGACCGAGCCGAACATCGGGATGCTGACCAGCACGTCGCAGGTTTCGCGGGTCAGGCGGCGCATGCCCTCGCCTTCCGAACCCATGACCAGCGCGGTCGGGCCGGTGAAGTCGCCTTCGTACAGACCCTTGTCGGCGTCGTCCGAGGTACCGATCATCCAGACGCCGCGGTCCTTCAGGTCGCGCATGGTGCGCGCCAGGTTGGTCACGGTGATGTAAGGCACGGTTTCGGCGGCGCCGCTGGCGACCTTGGCCGCGGTGGCGTTCAGGCCCACCGAGCGGTCCTTCGGCGCGATCACGGCATGCGCACCGACGCCGTCGGCCACGCGCAGGCAGGCGCCCAGGTTGTGCGGGTCGGTGATGCCGTCCAGGATCAGCAGCAGCGGCGGGCCTTCCACCGCATCCAGCAGCTCGTCCAGGTTGCGCGCCAGCGAGAGCTGGCTGGCGAAGGCGATCACGCCCTGGTGGCGGCGGGTGCCGACGATCTTGTCGAGGCGCTCGGCATCGACCGGCATCACGCGCACGCCGTGCTGCTTGGCGTGGGCGATCAGGTCGGTCATGCGGCGGTCGTTGCGGCCGGCGTCGACGAAGATCTCTTCCACCGATTGGGCTTCGTGGCGCAGCCGCGAAGTGACCGCGTGGAAGCCGAAAATCATTTTATTTTTCATTGATGCTTACTTCTTTTTACTGGTTTTGGACGTGGCCTTGGGGGCCTTGGCGGCGCTCTTGCGGGGAGCGCTCTGTTTTGCTGCGGCCTTCTTTGCGGCCGGCTTTGCAGTCGGCTTCGCAACCGGCTTGTCAGCCGCTTTCTTCGGYGCGCGGCTGGCGTTCCGGCGCGTCGGCGGCACGAAGACGATGTCGTCCTCGCTCTCGTCGCTGGCGCTGAAATCCGGCGGCACCGGCGGATCGCCCTTCATGCCGTGCACCTGCTGCGGCGAAGCCGGCACCGCGCCTGCGCTTGCCGAGGTCGCGGCTTGCTTTGCCTTCCTGCGGCGCGGCGGCTTCGGCTCCAGGGCTTCCAGCGCGGCGCTGCGGGCCCGCTCCAGCGGCGCCGGCACCTCTTTCGCGGCCTTGGTCTCGGCCAGCACCAGGTCGATCTTGCGCGCCTCGAGGTCGACGCGCGCCACCTGCACGGTCACCTGGCCGGTCAGCGCGAACACCTGGCCGCTGTTCTTGCCGCGCAGCTCGTGGCGGGCTTCGTCGTACTCGAAATAGTCCTGGCCCAGGCCGCTCACGTGCACCAGGCCCTCGACGAACAGCTCGTCGAGCTGCACGAAGATGCCGAACGGGGTCACGCCCGAGATCACGCCGGTAAATTCCTCGCCCAGGCGGTCCTTCATGTAGTAGCACTTGAGCCAGTTTTCGACGTCGCGCGAGGCTTCGTCGGCGCGGCGCTCGTTGGCCGAGCAGTGCACGCCCAGCGCGTCCCAGACCGTCAGGTCCTTCGGATCCTTCTGCGTGCCGGCGGCCTTGTCCTTGGCCTGCTGCTTGCGGGTCGCGTTCGACACCGTGGTGTTCAGCTTGGACAGGTCGATGCCGGTCGGCTCGTACCTCTTGCCCTGCAGGACAGCCTTGATCGCACGGTGGGTCAACAGGTCGGGATAGCGGCGGATCGGGCTGGTAAAGTGGGCATAGTGCTCATACGCCAGGCCGAAGTGGCCGACGTTGTCCGGGCTGTAGACCGCCTGCTGCATCGAGCGCAGCAGCATGGTCTGCAGCAGGGTCGCGTCCGGACGCTCCTTGATCTTCTGCATCAGCTCGGCGTAGTCGCGGGCTTCCGGCTTGTTGCCGCCACCCAGGTTCAGGCCGACCTGCTTCAGGAAGGTGCGCAGCTGGTTCAGCTTTTCCTCGGTCGGCACCGCGTGGATGCGGAAGGTGCTCGGCTGGTCGTGGCGGATCAGGAAGTCGGCCGCGCAGACGTTTGCCGCCAGCATGCACTCTTCGATGAGGCGGTGCGCGTCGTTGCGGGTGCGCGGGATGATCTTTTCGATCTTGCCCATCGCATTGCAGACGATATAGGTCTCGGTGGTCTCGAAGTCGATCGCGCCGCGCGCCTGGCGTTGCTGCAGCAGCGCGCGGAACACCTCGTTCAAATTCAACAGGTGCGGCACGATGCCGGGACGGCGGCCGGCTTCCGGCCCTTTCGTGTTGCCGAGGATGGCGGCGACCTCGTTATAGGTCAGGCGCGCCGCCGAGTGCATCACGGCCGGGTAGAACTGGTAGGCCGTGACTTCGCCTTGGCTTGTCAC
The DNA here is from genome assembly GCF_056397205.1 of Massilia sp. 05N420. Lineage (NCBI taxonomy): Bacteria > Pseudomonadati > Pseudomonadota > Betaproteobacteria > Burkholderiales > Oxalobacteraceae > Massilia > Massilia sp. 05N420. The sequence goes on from NZ_JBFTMX010000013.1 coordinate 113,451, forward strand.
GACCATGTCGCACACCAGGCAGAGGCGGTCGACGGCCGGGTTCAGCGAGCACAGGCCGTTCGACAGCTTCTCCGGCAGCATCGGAATCACGCGGCGCGGGAAGTAGACCGAGGTCGAGCGCTCGATCGCGTCGCCGTCGAGTCCGTCGCCCGGCCGCACGTAGTGGCTGACGTCGGCGATCGCCACCAGCAGGCGGTAGCCGCGGGTAGCGCCGATCTTGACCGGTTCGCAGTAGACGGCGTCGTCGAAGTCGCGCGCGTCTTCGCCGTCGATGGTCACCAGCGGCACGTCGCGCAGGTCGACCCGCTCTAGAAGGTCGCTGTCGCGCACTTCGTTCGGCAGCTTGTTGGCCTGCTTCAGCGCGGCCGGCGAAAACACGTGCGGCACGCCGAACTTGCGCACCGCGATCTCGATCTCCATGCCGGGGTCGTCGAGCTCGCCCAGCACCTCGACCACGCGGCCGATCGGCTGGCGGAAGCGCGAAGGCTGCTCGACCAGTTCGACGCTGACCACCTGTCCCGATTTCGCCTTGCCCGGCGAGCCGTCCACCAGGATATCCTGGGAGATGCGCTTGTCTTCGGGGGCGACGATCCACACACCGTTCTCCTGCAGCAGGCGGCCGATGATGTGGGTATTCGCGCGCTCGGTGACTTCGACGATCGTGCCTTCGGGGCGGCCGCGGCGGTCGGTGCCGACCACGCGCGCCAGCACCTTGTCGCCGTGCAGGACCTTCTGCATTTCCTTATCGGGCAGGAAGAGGTCGTCGCCGGGTTCATCGGGGATCACGAAGCCGAAGCCATCGCGGTGGGCGCTGATGCGGCCGGAGATGAAGCTCGAATGGTCCGTCAGTGCGTACTGGCCGGCGGGATTGGCGCGGATCTGGCCGTCACGCTCCATCGCATTCAAGCGGCGCGTGAGCACGCCTTCCGCTTCGGGATCGACTTGCAGGGCACGTGCCAGTGCGCCGCTGTCGAGCGGCCCCTTGGCATCGCGGAAAACGCCGAGAATCTCCTCGCGGCTTGGAATGGTATAGGTTGGGTGCTTCAAATCGTCTTCTATTCTTGTTGAGCCTGTGTAACGCGCCGCTTGCATTGCAAGCGGCGCAATATTGGTTGGATTGACACCTTGACAGGCGTAGTGTAACGGAGGACCGGGGGATTCGCCTAACGCCGCCCTTCCAAGCGTGCTGCGGAATCCTGCCGAGGGGACTTTGACTTTTGCCATTCATCCGCTATACTTTCGCTCTCTTCGCAAACGGCACAGCCGAAAGCGAAGCTGCTGCGAAGGATGCGGTCGGCGCAAAAGCCAAACGAAAGTTGGTCTAGCGCAAATCGGCAAAGCCTGATATCGTAGCGGAATTCGACGGCAACGTCGAGCGATGATTGCAAGACCCGGCCCACGTGGCGGAATTGGTAGACGCGCATGGTTCAGGTCCATGTGCCGCGAGGTGTGGGGGTTCGAGTCCCTCCGTGGGCACCAAAGCCGGTCTTGCAGGATTCATGGTGGTTGTTATGCCCACGYGGCGGAATTGGTAGACGCGCATGGTTCAGGTCCATGTGCCGCGAGGTGTGGGGGTTCGAGTCCCTCCGTGGGCACCAAAWGCTACCTTGTTGTTGGYTGTACCGTTGTACCKGTTGTTTGACATGCCCACGTGGCGGAATTGGTAGACGCGCATGGTTCAGGTCCATGTGCCGCGAGGTGTGGGGGTTCGAGTCCCTCCGTGGGCACCAAATGCTACCCGGCCTTCAAGAAGGCTCCCGGAATACCGGCGCAAAACGCCGCAATCTTTGCAAAAGGATTGCGGCGTTTTGCGTTGTGGCGTTCAGGGACTGGCCAGCGCCTGCCCCGCCAGATGGTGGGCAAGGAAGCCACCGATGCGTCGCTCGTACTCGGCCGGCGCGTATTCATGCAGGTCGACGTGTTCCGCACCCTCCACCACCCACAGCGATTTCGGCTCGCGCGCGGCGGCGAACAGGCGCATGGTTTCGGGCAGGGTCGTATGGCGGTCGGCGCTGCCGGCGGCGATCAGCACCGGCGCCTTCAGCCCGGGCAGCCGCGCGATCGGATGCAGCTGGCCGGAGCGATGTCCAGCCGCAGCGGCAGCTGCCACAGCAGGAGGTTCGCGAGCGGCCTGCCGAACGGGCCGAGGCGCATGCGCAGCCTATCCTCGAGCGCTTCCTCGATGGTCGGATACATCGATTCGCGCACCACCGCATCGACCGGCGGGCAATCGCGGCACAGGACCAGCGAGGACCCGGCCAGCCAGCTCGCGGCGGCACCAAGCAGGATCAGGACCAACAGCGGGACGAACAGCGCCAGCAGCAGGGTCTGGATGCGCATCGGCCGCCCCGCAGTGGCTGCTCAGTGGGTCGCCAGGTCGTCCAGGATCGGGCAGTCCGAGCGCTGGTCGCCGTGGCAGGAGTGGGCCAGCGTCTCGAGGGTGCGTTTCATCGCCTGCAGCTCCTCGATCTTGCGATTCAGTTCGGCTATGTGCTGCCGGGCCAGGACGCGCACGTCGGCGCTCGCGCGGCCTTGGTCGCGCCACAGGGCCAGCAGCTCGGCGATCTTCTCCAGCGGGAAGCCGAGTTCGCGTCCGCGGTGGATGAACTGCAGCATGCGGATTTCCTGCTCGCCGTAGACGCGGTAGCCGGAGGCCGTGCGCTTTGCCGCCGGCAGCAGGCCGATCGATTCATAATGGCGGATCATCTTGGCCGATACGCCCGATGCCTGCGCCGCTTCGCCGATATTCAACATCTCGCCTCCTCCCATGTTTGCCACAGAATACACCTTCCCATCGTGGGAAGGTCAAGCGCCGCTTCCATGCTTGACTTGAGGCGCCGGTCAGGTCAAGCTCGGCATATGTCGAAGACGCTCATTATCCTGCTTGGCCTGGCCCTGGCCAGCCCCGCCGTCCTGAACGCCGCCCCTGCGCCCTGGTACCAGTGGCGCAGCAAGAGCACCGGCGCCCTGGCCTGCTCGCAGACGCCGCTCGGCCCGGGCTGGGAGCAGTTCGCCGGGCCTTACCGCGACGCACGTTGCGAAATACGCAAGACCGAGAAATAATGTAAAAAGCAAAACATTGAGTACGCCGCAGGAAAACCAACCGAGGAGATACCGATGTTCACGAACCCCGAACAATTCGCCAACGCCACCAAGACCCTGTTCGATCTGCAGGTAGAGACCTTCAATGCCCTGGCCAGCAAGGCCGTGCAGGGCGTCGAACAGGTGGTGGCGCTGAACATGGCCACCGCCAAGAATTCGATGGACAACGCGCTGGCCGCCGGCCGCCAGATGAGCCAGGCCAGCGATCCGAAGACGGCCGTCGACAACCTGCAGGCGCGCCTGCAGCCGGGCATGCAGAACGCCCAGGCCTATGGCGAACAGCTGCGCCAGATCGTCGCCGACATCCAGAACGACTTCCAGCAGGCCGCCGATACCCACCTGGTCGAAGCGAAGAATACCCTGTCGGCGCTGATCTACGACGTCACCCAGAACGTCAAGCCGGGCCAGGAAAACGCGGTCGAGATCATCAAGGCCGCGATCGACAACGCCTTCAAGGGCTATGAACAGGTGACCATGTCGACCCGCGAGGCCATGCGCCGCGTCGAGGAGCAGGTTTCACGCGCCACCGCGCAACTGGCCGCCGCTTCCGGCCAGGCCCCGAAGACCTGAGTCCCGCTCCTTTCGCGCCGTCAGCCCTTCGGCTGCGGCGCGACGCCCAGCATCTCCTCGATGTGGGCGAAGGAGGCATCGTCCTTCACCACCGACCGCAGCCACACGTGCAGGGGCTGTTCGCCCCAGTGCGCGGCCTTGTCCGCCAGGTAGGCGACCGGGCTGTGCGGCTCGGTGCGGCGGAAGAACTCGGCCACCTCGCGCAGCTGGGCCAGGGCCTGGGCGCGCGATTGCAGCGGCCCGCCCAGGGCTTGCTCCGCCGGCGCCGGTGCCGGTATCAAGGCTGAGCCCGGGGCCGGCGCAACGGACGCCGCCGGTTTTGCGGCCGACGGCGCCGCCCCGCCCTCCTTCGCCATCGGCTTCACGAACAGCATCACGCTCTGCAGGCCGGACTTGGCGGCGCTGAAGCTCGGTCCGTCCACGCCCAGGCGCGCGTCGACGCTATGCTCGATCCGCTCGAGCGCCCCGGCGCAGTGCTCGCAGTCGCGCAGCAGCGCCCCGTAGAAGGCGGGGCCGGTGCGCGCCCTGGCCGCCTCCAGCCTGGCCAGCTCGTCGCCGCCGTGCATGCGGGCGACGTCGAAATCGCGCAGCGCATGGCCGGGCTGGCCGCCCTGGCCCTCGGTCAGCGGGATCTCGCGCAGCAGCGGCGCGATGCGCGCCGCCATCCAGGACAGGTTGCCGATGCGCCGCTCGTGGCCGTCCTCGTCGGGCAGCGGATACATGCCGTCCCAGTAGCGGTCGCACAGGGCCGCGATCAGGACCAGGCTGTCGGCCAGGCCGCCCAGGCCGCTGGTGCGGGCCTCGGCCTCGGCCAGCCAGACCGCCAGCTGCAAGTCCTTGCTGCGCTTTTCGATCAGCTGGGCGCACTGCTTGGCAACGAACTTCCAGTCGGCCTCCTTCAGCTCGGTGACCCAGGCGCCCTGCTCGATCGACGGGTCGTCGGCCTGGCGCGCGCGCACGATGTCGTCGATCTCGCGCGAAAAGGCCAGGTCCTCGCCGCAGGGCCGGCCCTCGCTCACCGGCGCTAGCAGCATTTCCATGTTCAGCATGCCATCCTCCTCAAGCCGGTTCGACGGCGTACTTGATCTTGCCGCCCCTGGTGGCGCCGACCTTGATCGCCTTGACACCGCCGCCGGCCGCCATCGCCGCCAGCACGTTGTCGGCGATCTCCGGCAGCAGCGTGCCGTTCAGGATGGTGTCGACGTTGCGCGCACCGGAGTCGACCTCGGTGCAGCGCGCCAGCACGGCGGCCACCAGCGCCTCGTCGTACTGGAAGCTGGCGTTGTGGTTGGCGGCCACCCGCGCCTTGATGCGCTCCAGCTTGAGGCGGATGATGTTGGCCAGGACCTCGTCGTCGATCGGATAGAACGGCACCACCGTCAGGCGCCCGAGGAAGGCCGGCTTGAAGTGCTTCATCAGGCCGGGCCGGATCAGTTCCGACAACTGCTCCGGCGTCGGGCGCTCGGCCGCCGGCTTGTTCAGGCAGGCCTGCATGATCTGCGGGGAGGCCGCGTTCGAGGTCAGGATGATGATGGTGTTGCGGAAGTCGATCTGGCGGCCTTCGGCATCGTCCAGCACGCCCTTGTCGAAGACCTGGAAGATCAGCATCCGCTTCTCCGGTTTGTTTCTAATTGGCATTGGTGTCCAATCTTAGGAGGTACACGGTGCGCCCTACAGATGAAGATCAATCCGGCTCGCGGCGTCCGAACCTGATGTCCTCGACGCGGCGCTCGGCGAACGAGATCAATATTCTCGCCATGCTCGACCGCCACGAGTCAGCCGGACTGCCGCAGCGCATGCTGCGCGGCCTGCGGCGCATGCCGGCCCTGTTCTGGTACGGGACCGCCGGCGTGCTGGTGGTCGGCTTGGTCGGCACGCTGGCCTGGCTGGCGGGGGATGGCGGCGCGCCCTCCCCGACCGCTGCCGCGCTGGCCGGTGCCGGCGCGGAGGGCAAGTCGGCCGCCGCCGTCGCCGCGCCGCCTGCCCCGGCGCTCCCAGCGCCCGGAAGGACAGGCGCCGCCGAACCCTTGGCGGAGACCCTGCCGGCCGGCGGCGCGACCGTCGTCGAGGTCGCCCCCGCGCCCGTGACCGGCGCGCCGGCGCCGGCCCCGGTACT
>NZ_JBFTMX010000014.1:0-230172 GCF_056397205.1 Massilia sp. 05N420
GCCTGGGCCTGCGGCATCGCGCGCGCGATCGCGGCCGGCGCCGGGCTGGCCACCTGCTCGGCCCCGCCCTGTCCCGGGCGGAAGGCAAGCATGCGCAGCAGGGTCATGGTGAAGCCGGCGTACTCGTCCGGCGCCAGGCCGATCTCGTTACGGCCGTGCACCGCGATCTGGTAGAAAAGCTGCACTTCCTGCGGATCGAAGACGGTCGCCAGGCGCTGGATGTCGCCAAGCTCCGGCAGATCTTCCGGCACCGCGGTCGGCACGGTCTGGGCCAGCGCGATGCGGTGCAGCAGCGTGCCGAGGTCCTGCAGCGCGCCGTTATAGGACAGGCTGCGGCTGGCCATCTCGTCGGCCACCGCCATCAGGTCGGCGCCATCCTGTCTGGCCAGCGCGTCCAGCAGGCGCACCAGGTAGGACTGGTCGAGCGCACCCAGCATGCCCTGCACGGCGTCCAGGGTGACGGCGCCTGCGGCGTAGGCGATCGCCTGGTCGGTCAGCGACAGCGCATCGCGCATCGAGCCGTGGGCGCCTTGGGCCAGCAGGCGCAGGGCCGGCTGTTCGAACGTCACGCCTTCCTGGCCGAGGATGTTTTCCAGGTGGCCGACGATGTGGCCCGGCGGCATCTGCTTCAGGTTGAACTGCAGGCAGCGCGACAGCACCGTCACCGGGATCTTTTGCGGGTCGGTGGTCGCGAGGATGAATTTCACGTGCTCGGGCGGTTCCTCGAGCGTCTTCAGCATCGCATTGAAGGCGTGGTTGGTGAGCATGTGCACCTCGTCGATCATATAGACCTTGAAGCGCGCATTGCTCGGCGCGTACACCGCCTGTTCCAGCAGCTGGGCCATCTCGTCGACGCCGCGGTTCGATGCCGCGTCCATCTCGACATAGTCGACGAAGCGGCCGGCGTCGATCGCGCGGCAGGGTTCGCAGACCCCGCACGGCTCGGCCGTGATCCCGCCCTGCCCGTCCGGGCCGACGCAGTTGAGCGACTTGGCCAGGATACGCGACAGCGTCGTCTTGCCCACCCCGCGCGTGCCGGTGAACAGATAGGCGTGATGCAGGCGTCCGGTACGTAGCGCATGGGTCAGGGCACGGACGACGTGCTCCTGGCCGACCAGCGTTTCGAAGTTCCTGGGACGGTATTTGCGGGCGAGGACTTGATAGGACATACCGGGATTTTACCGTAGACCGGGGCAGGAGCGGCAACATTAGACGCTCATCGGGAATTCCCCTACACTGATGTTTTTATTTCAATGTGGAAAATATGAGAACACTTGTCGCCGCTGTACTGTCGTCGTCGCTGCTGTTGTCGCTCACGCTTTCCGCCCAGGCCGCCGGCGAACGCGAGTGGATCCCGTACCGCAAGCTGGTCGAGACCGTCAAGGCCGACAAGTTCTACGCCCTGCCGGCCGGCGAGCGCGACAAGGTGATCCTGTATGCCCGGCTGGTCCCGGTCAACAAGGCCATCGCGCCGCCGGACGCGAAGCTGGTGGTGGTCGACGGCGCCAGCCGCACGCCCTTCCCGCTCGACGCCGCCGGCCGTGCGCGCATCGTTCCGAATCCGCAGTGGCTGGCGGACGACGCGAAAATCTGGACCAGCCTGCCGAACGGCGAAAAGATGAGCCTGAGCTTCGACATCGGCGCCGTCCTGCCCGAAGCCGCGCAATGGAATTACGCCACGGTGATGGGCTCCGTCCCGCAGTCGAATGCGGCGATCGGCAAGGTGGCCGGCGCCCTCAGCATGTTCGTGCCGACCATGAAATCGGTGATCTTCAAGTTCGACAAGCCGGCCCAGCTGACCATCAAGGCCAAGGGCGGCGAGCGGCGCTATGCCAGCGACGCGAAGAACCAGGTAAGGCTGAAGCTGGACGGCGACCTGTTGAAGGAGAACCCGCTGGTGATGCTGTCGGAGCGGCCCTTCGAAGCGGAAATCGATTCGGATTGAAGAACACCGACGGCACAAACGAAAACAGCTGCCGGGGCAGCTGTCGTTCTGAATGAGGTGGCGAGCCTGATCTGCGGCACTTGCGGTGAACGGCTTTGGCTGCTTCGTTCCCGACCTGACCAGGTAAACCATGCCGCAATGCGCAGGGGCCCGCCAGCAATCATTATAACCGAGCATGCGCCGGCGGGCAAACCGGCGATCAAAGCCATATATATATATATAGGGCATATGCGCGGCGGATGCCTGCCCCGGCCTTACAGCCCCAGCTGCTGCCAGATGTCGTCCACCCGCTTCTTCACCTCCGGCGCCATGACGATAGGCGTACCCCACTCGCGGTTGGTCTCGCCCGGCCACTTGTTGGTGGCGTCGATGCCCATCTTGCTGCCGAGTCCACTAATGGGGGACGCGAAGTCGAGGTAGTCGATCGGCGTGTTGTCGACCAGGACCGTGTCGCGGGTCGGATCGACGCGGGTCGTGATGGCCCAGATCACTTCCTTCCAGTCGCGCACGTCGACGTCCTCGTCCACCACGACGATGAACTTGGTGTACATGAACTGGCGCAGGAAACTCCAGACCCCGAACATCACGCGCTTGGCGTGGCCGGCGTACTGCTTCTTCATCTGCACCACCGCCATCCGGTAGCTGCAGCCTTCCGGCGGCAAATAGAAATCGGTGATCTCGGTGAACTGCTTCTGCAGCAGGGGAATGAAGACTTCGTTCAGCGCCACGCCCAGCACGGCCGGCTCGTCGGGCGGTTTGCCGGTATAGGTCGAGTGGTAGATCGGGTCGCGCCGCATGGTGATGCGGTCGATGGTGAATACCGGGAACCAGTCCTGCTCGTTGTAATAGCCGGTGTGGTCGCCATACGGGCCTTCCAGCGCATGCTCGAAGCCGGTGGGATGCGTCTGGTCCGGATAGATATGCCCTTCCAGCACGATCTCGGCGGCGGCAGGCACCCGCAGCTCGCTGCCGATGGCCTTGGTGAGCACGGTGCGCTGGCCGCGCAGCAGGCCGGCGAACTGGTATTCGGACAGGGTGTCCGGTACCGGCGTCACCGCGCCCAGGATGGTGGCCGGGTCGGCGCCCAGCGCCACCGCCACCGGATAGGGCTTGCCAGGGTTGGCGATGCAGTGCTCACGGAAATCGAGGGCGCCGCCGCGGTGCGCCAGCCAGCGCATGATGACCTTGTTCGGCCCCAGCACCTGCTGGCGGTAGATGCCCAGGTTCTGCCGCTTCTTGTGCGGGCCCTTGGTAATCACGAGGCCCCAGGTGATCAGGGGAGCGATGTCGCCCGGCCAGCAATGCTGGATCGGCAGGCGTCCGAGGTCGACGTCCTTGCCCTCCCAGACGATTTCCTGGCAGGGCGCGCCCTTCACTTCCTTCGGCGACATATCCCAAACCGCCTTCACGAGCGAGCCCAGGTCCATGATGTCCTTGAAGCCCTTGGGCGGCTCCGGTTCCTTCAAGCGCGCCAGCACGTGGCCGATCTTCCTGAGCTCAGCAATGTTATCGGCCCCCATGCCCAATGCCACCCGTTGCGGTGTGCCAAACAGGTTGCCGAGCACGGGAACCTTGTAGCCGGTCGGCTGTTCAAATAGGAGAGCAGGCCCGGCGGCACGGAGGGTCCGGTCGCAGATTTCAGTCATCTCAAGGTTCGGCGATACGGGCACCGAAATACGCTTTAATTCGCCAATCCCTTGCAACTTGGCAATAAAATCTCGCAAATCCGAATAGTTCATCTATTTTTTCATTCTTTTTTACATCTTTTGAGCTTGGCTAACAATCGACGGCAAGTAGTTGATTTGCCAAAGAATTGATGAGTCAGTCAGAAAACGTTAGACATAAAAGTTATAACGCACGATAGTGCTAGTATTGACTTGATATAAACCAGCTTCTACAATCCGGCCTACCAAGTGAGACAGGCCCGTCCAGGACGTGATTTTAGCCGGTCTCATTATTTCACGGGGTCGGGGCCCCAACGACATTATTTAGGAGTGTTTTCTCAGGACGTCTGTCCTACCAACCCCGAGACAGTTGTTAGCCACCGGGCACCTCCATCGCAGCGCTGCCCGGCTGTAGCAAGCAATGACGGCGTTCCTCGACCGCTATACGCGGCGACGGACGGTTTCTGATGCACGGCATTAGTACCCTGAACAGCAGCGCTTTGTCGCCGCACGGGGCCGCTTTTTCCGCGACAAAGGAGAAACGATGATCCATCGATTCATCGGCACGAGCGCAAAGCTTGTCCAACAGATGGCCAGCCAGCCAGTCACGTGGTCTTCCGTGACGAAAGCGGCACGCGGTATCGTAACGACCGCACAACATACCCTGACCGTATTTGGTCTATCTGCAGTAGCAATGATTGCCCTGCTGTACAACCGCCCCGATCTGGCAAAACGGGTGTCGGACTTCCTGAGCCCGCAGCAGACCGTGCAGGTCGCGGCTGCCCCGGCGCAAGCCCAGGCCGCCAAAGGCGCCGAGGCCGCCAAAGGCGCCGAGGCCGTCGAAATCGCCAACAGCGACGACAAGCAGGGCGTGCGCGCCACGCGCCAGCAGAAGTACGTGACCGAATGGCTGTCGCGCCGCTACCGGGTCGCCGGTGACGCCGCCAACATGCTGGTCGCCACCGCTTACAGCACCGCGCACGAGATCAAGCTCGACCCGCTGCTGATCCTGGCCGTGATGGCGATCGAATCGGGCCTGAATCCCTTCGCGGAAAGCCCGATGGGCGCGCAGGGCCTGATGCAGGTGATGTCGAAGGTCCACAGCGACAAGTTCGACGAAGTCGGCGGCAAGCAGGCCGCCCTGAATCCGGTGGCCAACATCCGTGTCGGCGCCCAGATCCTGAAGGACTACGTGACCCGCACCGGTTCCGTGGAAGGCGGCCTGAAGACTTACGTCGGCGCCGCCGCYTTCGAGGACGACTCGGGCTACGGCAACAAGGTGCTGGCCGAGTACCGCCGCCTGAAGCAGGTCGCGAGCGGCAAGAATGTGCCGATCTTCACGCCGTCCACCCCTGCGCCGCAACTGGCCCAGAAATCCGCGCCGGCCCCGTCCAAGGTCGACAACGCCGCCATCGAAGCCGCACGTGGCGCCAGCCAGTCCGGCGATACCGTGGCAGGACTGTAAGCTTCGACGTACCGATCCCTGGTCGAAGGCCACTGTGGGCGCATGCCTCGGTGGCCTTCTTTTTTTCGCGCACGTCATTCCCGTGAAGGCGGGACTCCAAGCTGGCCGGCGGATCGCGAACAAAATTGGGTTCCCGCCTGCGCGGGAACGACGAGGGATTGTGCGGGAACGACGGGTGAAAAAAAAACGCCCCGGTCTCCCGGGGCGTTTCACTTGTGCACATATATATAGTGCGGTACGGCAATCAGCGCTTTGCGTCCGCCGCCGCCTCGTCCGGGCGCAGCTTGCCCGCCAGGCGGTCCAGCACGCCGTTCACGTACTTGTGACCGTCGATGCCGCCGAAGGACTTGGTCAGCTCGACCGCTTCGTTGATCACGACGCGGTACGGGATCTCGATCTTGTTCTTCAGCTCCCAGGCGCCCAGCAGCAGTACCGCATGTTCGATCGGCGACAGTTCGGCGATCGGACGGTCCAAGGTCGGGGCCAGGGTCTCGCGCAGTTCGACCGACTGGGCGATCGTGCCGTTCAGCAGCTCGGTGAAGTACTCGGCGTCGGCCTTGTCGAAGCCGTGGGCGGCGCGGATGTGGTTGACGACCGTCGAGGCCGGCTCATTGTTCAGCAGCCATTGGTAGAGGCCCTGCAACGCGAACTCGCGCGCGCGGTGACGCGGCGTACGGTTCTTGTTCGGGTTGGCGTGAATGCTCTTGTCAATCATGTTCTTACCTTGCTACCGGTTATTCTTCTTCGGCCTGCAGCTCGTCGAGGCCGAGCAGCAGGTTGGCCATCTCGACGGCGACGCGGGCGGCGTCCGTGCCCTTCTCGGCCATGCGCGCTTCGGCCTGCTCGTCGTTCTCGGTGGTCAGCACGGCGTTGGCGATCGGCATGCCATAGTCCAGACCGATGCGGGTGATGCCGGCGCCCGACTCGTTCGAGACCAGCTCGAAGTGGTAGGTCTCGCCGCGGATCACGGCGCCCAGTGCGATCAGGGCGTCGAACTGCTGGGTTTCGGCCATCTTCTGCAGGGCCAGCGGGATTTCCAGGGCGCCCGGCACGGTCACGTGCAGGATGTCCTCGTCCGCCACGCCCAGGTGCTTCAGCTCCGCCAGGCAGGCCGACAGCAGGCCATGGCCGACGTCGGCATTGAATCGTGCCTGCACGATCCCGATGCGCAGGCCTTCACCCTGCATATTGCTTTCAAAAGTTCCTACCGTCATGGCTGCCTCTTTTTCTGTTTACTGTAAATGTTTGAATGGTAGCGCGTCAGGCGCATCGCTCGCGCCTGATACGCTCGATGTTTACGCTTCCGGCTTGGCCAGGTAACCCGTGACTTCCAGGTCGAAGCCGACCATCGACGGCATCTTGCGCGGATTCGCCAGCAGCTTCATCTTGCACACGCCCACCTGCTTGAGGATCTGGGCGCCGATGCCGTAGGTGCGCAGGTCGAGATTCGCCGCGCGGCCGCCTTGTCGCGGCGCCGACTTGTCGGCGAACTGGGCGAACAGCTCGTCGGCCGTCTCGCCGCAGTTCAGCAGCACGATGACGCCAGCTTCCGCCGCCTTGATCGCCTGCATCGCCGTCGACAGGTTCCACGAGTGCGAGGTGGCGCGGTTGTCCAGCAGGTCGACGATCGAGACCGGCTGGTGCACACGCACCAGGGTTTCCTTGTCGGCTTCCGGCGTGCCGTGCACCAGCGCCAGGTGGGCGCTTGCGCTCGGCTTGTCGCGGAAGGCGACCAGCTTGAACTCGCCGTGCACGGTCGACAGCTGGCGCTCGGCCACGCGCTCGACCAGCGATTCGGTCTGGCTGCGGTAGTGGATCAGGTCGGCGATGGTGCCGATCTTCAGCTTGTGCTCCTCGGCGAACTCGAGCAGGTCCGGCAGGCGCGCCATGGTGCCGTCTTCCTTGATGATCTCGCAGATCACGGAAGCCGGCGTCAGGCCCGCCATCTCGGTCAGGTCGCAGCCCGCCTCGGTATGGCCGGCGCGCATCAGCACCCCGCCCTTCACTGCGCGCAGCGGGAAGATGTGGCCCGGCTGCACCAGGTCTTCCGGCTTCGCGTTCTTCGCCACCGCCACCTGGATGGTGCGGGCGCGGTCGGCCGCCGAGATGCCGGTGGTGACGCCTTCGGCCGCTTCGATCGAGACCGTGAAATTGGTGCCGAAGGAGGTACCGTTCCGGGTCGTCATCATCGGCAGTTCGAGGCGGTCGCAGATCTCTTCCGACAGGGTCAGGCAGACCAGGCCGCGCGCGTGGCGGATCATGAAGTTGATCGCTTCGGGCGTGACGTGTTCGGCGGCGAGCACCAGGTCGCCCTCGTTCTCACGGTCTTCCTCGTCGACCAGAATGACCATGCGCCCTGCGCGCAGTTCGTCGACGATTTCCTGGGTGGTGGACATGGGCATGCGGGTTCCTCGGGGGCAGTGCGGAAACCCGCTATTTTAATGGATTTGCCAGCCTTGCACCGGGCCGGATGGCGGCAATCGCAGCCCGGGGCGCAGCCGGCCGCCGCCGGGCTCGGAAGCTTGTTGCATATTGACAACGATCACTGCACTCTTTCGGTGCAACTATGGTGTTCGACAACCACTGTGCTGCGGGCTGCGCAGGGTAGAATGATTTTTTATTGCTCAACCGGAGCATCTCGCATGTTCGTCCGCCTTGCCCGCACCACCCTGCTCACCGCCATCCTGCTCACCTCGCCGCTGGTTGTCGCTGCGAGCCTCGACCTGAATGCCCCACTGCCGGTCGCGCCCCAGCTCAAGGTCGGCAAGCTGTCGAACGGCCTCACCTACTACATCCAGAAGAACCGCAAGCCCGAGCACAAGCTGGAGCTGCGCCTGGTGGTGAAGGCCGGCTCCATCCTCGAGGACGAAGACCAGCAGGGCCTGGCCCACTTCACGGAGCACATGGCCTTCAACGGTTCGACCCATTTCAAGAAGCACGAGCTGGTGTCCTACCTGCAGTCGATCGGCGTGAAATTCGGCGCCGACCTGAACGCCTACACCTCCTTCGACGAAACCGTCTACGTGCTGCCGGTGCCGGCCGAGCGCAAGCAGGATCTCGACAGAGCCTTCCAGGTGCTGCAGGACTGGGCCCAGGGCCTGACCCTGAACGATGCCGACATCGACAAGGAGCGCGACATCGTGCTCGAAGAACTACGCCTCGGCAAAGGCGCGGGCGACCGCATGCAGAAGGTCCTGATGCCGAAGATGTACAACGGCTCGCGCTATGCCGAGCGCCTCCCGATCGGCAAGGAAGACACCCTGCGCAGCTTCAAGCCCGAGGCCCTGCGCCGCTTCTACCGCGACTGGTACCGTCCCGACCTGATGGCCGTGGTGGCGGTCGGCGACATCGACCCGGTCCAGGCCGAGCAGCTGATCAAGCGCCACTTCGGCAGCCTGAAGAACCCGGCCTCGCCGCGCCCGCGCGCCTATGCCCAGATCCCGCCCCGTCTCGAAACCGAGGCGCTGGTCGTGACCGACAAGGAAGCCGGCCCGGCCTCGGTCCTGATCCGCTATCCGGTGATGCCCTTCAGCGAGCGCGCCACCATCGGCGGCTACCGCGAGCAGCTGGTCGAAGGCCTGTTCGCCGGCATGCTGAACCAGCGCCTGTCCGAACTGGCGCAGCTGCCCTCGCCGCCCTTCATGGGCGCCAGCAGCGCGCTGGGCCGCCTGACGCCGCGCTACCGCTCCTACAACGCAATGGCGGCGCTGGGCGAAGGCGGCGCCAACCCGGCGATCGACGCCCTGGTGCAGGAGAACGAACGCGCGCGCCGCTTCGGCTTCAGCGAGGCCGAACTCGATCGCATGAAGAAAGGCGTGATGCGCACCTACGAGCGCGCCTGGAACGAACGCGACAAGACCGACTCGGGCGGCCTGGCCGCCGAATACATCCGCAACTTCCTCGAAGGCGAATCGATCCCCGGCATCGAGAACGAATACCGCTACGTGAGCGAACTCCTGCCCGGCATCACGGTCGGGGAGATCAACGCCTACGCGCGCCGCACCATCCCCGCCGATTCGGGCAAGCTGGTGATCTATACCGGCCCGGCCAAGGAAGCCGCAGCGATACCGACCGGCGAGCAGCTGCTGGCCGCGGTCGCCGCCGCCGAACGCCGCGACGTCAAGGCCCACGACGAGAAGGCGGTGGCGGCGCAGCTGATGGACCACCCGCCCGCTCCCGGCAGCATCGTCGCCGAGAGCCGCGACGAGCGCCTCGGCACCACCAGCCTGGTGCTGTCGAACGGCGTGAAGGTGATCCTCAAGCCGACCAGCTTCCGCAACGACCAGGTGCTGATGAGCGCCGCCCGCTTCGGCGGCCAGAGCCTGTTCGACACCAAGGACATGTTCAACGCGCGCTACGCCGACACCATCGTCGCCGCGATGGGTCTGAAGGATTTCTCGCCCCTCGACATGCGCAAGATCCTGGCCGGCAAGGCGGCCGCCGTCAGCGCCGGCCTCGGCAACAACACCGACGTGGTCGCCGGCACCGCGGGCGCCACCGACATCGAGACCATGCTGCAGATGGTGTGGCTGAAGTTCGCCGGCGTGCGCCGCGACGAAAACCTGTACAAATCCTTCATCGGCAAGCAGATCGAACTGGCGCGCAACCGCGCCTCGCAGCCGGGCGCGCTGTTCGGCGACGTGCTGGTCAAGACCCTGTACGGCGACAATCCGCGCGCCCCGCGCGCCCTGAAGCCCGAGGACTTCGCCAGCATCGACCTCGACCGCGCGATCGCCATCTACCGCCAGCGCTTCTCGAGCGCCAAGGACCTGACCTTCATCTTCGTCGGCAGCTTCGATGTCAACGCCATCAAGCCCCTGCTGTCCACCTACCTGGCCAGCCTGCCGACCCCTAGCATTCCGGTCGCTTTCCGCGACCTCGGCATCCGCCCCGTGAAAGGCGTGGTCAAGAAGGAAGTCAACAGCGGTTCGGAAGACAAGAGCACGGTCTCGCTGACCTTCACCGGCGCCGCCGAGGTCAACGAGCTCGAAGAGCTGCGCCTGTCGGCCCTGACCGAGGTGATGAACATCCGCATCATCGACGTGCTGCGCGAGAAGCTGGGCCTGATCTACGGCGGCGGCATGGAAGCCTCGATGACGCGCATCCCCTACAGCCACTACACGGTGGGCGTAACCCTGCCGACCGGTCCGGAAAACGTCGACAAGGTGCTCAGCGCAACCTTCGCCGAAATCGAGCGCATGCGCACCCAGGGCCCGGACCAGGCCGACCTCGACAAGGTCAAGACCAACTGGCTGCAGACCTACCGCAAGTCGCTCAAGGAAAACGGCTACTGGCTGGCCGCGCTGCAGACCTCGCTGACCGAGGGCACCGACCCGGCCACCATCCTCACCTTCGACAAGGAAGTGCAGAAGCTGAGCGTGGCGGACCTGAAGGCGGCGGCGCAGCGCTACCTGAAGCCGGACAACTACGTGCAGGTGGTGTTGAATCCGGAGAAGGCGGCGGCGCAGGTAGCCGTTGCAGCGGGAACGCAGAAGGCCCCGCAGTGAATTCGCTGGGTGGGTATGGAGTGCCCACCCAGCTTCCTTAGATCTTCAGTTCGAGCCGCACAGCCAGCGTCGTGTAAGTGCGCACCGACGTATCCAGCGCCTGCACCAGTTCACCGAGATCATCCACCCGCGCAGTCTCATACCTGCGCGGCAGCAGGTTGTTCCCCGAAATCCGCAACTGCGTATTGGCGCTGAACTTCCACAATCCATACAGGTCGAGCTGGCGCTTCATGCCGGTCGTGTACAGCTCGGCCACGCTGCTCTGGACCACGGTCGGTGGCGTCCAGTTGAGGTTGCCGCCAACCGTCAGCGGCGCGTTCTTCACGCGGTAATCGAGACCGAAGTTGGCGGTCTGCCTGGCCTGCCGCTCGAGCCGGTTATTGGGTCCAGGGATGTCGTCGACGCTCGACCAGTAGCGGCTGTAATTGGCGCGCAGGTCCAGGTCCGGCGCCCCGGCGAGCACTTCGGCCAGCTGGAACTTGGCTTCCAGCTCGACGCCGCGGGTAACAGCATGGCCGATGTTCGCCGGCGTCGACACCCAGCGCGGACCGATGCTGGTCGATTGCAGCGCCGTCTGGCGACGCATCAGGTCGTCGATGTCGCGCAGGAAGGCGCTGGCCGACAGGATCCCGCTGCGGCTCAGGTAGTGCTCATAGGCCAGGTCGATGCCCGTTGCCAGTTCCGGCTTCAGATTCGGATTGCCGGTGCGGTCCGGACGGGTCGGGTGGTTATCGCTGGTGAACGAAGGCGCCGCGATCAGGTCGTCCAGAACGGGCGCCTTGTAGCTCCGGGTCAGGCTGGCGCGCACCTGGTCGCGTTTGGAACCGGGAATGCGGTACACGGTGTGCAGCACCGGGCTCCATACGCTGCTGGTGTTCTTCACCGCGTAGCCGGGGCTGTCGCTGGTGCTGCGGATGCCTTCCCAGCGCAGGCCCAGGTAGCCGGACCACTGGCTGGTGATGTCCCACTCGTCCTGTGCGAACAGGGCCAGGCGGCGGGTGTCGGCGGACAGGTTCGCGCCTGAGGCCTCGTACAGGGGATTGTTGTCGCCTTCGGCCCGGTGGACCAGCGCCAGGTGCCCGGCCTCGCCGTCCCAGCCCGCCGCGAAGTGATGGCCTTCGCCCAGCGGGCGGCTGTACTTGCCGCTATTCGAGAAACTGCGCTGGCGCTCGCGATCCACGTCGCTCAGGACCCGATTCAGCGTGCCGCCTTCGCCGTAGTTGTTGCGCAGGCTGTCGCTGTCGCTGCGGTTGATGCCGGCGCTGAACTTGAGTTCCAGCTTCGCGCCGCTGTCCATCTTGTGGGTCCAGTCGCCAAGGCCGCGCGCCATCGTCCCGGTCGTCCGCGCGTCCGCGTGCTGGAGCACGAACTCCGGCGGAACGACGCCGACGACCTGGTCGACCGGCGCGTCGTTCACGCTGTGGTTGCGATTGGCGGATACGAAGGGCTGGAAGTTCAGCGTATCGCCGTTGTCGAATTTCCAGGACAGGCGCGGCGCCAGGTTCAGCGCGCGCGACCTGCCCTCGCCATAGCTGCGGATCAGCTGCAAGCGTTGAAAGCTGCCGTCGGCCAGCAGGTCGGCGTCGCGGGCGGTGACATCGGTGTGCGGCCGGCTTTCCGACACGGTGGCGTTCAGCGTCCACGTGAGCTGGCCGCGCTTTCCCGGCACGGTCACGGACACATTCGCGCCATGGCGGCCCTGCTGGATATTGTCGGCGATGCGCAGCTGCGTGTCCTTCTGCCGGTAGCCCTGGCGCAGGATGACGTTGACAGTGCCGGCGATCGCCTGGGTGCTCTGGTCGGCAACCGCACCGCGCATGATCTCGATGCGCTCCACCTGGTCGGGCGGAATCGATTCGACCGAAAAACCTGGCGGCGGACGCTCGCCATTCACCAGCACCTGGGTGTAGCCGTTGCCGAGGCCACGCATCTGGACGCTGCCGCCGGTCCCCGGCGCGCCGGACATCGTGATGCCGGGCAGGCGCTTGAGCACTTCGCCGAGGCTGGTGTCGCCGTTGCGTTCGAGCTCCTCGCGCCCCACCACCAGCTTCGACGCTGTGGACAGGCGGCGGGTTTCGGTATCGTCGGCGCGGGTACCGCTGACGAGTACCTGCTGCGGCTGGCCTTCGGCCTTGACGGGCTCCTGTTTGACGCTGTCTTGCGCGAAGGCGCCGCCGGCCCCGCACATGGCAAGGCAGGCGGCAGGTAAAAGCTTTTTCATCTCGTGCTTACTTCAGATATTTGTTGAACCAACCGATTTCGCGCGCGCGCAGGTCCTTCTGGTGCTCCGGCTTGCGCAAAGCATGCCCCTCCCCCTCATAGATCACCAAGGTGGTCGGCACACCCATCGCTTTCAGTCCATGCCAGAACTCCAGCGACTGCGCCGGCGGGCACTCGACGTCGCGTTCGCCCACGTAGATCAGGGTCGGCGTCTTCGCGGCCTTGATCGACTCGATCGGCGAGGCCGCGCGGTACACGGCCGGGTCGTCGTACATGGTGGCACCGAAGAAGGGCACCATCCACTGGTCGATGCCGTTCTGGCCGTAGTAGCTGATCCAGTTGGCGATGCCGGCGCCGGCCACCGCGGCCTTGAAGCGCTGGCTGTGGGTCACGCCCCACATCGTCATGAAGCCGCCGTAGGAGTGGCCCATCAGGCCCAGGCGCTTGCCGTCCACCGGCGCCTGCCTGATGGCGGCGTCGACGCCGGCCAGGATGTCGCGCCAGTCGCCGCCGCCGAAATCCTTCCGGTTGGCGCTGGTGAAGCTCGATCCCTGGCCGTAGCTGCCGCGCGGGTTCGGCATGAACACGAAATAGCCTTCCTTGACCAGTTCGCGCACCAGCGCGTTGCCGCCCTCGCCACCGGAGATGTAGCGCGGGGTAGCTGCCGCAGCGGGACCGCCGTGCACCTGCACGATCATCGGGTAGGTCTTGCCGGCGTCGAGCTGGCGCGGACCGACCAGCCAACCCTGCACCTTCAAGCCCTCGTTGGTCCAGGCGACGCTTTGCGCGGACACCACCGGCCCGAAGGCATCATTGTCGTGGGTGATCGGGCTCATCTCCGGCAGGCGGCCGGCGACGATGCGCGGCGCGTGCTCGTAGTCCTCATGCACCGAAGCCGCGACCTTGCCGTCGGCGCTGAACGCGAAGCGGCCGTCGCGCGAGGCGGAGGCCGTGACCGGGCCCTTCCACAGCACCCGGCTGCTCCTGGCGGCCGGGTCGACCGCGACCACGGCGGCGTCGGCGCCGGCCAGCACGGAGGCCATCACCTGCGTGCCGCGCCAGGCGATGCCGTTGAAGGTGCCGGCAAAGCCCGGGGTCACGTCGACCGGCTCGCCACCGTCGATCGAGACCGTGTAGACGTCGCCGCCGACCGAACCGAAATCGCTCATCAGGCCGCCGATGAAGGCGACCGTCTTTCCATCCGGCGACACGTGCGGCATGTTCATCTGCATCTTCGGCGCCGCCAGCACGCGCAGGCTGCCGGTAGCAAGCTCGACATGGCCGAGGGTCGCGATCCACCAGTTGTTGTCGCCATTGCCCTTGGCGCTGGTGACGACGAAGCCCTTGCCGTCCGGGGTCCAGTCGTATTCGTAGATGAAGGTATCGCTTGGCGACACCAGCTTGAAGTCGCCACCGCCGCTCGACACCACGGCGATGCGCTGTTCGTCTTCCTGTTCGGCCATGCCGATCTCGCCGATCTGGCGCGCACCCGCCTCCACCGCACCGGTCAGCTTTTTGGCGCCGACGGTGGCGAGGAAGGCGAGCTGGCGGCCATCCGGCGACCAACGCACGGTGTTCGCCACGCCCTTGACGACGGCCACCGGCGTCAGCTTGCCGTCGCGCAGCACGTTGACGGTGGCGGTGCCGGCTTTCGCATCGGTGCTGATCAAGGCCATCGCCTTCTGGTCCGGCGACCACACCGGCGCCTCGATGCGGCACTGGATGCAATCGGACTGTACGAAGGTCGAGACGATCTTGCCGGTCGCGGTGTCGCGCACCACGATGCGCGGGCCGGTCTTCGCTTCGCCTTCGCTGGCCTCGATCGCGGCCAGGCGTTCGCCGTTGCCGGAAATCGCCAGCGAGCGGTAACTGCGCATGCCTTCCGCCGAGCTGAGCCCGGCCGCGGTCAGCAGGGCGACCAGCGCCGCGCCCTTGAGTACCGTCTTCAATTCGATGTATTCCGTATGCTTCATCCTGGGGTCCCCTGTGTCTGTTTTATTCTGCGGTAAATACAGGCGAGCGAATGCCCTGCCTACTGGACTTATTGCCAGCAGGCAGTCTACGCCATTTGAGGGGTATTCGGAGAAAATCCGCCCGGCAGGCGCCGGGCGCGGATCAGGCCTTGGCGGCCGACAGCATGCGCTCGACGTAGCGCGCGATCAGGTCGATCTCGAGGTTCACCTTGGCGCCGGCATGCAGGTGCTTGAGGGTGGTGACGGCGATCGTGTGCGGGATCAGGTTGATCGAGAAGCGGCAGACTTTTTCGCCATTCGCTTCGAGGTCTTCGACGCTGTTGACGGTCAGCGAAACGCCGTTCACGACGATCGAACCTTTGTACGCCAGGTACTTGCCCAGCTCCACGGGCGCGTCGATGACGAGCTTGAAGGATTCGCCGATCGGCTCGAAGCTGTGCACCGTGCCGAGGCCGTCGACGTGGCCCGAGACGAGGTGGCCGCCGAGGCGCTCGGCCAGGGTCAGCGCCTTTTCCAGGTTCACTTCGCCCGGCTGGTCCAGGCCGGCGGTGCGGTTCAGGCTTTCGCGCGAGACGTCCACGGCGAAGTTATTGCCAACTTTCTCGACCACGGTCATGCAGGCGCCGTTGATGGCGATCGAGTCGCCCAGCGCGACGTCGTCCAGTCCCAGGCCGGCGGCCTCGATCTGCAGGCGCACGCCGGCGAACGAACCGCCTTCGAGCGGCTTGACCGATTGGATGCTGCCCACCGCAGCGACGATTCCAGTAAACATCCTTATTCCTTCTCTTGATGATTGAAGCGCGCCAGGATGCGCAGGTCGGGGCCGACCTGTTGCACGCCCTGGAAGCGCAATGCGAATTTGTCCTGCAGCTGCGCCAACGGCGGCAGGGCGAACATGCCCTGCCCCGGCCCGATCAGGCTCGGCGCCAGGTAGACCAGCAGTTCGTCGACGCAGCCTTCGCGCACCAGCGAGGCGTTCAGCTTGCTGCCCGCCTCGACGTGCACCTCGTTGATCTCACGCCGGCCCAGTTCCAGCATCAGGGCCGGCAGATCGACCTTGCCGGCACTATTGGGCAGCATGATGACTTCGTGACCGGCGGCACGCAGAAGGGCTGCCTTCCCGGCGCTTTTCCCCGCCCCGGCCTGCGCGGCGACGATCCAGCACGGCTCGCCCTGCAGGATGCGCGCATCCGGATCGATGTCCAGCCGGCTGTCGACGATCACGCGGCGCGGCTGCATCGGCGTATCGATGCCACGCACGGTCAGCTGCGGATCGTCGGCCTTGACGGTGCCGATGCCGGTCAGGATGACCTGGGCGCGGGCGCGCCAGGCGTGGCCGTCGGCGCGTGCCTCCGGGCTGGTGATCCACTGGCTTTCGCCGGACGCCAGCGCCGTCGCCCCATCCAGGCTGGCTGCCGTCTTCAGGCGCACCCAGGGTTTCTTGCACCGCATGCGGTTGAAGAAGCCGATGTTCAGTTCGTAGGCCTGGTCGGCCATGATGCCCGAGCTGACCGCGATGCCGGCCGCTTCCAGCTGCGCCAGACCGCGTCCGGCCACCAGCGGATTCGGGTCGACCATAGCCGCCACCACGCGCCCGAGACCGGCCTGGATCAGCGCGCTCGAACACGGCGGCGTGCGGCCGTGGTGGCTGCAGGGTTCCAGCGTGACGTAGGCGGTGGCGCCGGCTACGTCCTTGCCGCGCGCCTGGGCGTCGCGCAGGGCCTGGATTTCGGCGTGCGCCTGCCCGGCCGGCTGGGTGTGGCCGGCGCCGATCACTTCGCCGTCGCGCACGATCACGCAGCCGATGCGCGGGTTCGGCGCGGTGATGTACATGCCCCTGGCCGCCCATTCCAGCGCCAGGGCCATGCCTTCGGTATCGCTCAGTATCAACACGTTGGTTTCATTCGGTTCGTTATGGCGGCGCGGCGGGTCCGTCGCAGGACTTGTCGCGCGCCGGATCGCAGCTGCGGGCCCGGCCCAGCATATTGATTTTAATACGCCGGATGCCGCCGCCGTGGAACAGCGACAGCGTGCCATAGCGCGCCGCCGCCGGGTTGCTGTCGCGGCAGCTGCGCCCGGCGCCATTGTAGGCGATATAGAAAGGCGGCGCCGAGGTGGTGAAGGAAAAGCCGACCGCCAGGCCCTGCGCCAGCGGACCGTGCTCGGCCAGGATCGTGTCGCCGGGCCCGGGCTGGCGGTCGCCGTCGCGGTCGACGAAAACGGTCCAGCCGCGGCGCCAGTCGGCGCCGTCCTGCCCCTTCGGCAACACGGTGACGACCTCGCCGCGCGCCAGCGCCTGGGCGCGCGCCATGCCGATGGCGGCGAACAGGTCGCCGGTGGCGGTCTTGAGCTGCTGGGTGCGGATCAGCTCGCGCAGATTCGGCGCGCCCACACCCAGCAGGATGGCGGCGATCACCAGCACGGCCAGCAGTTCGATCAGCGAAAAGCCGCCGTGCCGCCGGCGCCACGCCTTCATTCCCAGCAACGGCCGCTGCCCTGCGCCGCCTGCACGCCGAGGCTGTCGATGGTCAGGGCGCCGCACTGCGGATCGCGGAAGCGGCTATCGACCTTCTCGGTGCCCGGACGGGCGCGCAGCTGGACGCAGTCGGCGATATCGCGGTCCGGGCAGGCGCGTGCATCCAGCTCGTAGAAGCTTGCCGCTGCGCTCACGCCGGACCACCAGCGGAATCCCTGGGCCTGGGCGTCCTCACTGCTGGAAGAGAATGCGATATAGCTGTTGTGCTGCATGTGGTAGCGCTCCTGTTGCTGCATCGCTTCGATCAGGGCGATCTGTCCTTCGGTACGCTTGGTCCGCACGATGTGACTTGCATAACTCGGGTAAGCCACCGCCGCCAGGATGGACAGAATGGCCATCACGATCAGCATCTCGATCAGGGTAAAGCCGGGCTGCACCTTCATGGTTCTCGTTTCCTCATGGTTGGCTGGGTTCTTCATTCGATGGCCTCGGCATGCAGCCGCGGCCAGTTGGCGATTTCGCGCCAGGCGATGCGTCCGGCAGGTAGCTGGACGGCGGGCGGCGTGGGTGGACCAGGATTCGGCCGCCCCGCCCCGTTCGTCGGGCCGGCATCGTCCGGCGGACCGGCCCCGCCCGGCTCGGGCTCGCTGGCATCCGGCTCGCCGGCGTCACGGCCAGGCGATGCGCCACCCGGCGGCGCCGGTTTCGGCTTGCGGTACACCGACTGCAGCACGACCCGCGCCGATGCCTGGCTGCCGAAACCGATCGCGGTGATCCGGTAGAAACTGCCGAGGGATGCGCCGGCGCCCGGCGGTGCGATCCGCTCGATCAGGTAAGCCGGCGGCTGGGCCGGCAGCAAGCCCTTGCCGGTCGCCATCTTCGCGCCGGTGTAATGTCCGTAAGGCACCATGGCCGGATTGCCGGGATCCGCCAGATCCTGGGCCTGCCAGGCCGGGGGCGAGCTTGCCGGGCAGAGTCCGCGCGAGCTGCCGGCAAGGCCGCATCCCTCGGCGAATCCGCCGGCGCCGGCAGGCGTGAACTGCGCTGCGCGGGCCGGATCGGCGCCGGCAGATGCCGCACCAATATCGCGCTCGGCATCCAGCAAGGCGGCTTCGGCGGCTTCGTAGGCAAGGCCGCGCTCGCGCTCGGCGCGGGCTGCGGCGATGGACGCGAACGCGGTACGCGACACCGAAATGCCCACCAGCATGGCCGCCAGCATCAGCACCAGTGCGCACACCAGCGCGGCGCCGCGCCGGCGCTCAGGATGCAGTGACAACGGCAAGCTCATGGGGCCTCCGCCGGCAGCGCCACCGCCGTGGAAAACAGCCTGCGCTCGCGCCGCCGCAGCTTGTCCGGCAGCGCATCCTCGCGCAGTACCGTGCCCACATCGCTCTTCGCCGCGCCGGCCGCGTGGAGCGGCCCGAACAGCTGATATTCGCGGCTCTCGTGGTCCTGCCGGGTCGGCCTTGCGCCGTGCAGCAGCAGGCCGACGCGCACGCTGACCACGCGTTTCCAGTGCGTCCGGCGATTGAATTCCTGGGGCGGCAGGCCGGCCGGCAGTGCCGCGTCCAGCGCGCGGATCGCATCCGCATTCACATAGCGGTTGGCGGCACCGTCGCGCGGGGTATCGGTGTCCAGGCCGTAGAGCACCTGGAAACTGTCGACGCCGCTAACCACGGCGTCCGCGCTCCAGTTGCCGGCGCCGCGGTATTTGCAGCGCAGCTCGGGCTCGCCGTCGCCGTTCTTCGCCACATAGAAGATGCTCCAGCCTTCTTCGCCAGCGGCGACCGTGAAGCCTGCGCAATCGACCACGCTGCCGTCGCCGCTGCCCGTCCCGGCACCGGGAAAGCGCACGGCCAGCACGTCGCTGCCGTTCGCCACCGCCGCCAGGGGCACGGCGATGCCGGCCGTCGTGCCGCCGAGCGAGCGCGCATCGAGCCCCGCCAGGCGGGCCGGCAAACCGTCGACGGGTGCGGACAGGTCGAGCTGCATCGGATCGGCGTACGCGGCCAGGCGCACCGCGCGGCCGACCAGTTCGAGGGCATTGCGGCCGGCGTCGTCGAGGGCCGCGCTTTCCATCTGGGCGGCGTAGGCGCCGTTGGCCAGGCCCAGCAGGCGGGCCGCGGACAGCACGACCGCCAGGCCGATTGCGAGGGCCACCATCATCTCGACCAGGGTCAGGCCGGCCTGCGGCGGACGGAAACGCCGCCTCATGGCGCACCCGTCCCAAGCGTCAGGAACACGGCCGGCGCGGCCGGCTCGCCGGGTTTGCCGCGCCAGCCCAGCTTGATGGCGACCGGCGCGCCCGGCTCTCCGGTGCAGGTCCAGGCCGGCAAGCCGTCCGCATCCGCCGGCTGGCCGTCGCGGCACACGCGCATGCGCGCGCCGGGAAAGCGGCTGGCCAGCAGGGCCGCGGTTTCGCCGAGGTCGAAGCCGGCCATCTGCATGGGATCGCAATCGGCGTCGCCATGGCAGGAGACCGGGGCCGGCATGGCCGCGCCGGCCTCGGCATCGAACTGGAGATAGGGATTGGCGGCATCGGGCAGCGCCATCGCGACCGGATTCGCGCGCATGCGCTGGGCCAGCGAGGCGGCCAGGCGCAGGCCGTCGGACAGGCGCGCGGCCTCGTCCGCCAGGCGCACGGCGCCGGTCTGCACGGCCGCCGCCCCGGCGACGCCGAGGGCGACGACGAACAGGGCCACCAGCACTTCCACCAGCGTGAAGCCGGCGCTGGTGCCGAGGGCACGACGGCCGCGCATACGATACCTCCAGGTCTCGATCAGGGAGACCAGAAGTTATCAGGCGGGCTCAAGTCAGCCGTGGGAACGGCTCAAACGAACGAACGGAACTTTAACTGGAGGGCGCTTTCGCACCCGGACCGACTTCGGCGATGGCTTCCTGGAACTCGGCCAGGTCTTCGAAGTTCTTGTAGACGGACGCGAAACGGATGTAGGCGATCTTGTCGAGACGCTTGAGTTCCTGCATCACAAGTTCGCCGACGTGGACGCTGTCGACCTCGCGGCGGCCGCTGGTCAGCAGTTTTTCCTCGATCGAGGCGATGGCGGCGTCGATGGCGCCGGCGGCCACGGGACGCTTGCGCAGGGCCAGCATCAGGCTGCCGCGCAGTTTGGAGGATTCGAATTCGGTACGGCTGCCGTTCTTCTTGACGATGATCGGCATCGACAGTTCGACGCGCTCGTAGGTGGTGAAGCGCTTGTCGCACTGGGCGCAGCGGCGCCGGCGGCGGATGGAGTCCCCTTCCTCGGATACGCGGGTATCGAGGACCTGGGTGTCTTCATGCTGACAGAACGGACATTTCATGGTCGCCGGGGCTGCTGCGCTGTTGACGCGTTATGCTGCGTAGACCGGGTACTTTTCGGTCAGTTTCTTGACCTCAAGCTTGACGCGCTCGATGGTCGCGGCGTCGTGCGGATTGTCCAACACGTCGGCGATCAGGTTGCCTACCTTGGTAGCGTCCTCTTCCTTGAAGCCGCGGGTGGTGAAGGCCGGGCTGCCGAGGCGGATGCCGGAGGTCACGAAAGGCTTCTGCGGGTCGTTCGGGATGCCGTTCTTGTTGCAGGTCATGTGTGCCTGGCCCAGGATGGCTTCCGCTTCCTTGCCGGTGAGGCCCTTCGAACGCAGGTCGACCAGCATCACGTGCGACTCGGTGCGGCCGGACACGATGCGCAGGCCGCGCGAGATCAGGGCGTCGGCCAGGGCCTTGGCGTTCTTGACCACCTGCTGCTGGTATTCCTTGAATTCCGGCGACAGCGCTTCCTTGAAGGCGACGGCCTTGCCGGCGATCACGTGCATCAGCGGACCACCCTGGATGCCCGGGAAGATCGCCGAGTTGATGGCCTTCTCGTGCTCGGCCTTCATCAGGATGATGCCGCCGCGCGGGCCGCGCAGGGATTTGTGGGTGGTCGAGGTGACGAAGTCGGCGTAAGGCACCGGGTTCGGGTATTCGCCCGCGGCGATCAGGCCGGCGTAGTGGGCCATGTCGACCATGAACCAGGCGCCGATTTCCTTGGCGACCTTGGCGAAGCGCTCGAAATCGATGCGCAGCGAGAAGGCGGAGGCGCCGGCGATGATCAGCTTCGGCTTGTGCTCGCGGGCCAAGGCTTCCATCTGCTCGTAGTCGATGTCTTCCTGTTCGGTCAGGCCGTAGGAAATGACGTTGAACCATTTGCCCGACATATTCAGCGCCATGCCGTGAGTCAGGTGACCGCCTTCCGCCAGCGACATGCCCATGATGGTGTCGCCCGGATTCAGCATGGCGAAGAACACGCCCTGGTTGGCCTGCGAGCCCGAGTTCGGCTGCACGTTGGCGGCCTCGGCGCCGAACAGTTGCTTGACGCGGTCGATCGCCAGCTGCTCGGCGATATCGACGTATTCGCAGCCGCCGTAGTAACGCTTGCCCGGATAACCTTCGGCGTATTTATTGGTCAGCTGGGAGCCCTGGGCCTGCATCACTGCTGGCGAGGTGTAGTTCTCGGATGCGATCAGCTCGATGTGGTCTTGCTGGCGGGTGTTTTCCTTCTGGATCGCATCCCACAGTTCCGGGTCGACGTTGGCGAGCGTGTGATCTTTTGCAAACATGAAAAAACTCCAATCGATAAGAGTACCAGGCAACAGGCAGCGCTGAACCAAGGCGGGAGCGAGAAACAAGGCAGCCGCGATACGAAGCGTACCAGTCGAAGGCTGCCCAGGCGAACGGCAAACGACATCTCACGCTCCACGGTGGATCTCCACCTTCGCCGCCCTTGGGCGGTTTTCGCCAGTTACGTGAGACGTAAATGGAACTCCCGATTGTAAGGGAAGTCACGCTCGGCGTGCAAGGAACCCGATGACTGGCCGGCAAGTATGGCGAGCCGGCGCCCCGTCTCTCCGCGGATGGTCATTTCGGCTACAATCTCGCAGTTCAACTCACACCAACCGGGATCCATCATGATCGTATTCATTACCGGCGCATCGGCCGGCTTCGGTGCCGCGATGGCGCGCACCTTCGTCAAGAACGGCCACCAGGTGGTGCTGGCGGCGCGGCGCAAGGAGCGCCTGGAGGCGCTGGCCCGCGAGCTGGGCGAATCGGCGCTGCCGGTCGCGATGGATGTCACCGACAAGGCCTCGATCGAGGAAGCGCTGTCGATGCTGCCGCAATCCTGGCGCCAGATCGACGTCCTGATCAACAACGCGGGCCTGGCGCTGAACACCAAGCCGGCCCACGAGGTCCCGCTGGAAGACTGGAACACCATGATCGACACCAACGTCCGCGGCCTGGTGACGATGACCCACGCGCTGCTGCCGTCGATGGTGGAGCGCGGCAGCGGCACGATCATCAACCTCGGCTCGGTCGCCGGCCATTACCCCTACCCGGGCGGCAATGTCTACGGCGCCACCAAGGCCTTCGTCGAGCAGTTCACGCTGAACCTGCGCGCCGACCTGGTCGGTACTGGCGTGCGCGCCACCAACCTGGCGCCCGGCCTGTGCGGCGGCACCGAATTCTCGAACGTGCGCCTGAAGGGCGACGACCAGGCCGCCGCCAAGGTCTACGAAGGCACCCAGCCGCTCACCGCCGAAGACATCGCCGAAACCGCCTACTGGATCGCCACCCTGCCCCCGCACATCAACATCAACTTGATCGAGATGATGCCGACCTGCCAGGGCTTCTCGCCTTTCAACATCAAACGCACCCAGGCTTGATTGGACCGCGGTTTGCGCTGGGTCAGCCATGTAACCGGAGCGACACTATTTGTGAGAAAGTGTTACAGTTGTTGGCTGAGTATGCATGGCTCACGTCTACTAATGCCCGATTGATAACGGCCTAGCCATTGGGCCGCAACGGGTTCCAGCGGCCTATGTTCGCCAGCGTACATAGGCTTGCTGAAAATCGCGTAAAATGTTTCCCATTTTCATTTATGGCAGCTGAAATGCCTTCAGTTTTCACCTGGACAGTACGGGTCTATTACGAAGACACCGACGCCGGCGGCATCGTGTACTACGCCAATTACCTGAAGTTCTTCGAACGGGCGCGCACTGAATGGCTGCGTTCGCTCGGCATTCACCAGCAAACCCTGCTCGACGAGGAAAGCGCTGCGTTCGTGGTTCGCAGCGCAAGCGTCGACTACCTGTCGTCTGCCCGACTGGACGACGAACTGACGCTCCGTCTTACCGTGGAAAAGCTCGGCCGCGCATCGGTCCAGTTCGCGCAGCAGGCCTGGTGCGGCGACACCCTGCTCTCGACCGCCAACGTGAAAGTCGGCTGCGTCGATGCAAAAACAATGCGCCCCCGCCCCCTTCCCGACTCCGCCGCTGCTAAAATGCTGCCCAACTGAAATACATTTGACCAAAACTACTGATGAACGCAGTCCAAGACCTCTCTTTCATTGAACTGATCGCCCACGCGCACTTCCTGGTCAAGTTGATCATGCTCCTGCTGTTCGCGATCTCCGTGATCAGCTGGACCTATATTTTCCGCAAGCTGTTCGCCATCCGCGCCGCGCGCCGCCTGACCGAACAGTTCGAACGCAACTTCTGGGCCGGCGGCAACCTGCATACCCTGCACCAGAGCGCCAGCACCCAGCGCGACCAGAGCGGTCCGCTGGCCCGCATCTTCGAAGCCGGCATGGGCGAGTTCATCAAGGGCAAGCAGGCTGCCCGCGACGCCCTCGACCTCGGCGCCGTGCTGGACGGCGCCCGCCGCGCAATGCGCGCCGCCTTCCACCGCGAACTCGATCACCTGGACACCCACCTGAACTTCCTTGCCTCGGTCGGCTCGGTGTCGCCGTACATCGGCCTGCTGGGAACCGTGTGGGGCATCATGAACGCCTTCCGCGGCCTGGCCAACGTGCAGCAGGCAACCCTGGCCACCGTCGCCCCCGGCATCGCCGAAGCGCTGATCGCCACCGCGATCGGCCTGTTCGCGGCAATCCCGGCCGTGGTCGCCTACAACCGCTTCACCCACGATATCGACCGCCTCGCGATCCGCTTCGAAAGCTTCGTCGAGGAATTCTCGAACATCCTGCAGCGCCAGTCGCGCTGATCGATGGGGATTAAGGTAAGAACATGGCATTCAACAGCAACCTGCGCAGCGGACGCCGCAAGCTGAAGTCCGAAATCAACGTCGTGCCGTATATCGACGTGATGCTGGTGCTGCTCATCATTTTCATGGCGGTGCCGCCGACGCAGAACCCCAGCGAAATCAAGCTGCCCAGCGCCGAGCGCTCGACCCAGCCGCCGGACGACTACATCAATATCGCGGTGAAGAGCGATTCGCGGCTGCAGATCGGCATCAACGGCAAACAGGCGCAGGCGCTCGAGGAAGTGTCGAGCCGCGAAGCCCTGGTCGAGCGCCTGCGCGCGATCCACGCCGAGCATCCGGACTATCCCGTCATGATTTCCGGCGACCGCGAAAGCAAGTATGACAATGTGATCCAGCTGATCTCGGAAGCCAAGAAGATGGGCATCAACCGGGTTGGACTGGCCACTCAGTAACGAAAAAGAAAAGTTGATGTCGGCAACGAAGCAGAACAGCAATGCCATCGGCGGATCGCCCTACCAGGTGCCGCCGGAACCGAACCGCTGGCCCTCGATCGGCCTGGCGGTGGGTGTGCACGCCCTGCTGCTCGCCTTCCTGGTGGTCGGCATTAACTGGACCAATAACCAGCCGGTAGCGGTCGAGGCCGAGGTCTGGGATACGAGCGTGCTGCAGGCCGCCCCGCCGGCGCCGCCGCAGCCCGAACCGGAACCCCAGCCGGAGCCGCAGCCGGAAACCCCGCCGCCGACGCCGCGCGTGGCCGAGCCGCCGCCAGTGGCCGAACCGGCGCCGCCGAAGCAGCCGGACATCGCGCTCGATCGCGAGAAGAAACGCAAGGAAGAACTGAAGCGTAAAGAAGAAGAAAAGGCCGAGCGCGAACGCGAAATCGCCCAGCAGAAGCGCGAAGAAGAGAAGAAAGAAAAGGCGCTGGCCGAGAAAAAGGCGCGCGAAGAAGAAAAGAAAAAAGCCGAGGAACTGGCGAGAAAAGAAGAAGAGGCCGAGAAGAAGAAACTGGCCGAGAAGGAAAAGCTGGCCAAGGAAAAGGCCGATAAAGCCGCCAAGGCAAAGGCCGAAAAAGCCGAAGCGGCCAAGCTGGACAAACTGCGTAACGAGGAAATGAAACGCCTGATGTCGGGCGCGGGTAACCCGGGCAGCACCGGCAGTGCCGAGAAATCGACCGCGCCGCGCATCGACAAGGGTTATATCGCCAGCATCGCGGCGAAGATCAAGGGTAATACGAGCTACCCGGGCAGCACGGATGTGCCGGGCAATCCGGAAGTCGTTTTCCAGGTGGAGCAATTGCCGACCGGTGAAATCCTGTCGGTTCGCAAGACCAAGAGCAGCGGCATCCCCGCTTTCGACGAAGCCGTGGAGCGCGGTATTAACAAATCGTCACCGCTACCGAAGAAGAAAGATGGTACGGTAGAGCGTTCTGTTCAGGTCGGTTTCAAACTGAAAGAAATGAACTGACCCGCTCGACTCAAACCTTAGCTGAGACATTTATGAAGAAATTACATTCCCTGCTGTTTTCGGCCACCCTGCTGATGGGCGTGGCCGCGCATGCCCAGGTGCGCGTCGAAATCGCCGGCGTGAGCGGTACCCAGATCCCGGTCGCGGTCGCGGCTTTCGCCGACGAATCGGTCGCGCCGGAACAGGTATCCGCCATCATCCGCGCCGACCTCGAACGCAGCGGCGTGTTCAAGGTGATCGATGCGCGCCAGGCCATCTCCGACACCGCCAGCATCGACCTCGGCGCCTTCAAGGCCAGCGGCGCCGATGCGCTGGTGGTCGGCTCGGTCAGCCGCCTGGCGGACGGCCGCCTGCAGGTCCGCTACAAGCTGCTCGACACCGTCAAGCAAACCCAGTTGTCGCAACTGTCGGATGCGGTCGGTCCGCGCAACACCCGCCTCGAAGCCCACCGCATCGCCGACGACGTCTATGAAAAACTGACCGGCGTGCGCGGCATCTTCTCGACCCGTATCTCCTATGTGAAGGTGAACCACGGCAACGGCAACCACAGCTACGAGCTGGTGGTGGCGGATGCCGACGGCGAAAACGAACAGGTAGCCGCCTTCGGCCGCGAAGCGATCATCTCGCCGGCGTGGTCGCCGGACGGCACCAAGGTCGCTTATGTTTCTTTCGAAAAGCAGAAGCCGATCATCTACGTCCAGAACCTGGTGACCGGCCAGCGCGCCATCATCGCCAACGAAAAGGGCAGCAACTCGGCGCCGTCCTGGTCGCCTGACGGCACCAAACTCGCCCTCGCCCTGTCGAAGACCGGCAATACCCAGGTGTTCATCGTGAACGCCGACGGCAGCGGCATGCATCGCCTGACCACCAGCAATGGCATTGACACCGAGCCGCAGTTCTCGGCCGACGGCCAGAGCGTGTATTTCGTCAGCGACCGCAGCGGCGGTCCGCAGATTTACAAAATGAGCGTGAACGGTGGCCAGGCTAGCCGCGTCACGTTCAATGGAAGCTATAACATCAGCCCACGTGTATCCCCGGACGGCAAGACGCTGGCGTGGATTTCCCAACGCGATGGGGTTTTCTCCTTGTATGCGATGGACCTGGCAAGCGGCCAGGAACAGCGCTTGGCCGATGGGGCCACTGAACCGAGTTTTTCGCCAAACGGCAAGTACATCATGTATGCCAACAAGGGCGGCGGGCGAGCCTCGCTGGCCGTGGTGTCCGTCGACGGACGTGTAAAGCAGCGACTGTCGACTCAGGCGGGAAACATCAAGGAGCCCAGCTGGGGCCCCTTCATGAAGTAAATATTTTTTGACCAGGAGAAAACCCATGCGCAACGTAAAAACTGTAGCCTTCATCGTTTCGGCCGCCGCCCTGCTGTCGGCCTGCTCGTCGACCAAACTGCAAGAAACCCCGGTGGTCGAAAAGACCCCGGTCGCCCAGGCAGCGCCGCCGGCCGACACCAGCCGTGAGGTCCGCCCGGTCGAGACCGGCAACGTGGATCCGCTGAACGACCCGAAAGGCGTTCTGGCCAACCGTAGCGTCTACTTCGACTTCGACAGCTACGCCGTGCGCGACGACGGCAAGCCGGTCGTCGAGAACCACTCGGCTTACCTGACCAAGAACAAGCAGCGTAAAGTGCTGATCCAGGGTAACACCGACGAGCGCGGCGGCACCGAGTACAACCTGGCCCTGGGCCAGAAGCGCGCCGAAGCCGTGCGCAAGGCAATGGGCGCCCTGGGCGTGTCCGAGAACCAGATGGAAGCCGTCTCGCTGGGCAAGGAAAAGCCGAAAGCAACCGGCAGCAACGAAGCGGCTTGGGCGGAAAACCGCCGTGCCGACATCGTCTATCAATAATCCGGACATACTCGGCTGATTGACAGCGGGGCGGGATGCGGTGCAGACTGCATCCCGCCCCGTAATGCTTAGGAAGAGTCAGATAAATGATCAAACCGTCCCAGTCCCGCCTTGCGGCCATCGCCCTCGCCTTTGCCGCCTGGCTGCCCCTGCACGCGAGCGCCGGCCTGCTCGACGACGATGAAGCACGCCGCGCCATCCTCGACCTGCGCGCCAAGGTCGACGCCCTGTCCCGCGACTTCAATGCGCGCATCGACACCAAATCGGACAAGACCTCGACCCTCGAGATGCTGAACCATCAAGAGGAAACGATGCAGGAAATCGCCCGCCTGCGCGGCCAGCTCGAAGTGCTGGCGAACCAGATCGCCACCTCGCAGAAGAACCAGAGGGACCTGTACGCCGACCTCGACGCCCGCATCAAGAAGCTCGAACCGCGCCAGGAGACCATCGACGGCCAGACCGCCGAAGTGCTGCCGACCGAGAAGAAGTCCTACGACACCGCGATGGAGCTGTTCAAGTCCGGCGACTACAAGTCCGCCGCTGGCGCACTGCAGGATTTCGTGCGCCGCTTCCCGGACTCGGCCTACGCCGCCAACGCCCAGTACTGGCTCGGCAACGCCTACTACGCCCAGCGCGACTACAAGAACGCGATCGCAGCCCAGGAAGCGGTCGTCTCGAACTACGGCACCAGCCCGAAGGCGCCTGACGCGATGCTGAACATCGCCAGCAACTACATCGAGCTGAAGGACAAGAAGAACGCCAAGAAGGTGTTGCAGCAGCTGGTCTCGAAGTTTCCGGACACGGCCGCCGCGGCAACCGCCAAGGACCGCCTGGCTGCGCTGAAGTAAGTCGCTCATGAGCGTTTGACAGCCCGGCTGATTGAACCTATAATCTTGCTTCTTTCGGGTCGTTAGCTCAGTTGGTAGAGCAGCGGACTTTTAATCCGTTGGTCGCTGGTTCGAGCCCAGCACGGCCTACCAGAATTCAGTAGCAAGCAATGAAGGCGTTACGAGTGATCGTGGCGCCTTTTTTGTTTTTTAGTTCTGGTCATGAATGAGATGACCCAATGATTTCGTGCCTTTACAGCCCTAAGCCATTCTTGCTTCGTTCTTCATAAGTAGATCCTGCCTTTCTAATTCTGCATATTTGTATTTTTCGTTCCCACCCAAATAAACAACTCGTGGGTCCGAAGGCAGTGTGGCATCTTTAGCAAACCCCGCTAATGAGTCGTGGACATAGTTGTCAAAAAACCGGATGACTTTCTCGTCCGTCAATCCCCTTCTGTGCGTAAATTCGTCTTCGTACGCCTCAAGTAGCGCCCTGTAATGTGGCCGCAGATCCGCTCTTCTTTTAACGATCTGATTTTCGTTTGAAGTTGCTTTTATAACTAAAAGGATCGCTCGAACATCAGCTAATAGCTGTCTGTCGTATAGATCTAGCATCAATTCGAAATTTTTCATATTCGGGATAGCGTCTTTCCGAGCAGTGGCTCTCAGTCGAGCCTCATGCGCGCGGCCATAATTTTTACGTAATTTGCTTGCGTTCTCTTGATTATTTGACGAGACATTGTTGTCTAATGCCCCATCAAAATCCTTGCTTTCTCCAGGAGTAGAGAACGCGTCCATGTAGAATTTTGCCAAGTCTTCTTGCTGCTTAAGCGTTGCCACTTCTTTAGAAAGTTTCGCTTCACGCTCTCTATATTTGATATTTTGCTCCTCTACAATGTTGGCGTCAGCTTTGTCGCCATTAGCCTTTCTTCTTATTGCCAGGAAGCGCCAAGCATAATACAACCTCATGTGTCTATTGATCCCGTCACCCAACGTAGAAAAAGAGCCAATCACGTTTAAGTAATGATCGTACGCATCTCGCATCGACGCGTGCAGATTAAAGTCATCTTCATTGGCAGGGAGCCACTCGACCGACATCGGAACACCGCAGCGCAACGCGTGATCGAACATGTGACGCAAAGGAATTAAACTAAGACTTTCCGAAGCGAGGATTCCTCTACCTGCTTCGCCTGGCGCATACCCTCCCCCAACGTCGGAATGAACTCCAGCATAGACGCTCTCGAAAAAGTGCGGAGGCTTCGTTATCATGCCGTTTGAAAGAATGCTTACACTGTCAACCGGAAAGGAATTCCGAAGCTCGTGTGCAGCAATGAAGTGCCTTACTTCCTCCACCGTTTCGTGCACGACTAGACGCGCCCCCCATTCACGGTGACCATGTTGGTCTCCCGGTGCCGGATCAGCACCGGGCTGTCCACTAGAAGCAAATGCCAGATGTTCCGGCCTGGTCGCCTCGTACTTTTTAAGGCGATTCGATATCATGCCGGCGGTATCGGATCTAGCGGTTTCATATACGCCTGTCGTATTTGAACTCATAGGTAGACCAACGGACGCGACTGTGTCAAAAAGGCCCATGAATCTAAATCGAACAGGCCAAGCCCCATTCTTCAGCAACCATTTTTTTCCTTGCAGGTTGCAACGGCGCTCCATCAACATGTTCACAAAAGCACGTGCGAGCGCAGCACCTCGACTAAATCCGAAAATCGCTATATTTATTTCCACGATGGGATTTATAGGCGCCATTGCTCGAGCCAACGGCTTTTTAAGAACTCTATCAAATTCGTCGAGTGCGAAGTTTAACCTCTCCTCACCCATGGCGCCACATCCTAATCCGAGCACGCTACCGCCATCATCACCTATTTCTGGAAAGTACGTGCCAATTCCAGGAATATATACCGAAAATATTCCCTCTCTCTCATTCGAACCCTTATGCACGCGGAACAGGCGGGCAACATTGCTATGCTTCAGAATTTCAATGTCTGCCCGAAGATTGTTCCCAGTGCCATCGAAGAAGAACGAAAGCCAAAGAATCTGCTTGCATGTGAAAGGTGAGCTATTGAGGGCATCTGCGGCCTTCAAAGAATGCGCAAGCTTTACGAAGTCTGAAGTCTTTTGCTGCGCGCTTTTGCTATCTGCCGCTATCTTCTGCGCTTGATCCGCCGCGACACGGAGACTAGATTCTGTAGCCTTCAAAGGTGGTGACCGCGTATCACTAACCTGATCAATCCTCTGGATTTTTGTCATCTCTGCATCTCGGAAATGATGATTTATCTGTGCGCTTTCGATCCAAAATAAGAACCGGGTATGACATGCCATCGGTTAATTGAACCTTTACTGAGCCATCAGGATAGAAGTGTGTCTCGATGTATTCAGGATTTTCACTATCGCGACGCAACACCTCGACCTCAGCTTCTTTGTAATACAAATACCGGGCCTTATCAGCCTGCCCTGTTCTGCTATTTCTAATCAAGTATGTACAACCGTCGACTTGCCACCGGACCTTGACAGTCATACGCTCTCGATAGCCACGCCGGATCTTCACACAGCATGTAGTGCCACTTCCCCCACCCGTGTCAGAACTCAAGCGTACGTAGCCACCACTAGCACCCTCCACGCTATATTCGGAAATGTATCGATCTGTATAGTTATATCCAACAAGGCCGAGCAATAAATATTCATCGCTTCTTTTTTGCCCCTCAACTTTTTCAGACGACTTTGCAAGGCCGATCGTAACGATAGGCAATGCGATCATTAAATAGATTCGCGAAAATACCAGTGAAAACTGAGTTTTTTTCTCAAAGAAACTCATTCGTCTCTCACTTTTCCATTAATTCGATCTTAGATATCATTTCCAAAAATTCGCAATTCCCCTGCCTCAACTCTGCAATTAAACTTCTCAAGCCTCCATCCTCAACAAAATTCCTCCCTTTATTAAAAGCAATTGCCGCACATAAGGCTATTTTAAAAACCGTGTTCAAACCTGCTGTTCGCGCCTCGTGCATTACTGAATTTATCAACTCGAATTTCTTGGCCGCCGATATTTTCCCCATCAATTGAGGCAGACTATTTTCAAGCAGACCAACTACTTGATCTATTTCCGATTCCACAAGAAGCGCACCCTCCTGCTCCTGACTCAATTGAAGCGACTCCGAAGTTTCGTTTTGATAATCCAAGCTAGACGCAACACTTACCAATCTTCCCTCGCGATTAACATACCTCCAACCTTCAGCGATGCCGAAGAACTGTGCAGCCTGCTCAGCAGAAAGAACTTTTGTCAATCCTTCAAATATTCTAGGATCAAAGAATCGAAGCATAGCGTCCATATCTTCTGAAAGCCGGACGTGCAATCTTGCTGCAAGTCGCAATCGTAGAAGATCAATTTTTAAAGGTGATGCCAGAATAATTACAGACGAGGTGTATGTGCCGTATTCTCCTATCCATTCGAATATGGATCGAGACATCTGAAGCTGACCGCTTCTCCCAACAAGAACAAGAATAGGCGCAGCAGCCAACGCATTCGTCTCTTGAGTTTCATCGAACAAACTGATCCATTCCGCAGAGCTTCTAAGTAGCTGCCTATGCAGTCCCGGCAGTCCGCCGTGATCAAGCAGAAAGTAGACGTTCGATGCAGGATGAGCGCCGATAAACTCCTCTGCGACGGTCCGAAAGTCAATCCATGCACTCATGCCGACCTCAAAACGAAAGGCGCACCCGCATTCCGCGCTTTCATCAGGCACTCAACACAGATGCTAAAAGGGAGTAATGGCAGCGCATAGGAATGCTGCTCCGGCCCGGTAAAGCTCTTCTTCCCCGCATGCACAGCAATCTTCCCAGGACACTGCACCAAAATATTCCCACCCTCGATCGTGATATTCGCCCCACCCGCCGTCGACAAACTGATCCGCTTGGCCGCCGCCCAGTCGATATGCGCATTGGCACTGATCACATTGACCTCATCCCGCGCCTGCACGCGAAGTCCATCACCCTGCGCCTGAATGTCGATTGCCTCTTTCGCCGCAAGCAGTTGCAGACCAAGTCCGCCCTCCCCAGCCTTGACCGCGCCGCCCAGCACACCGATCGCCTGGCCGCTATGCACCCGCATCTGTCCCCCAGTGACGAACTGTGTATCGAGCCCACTCATCACTGTTACGGTCTCGCCGTTGGCCAGTTGCAGACTCTGCCCGGCATTCGCTCCGAAGCCATCCCTCGCGGATACGGCAATGATCGGATCAGCCATATGCGGCAGCTTTTCGCCGGAGCCGGCAAGCTCGGCCATCGCCGACACCGATGCATGCATGGCCTTCAATGGCGGCGCCTTGTCATCGAGCGCACTCGCGTTGGCCTTCGCAGCGCCAAGATGTGCCGCCAGCCCGACGGTCAGATGCGTCGAAGCAGCCGTACTGAACGATTCAGCCAGTGAAACGGCCTGTTGGAGCAGGCCGGCGCCTGCCGCGTTTTCGCCGGCCGGATCGCGGGCGGCAGCGGCATGCCCGATCCCGTAGCTGGAGACCAGCAAGCCACCGCCCGCGCGCAACGCGCCGTAATGGTCGGTACGCAGCTCGGCGCCCAGACCCCGGAAGCTGCCCCGGTAGTTGTCGGCAGCATGAATCAGATGCCCCAGATTCAGTTCCGAAGCAGCGTAGGTGCATCTGAGCTGGACGCGGCCCTGGGCATCGGTATCGTCGAACAGCAGCTGGTTGTAGCCATGGCCGCCGAATTCCTTGCTACGCACGCCCCACTGCGCGCCAGCGTTGCGATGGCCGCCGTTGTCGGCTGACGCGCCATGCCAGACGGGGCTATGTCCACCTGCCAGATTCCCCTGTCCCGAGGCACGGCGGTCATGTGCGGCGGCAAAGCACGAGGTGTCGTTGTCGGCAGTCGCTTGCCCGCCCGGGGTTGGCACGATGCCTCCCTCGCCTCGCCCGTTGTACAAGGCGCCGACCACGATCGGCCGGTCGATGTCGTTCTCGATGAACTGCACCAGCACTTCCTGCCCGATCCGCGGCAGGAACTGGCTGCCCATGCCGCCGCCAGCCGAACGCTGGGCCACGCGCACCCAGCAGGAGGCGTTGCCGCTCATTCGTCCACTTTCCTGCCAATGAAAGCGGATGCGCACGCGGCCCAGGCGGTCACAGTACAGCTCATCGGCGCCGCTCGGGCTGTCGCCGCCGTCCGCGCCGACCACGATGGCGCTCTGGGCACCGAAGGCGGTCGGCTTACGAAGCACAGGATCATCGTCGATCAGGAGCCCGGGACACCACGGCACTTCGGCCGGGATCGCCGTAAACTGGTTGCCATAGCCGGACTTGAGGGCGCGTTCGACCACCAGCGCCTGGCCGCCGGACAGCTGCGCGCCGGTGAGCTCTTCCAGCAGCTCGGGAATCGGTCCGAACAGCTCCTCCAGCGCCTGCGTGGCCGGCGGCGGCAAGTTGTTCACCCCGACACTCCATACACGCAAGACCGTGAACGCCGCCGCATTGCCGAGCTCACGGCGCGGCGCACCGGTCACCGTCATCCTGGCGCCGGCGCGCAGCGTGCGGACCGTCGAGCGGCCCCGCCATAGCTGTCCGCGCGCTTCCCGCGCCTGCATGCGCAGGTCGGCGTCGCGACGGGCCTGGCCGCGGTCGGCGTAGGCGTACTGTCCCGGCACCTCGTAGGCTTCGAGCTCCGGCAGGCTGCGCCCGTAGCGGACAAGCGAAGGCGCGCTGCCGGTGACGCTCTTCCCGGCCTTGTAATCGCTGCTCAGCACCGTGACCAGGGACGCGTGCAGGCGCCGCTGCGATTCCAGTGCCTGCACCGTATCCGAGGCTTCGACGGCGCTGAAGCCGTGGAAGCGGATGCCGCCGTCCTGCGCGCTGCTGGGGTCTTCGGGAACAGCGCAGGGCTGGGTGCTGTCCGCGAAGATCACCAGTTCGGTGTCATCCAGGCGCCAGCTCAGGCCCTCTTCGGCCAACAGTCTGCGCACGAAATCGAGATCGGACTCGCGGTACTGGCAACAGTAGCTGCGCGGCTTGGCGTCGGCGATGAAGGGGCTGGTGTCGTCGCTCCATCGCCACTTCGCCAGCGGCAGCCATGGCTCGAACACGTCGTCGACGATCCCGATGACGGATTTGTCTTGCCAAACGCGGCTGTTGCTGCCCTGGCCGAGGCGCCACAGCCAGGTCGAGATTCGGATGCGATAGCGGGCGAAGCCGCCGTCGCTGCCCAGCATCGCGGCTTCGCTGATCTCGCCGTCGAAGCCGGTGCGGCTGCCGTCGGCCAGGCTCACCTCCAGGCTGGCCGAGCGGCCGAGCATGGAGGCCGGGTCGAGATGCGCGCTGGTCGACAGGGCGATCACGTCGCGCACGCCCACTTCGTCGATTGCGTCGTCAGCTGCGAAGGCTTCGACCAGCAATGCTTCGGCGGCCCCGTCGATGCTCAGCTCAATCAGCCGGGTCGTGCCCGAGAATTCTGCCAGCGCGGCGCTGAGCTGTTCCGTCAGGGCGTTGATCATGACCGCACGCACTCCTTATCGACTGATTGGCGTTGCCAAGATACAGTAGGTAAGAAGCAATTTCTTGCGCAAGCTCACACCGTGACGCAGCGTAAGCATCGTACGTAACAAGGCGCTAGCTCTCGAGCCCCCTCAGCGCCTCGATACCCTCCGGATCCAGCGTCAACTTCTCCGCAGCCAGCCGGATCTTCCGGTAATAAATCCCATTCCTGACACCCCGATAATCCTTGTAGGCTTCCGCAATCGGGTCGGTCTTTCCCTCCCGCCGCGCCTTGTCGATCAAGGCCTGCAGGTAGCGCGTGCCGGCGCGGATATTGGTCGCCTCGTCGATGAAGGCCTGGCTGGCGTGGAAGGCGTCCGCTTCCCGGTACAGCTCGGCCTCAAGCCGGCGTTCGCCCGGCGGCTTGCGCAGGTTGTCGAGCCGGTACAGTTCCCGGTTGGCCACCTTCAGCATCTGCATCAGGCCACGTGCGCTGCTGCCCCTGGCCTGGGCGGCCTGGTCGAAGCGCGATTCCATATAAATCTGGGAGACGATCATGTCGGTGCCGAGGCTGGACTCGTTGTTCGCTTCGACCAGCGCCCTGATCGCGCGCAGGCGCGCCAGCAGCTCTTCCTGCGATGGGACTTCGCCATTGCCCGGAGACGATCCCCGCTCCGGCACTGCCTGCTTGTCCATGTCCGTCTCCTTGCATGACCGGCAGTCTCATCGTCACTCGAACGGGACTGACCCGGCTTGCGTTTGCTCAGCCACATGCAATGGGGGTACGGGCCATGGCCCCTTGCTCGACCTCAACGGAGCCGGAGATTCTCGTCGAATCGTTTCCCAAAGGAACCGTGGGGTCAGGTAAGATCGATCGGTATCGCCACTCAACCATTCAGCCATTCAGCCGCCATGCCCCTCGACCTTTCAGACACCCTCGTCGTCGGCATTTCCGCCACTGCCCTGTTCGACCTGGCCGAAGCGGATGCCGTCTACAAAGCCAGACACGCGAAAAATCCCCAGAGCGCGCTCGAGGAGTACCGCGCCTACATGCTGGAACGCGAGAACGAAGCGCTGCGCGACGGCACCGGCATGCCGCTGGTGCGCGCCCTGCTCGGCCTGAACCGCTTTGCGCCCTCCGAATCCCGGCCCCTGGTCGAGGTGGTGGTCATGTCGCGCAACAGTCCCGAGACCGGGGTCCGCGTCTTCAACAACATCCGCTCGCGCGGGCTGCCGATCTCGCGCCACGCCTTCACCGGCGGGCAGTCGGTGGTCGATTACCTGGACGCCTTCGCGGTCGACCTGTTCCTGACCACGAACGTCGACGACGCCCAGCGCATCATCGATGCCCAGGCCTGCGCCGCCGCCGTGCTCAAGCCGCCGCCGCACGCCGGCGAGGCGCCGCTCGAGGACCAGGTGCGGATCGCCTTCGACGGCGACGCCGTGCTGTTCGACGATTCCAGTGAGCTGGTCTACAAGACCGAAGGCCTGGGCCGCTTCCACACGGTCGAGGACGAAAAGCAGAACGAGCCGATGAACGACGGGCCCTATGCGATCCTGCTGCGCAAGCTGGCCAGGCTGCAGGAACGCCTGCCCTTCGGCGCGGATGCGTCCCCGGTGCGCATCGCCATCGTCACCGCGCGCAGCGCGCCGGCCGAGATGCGGGTCATCAATACCCTGCGCCACTGGGGGGTCTACGTGAACGAGATCTTCTTCCTGGGCGGCGTGCCGAAGTCGAAGGTGGTGAAGGCCTTCCGCGCCCACATCTTCTTCGACGACCAGGACCTGCACCTCGATCCCGCCGCCAAGCACGTGCCTTCCGGCCGCGTGCCCTACCGCTCGGACTCGCCGCTGTTTTCGCCTCTGGCCGGGGTAGAGCTGGCCGACGATCCGCCGCTGCTGGTCGAGAAGCTCGAAACCAGCTGAGAACCGCCGCGCACCTCGAAACGGGCGCTCGCCAAAGTGCGCCCGTCCCGCCCCACCAGCTTCAATTCATGCTTGCCCGGCACCGGCGCCCAGCCGGCTTCCAGCTCGGCCGCGCCCACGTCTTTACCGTCCAGCACCCAGGCCAGGCCGCCCTCGCCCTGGGCCTCGAAACGCAGCCGCTGCAGGCGTTCGGGGATGTCGGGGTCGAGTGCGATCAGGCTGGAATCGGCCGGATACACGATCTTCGGCTGGCGCTGCGAGGGCGCCAGCAGCTCCACCGATGCGGTCTCGGTGCCGCGCACGAACCACTCGCTGCGCGGCGCTTCCACCGCGGGCGTGAAGGCGACCGTCTGCCGCACCACGCCTGACGGCGGCGCCGGCGCGCGGCCTGGCCGGTCGCGGTGCAGGTAGTCCATCACATCGCGCCACACCGGCGCCGCGCCCGAAACGCCGGACACGTCCCACATCGGGCTACCGTCGAAATTGCCGACCCAGACCCCGACCGTGTAGCGGTCCGTGAAGCCGACGCACCAGTTGTCGCGCATGTCCTTGCTGGTGCCGGTCTTCACCGCGCTCCAGAAGCTGGTGGCGAGCTCGTTGCGCAGGCCGAAGGTGACGCTGCGTGCGCCGCGGTCGGACAGGATGTCGGCGACGATGAAGGCGCCGCGTTCGTCCAGCACGCGGCGCTGCTTCTCCGGTGCGCGCGCCCTGAGCGTGACGCTGCCCTGCAGGCCGCCATTGGCCAGCGTGCGGTAGGCGTTGCTGAGGTCCAGCAGGCTGACGTCGGCGGAGCCCAGCGCCAGCGAATAGCCGTAGAAATCGGCCGCCTCCGTCAGGCTGGCGATGCCGACTTCGCGCAGCCGCTCATGGAAGCGTTCCAGTCCCGTCAGCATCAGGGTGCGCACCGCCGGGATGTTCAGCGAGCCGGCCAGGCTGGTGCGCACGCTCGCCACCTCGTGATAGCGGCGGTCGTAGTTCTGCGGTACGTAAAGGCCGCCGACGGTCGGGATGTCGACCGGGGTATCGTCCAGCAGAGACGCCGCATGCAGCACGCCGCGTTCGATCGCCAGCTCGTACAGGAAGGGTTTCAAGGTCGATCCGGCCTGGCGCAGGGCGGCCACGCCGTCCACTTCTTTGCTGCCCGTGTTGGCGACATAGGCGAGGATCTCGCCGCTGGCGTTGTCCAGCACCACCACGGCGCCGTCGCCGACGTTGCGCTCGGCCAGTTCGGCCAGGTGGCGGCGCAGGGTTGCGGCGGCGAAGCGCTGCAGCTTCGCATCCAGGGTGCTGCGGGCCGCGCGCTGGCCGCTGCCGCCGTCCAGCAGCTGGCGCGCCACCTGGGCCGGCGGCTGCTGGAAGGCCGCGCCCGGACGGCTCAGGGCCACCTCGACCTGCCACTCGATGGTGGCGCAGTTCGACGCCGCCTTCAGTTCCGCGGCCAGTGCACAGGCGCGGCGCGCGACCTCGCGGCCGGGGGCGCCCGGTGCGCGCAGCAGGCTCGCCAGGATCGCCGATTCGCCGATGTCCAGGCTGATTGGTGCCTTGCCGAACAAGCCACGCGATGCCGCGCCGACGCCCTGCAGCTCGCCGCGGAAGCTTGCCAGGTTCAGGTAGGCCTCCAGGATCTGCTGCTTGCTCCAGCCGGCCTCCAGCTCGCGCGCGGCGAGGGCCTGGTCCCACTTCTGGCTCCAGCTGCGGCCGGCCGCGCGGGCCGCCAGCCCCGGGTCGAGCAGACCGGCCAGCTGCATCGTGATGGTGGACGCTCCGCGCAGGCGCGACGGGCCGCCGCGCCCGACCCGCAACAGGTTGTCCCAGGCCGCCTGGCCGACCGCCTTGAAGTCGATGCCGCCATGTTCCATGAAGCGCTGGTCCTCGGCCTGCATCACCGCGCGGCCCAGGCTGGGCGAGATGTCGGCCAGCGCCACCCAGGGCTGGCGGCGCGCCGCCATGTCGATGCGCACGCTCTCCAGCGGCTCGCCGTGGCGGTCCAGCAGCTGGGCGTCCGAAGGCTTCCAGGCGGCCTTTACCTGTTCCGGCGCCGGCACCGCGGCCGCAGCCGGAACGGCGATCGCCAGGGCCAGCAGCAAGGCACGCATCACGGTCCCACCACCACCCCGGCGTTCGGCAGCTCGCCGAACATCTCCGGGTTGTAG
This sequence comes from Massilia sp. 05N420, assembly GCF_056397205.1. Taxonomy (NCBI): domain Bacteria; kingdom Pseudomonadati; phylum Pseudomonadota; class Betaproteobacteria; order Burkholderiales; family Oxalobacteraceae; genus Massilia; species Massilia sp. 05N420. Next base: position 39,008 of record NZ_JBFTMX010000014.1, read on the forward strand.
AGGGCCTCGACCCGCGTGACGGGCATGGCGAAACGGCCCTCGTTATTCAGGCGCACCGTGTACTCGACGCTGAAGCTGCCCTTCGGGACGAACTCATAGTAGGAACGGAAGGCGGCCTGGGTGCGTTCCTGGAAGGCCGGGAAGACCCAGCCGCGGAAGCGCTCGCCGGCGGTGGCGATCTGGCTGTCGCGCCCGAGTCCCGTGCCGAGGATGCTGGCGCCGGCCGGGATCGGATCGTCGACCACCACCCAGGTCATATCGGCCTGGGCCTCGACGTCGATCCGCACGCGGTAGACGTCGCCGCGCGACCACTGGCCCCTGGTCTTCTGTTCCACTGGCGTGATGCTGCGCACGATCCGGTAGCCCGAGGACAGCGGCGCCTTGAGCGGCACCGCGGCCAGGCTGCGCACGGTCGCCCATGGCTTGCCGCTGCCGAGCTGGCGCAGCTTCAGGGTCGCCGGCCCTTCCGGCCAGGCCTGCAGCACCGTCGACGGCACCGTGCCGGTCCAGGATGCGTCGCCCAGCGTCATCTGCGCATTGCCGCTCACCGGCTCGGCCTCGACCTTGCGCGAGAAGGCATCCAGCGCCACCACGCCCCAGGCGTTGGCGGTGGTCGTGTTCCAGCGTCCCTGCTTCTGGCGGCCCAGCGCGCCGCGCGCCAGACGGCCGATGTCGGCCTGCCAGAACGGGTCGCCGGTGGCGGCCAGCAGCAGGCGGTTGGCATTGACGTCGGCGGAGGCCATCAACCACCACCAGTCGTCGCGGCGCTCGGTTGAGAAGCCGAGGGTCGTGCCCTGCAGGTTCAGGCGCCCGCGCAGCACCTGACGCGCCTGCGCGAGCTGCTGCTCGCGCTGCGGCAGGTCGCGGGTGCGGGTGAGCACCTGGTACCAGTCCAGCACGGCGGAGGTCGGCCACTGGTTCGGTTCGACCGTGATCGATTCCAGCATCGCCGGCTTCACCATCCCGCTCCTCGACAAGGCCTCCAGCGCGGCCAGCTTGCGCACCGTGAGTTCGCCGCTGGCCAGGTAGGGCGGGCGGGCGATCTTGCCGTCGACGAAGGCGGTGAGTCCCGCTTCCATGCGCTGCTTCAGGTCTTCGGGAATCGTGTAGCCGGCTTCGCCTGTCAGGGACAGCACATAGGCCGTCAGGGTGTCGCTGCCCAGTTCCATCGGCGCGAAGTACTTGACCAGGCCATCCGCATCCAGGTGGGCCGGCAAGGTCGCCACCGTGGCTTCCCACATGGTCTTGTCGCGCAGCGCCACCGAGCGCGAGGTGCGCTGCTCGAAGCAGGTGTAGGGATAGGCGCGCATGTAGTCGCGCACGCCCGGCAGGTCGCCGCCCAGGCGCGCGCTCAGCACGGTCTCGACACCGCCGCGTCCCGGCAGCGCGTCCGCCGGGCGCTGCACCGGCAGGGTCTTCTCGCCGTCGAGCTGGAGCAGGGTTGCCTGCAGGGTGCGCACCGGCACCGCCACGCCCACCTGCTGGCGGATGCGGATGCGGTCCTGCGCCCCTTCTCCGCCGTTGGCGTCGACCTCCCACTGCAGGGCTTTGGCGCCGGCCTGCACGCTCCAGTTCCAGCCCAGCTCGCGGGCCTCGCCCGGCGCCAGGGTCACGCTCAGTGGCGCCAGCGACTGGCCCTTGCCCGCATCCGCGCCCACGCTCGCCCCTAGGCGCACCTTCAGCTCGCGCTGCGAGGCATTGCGCACCGTGAAGCCGGCGCGGAAGCTGTCGCCCTCGCGCACGCTGGCAGGGAGCCCCGACAGCAGCATCAGGTCCTGGGTGGTGCGGATGTCGGCCGAGCCGGTGCCGAACAGGCCGGCCCCGCCGCTGGCCACGGCGACGATGCGGAAGCTGCCCAGGGTGTCGTTGAGCGGCACCTGCACGCTGGCTTCGCCGTTGGCGTCGACCGCCACCTTGCCCTTCCACAGCAGCAGGGTCTCGAACAATTCGCGGGTCGCGCTGCGCCCGCCGCCGCCGCCGTGCGGGAAGGCCTTGCGGCCGAAGTGGCGCTTGCCGATCACCTGCATCTGCGCGGTCGCCGTCTCGACCTGCAGGTTCCGTTCGCGCATCATGGTCTCCAGCAGGTTCCAGCTGCTGTTCGGCATCAGCTCCAGCAGGCCGGCGTCGACCGCCGCCAGCGCCACCTCGGTCCCGGCCGGCAGCCTGCCGCCGCCGGGCGCCTCGACCTTCAGCGTCACCTTCGCCTGCTCGCGCACCTTGTAGACGCTGCGTTCCGGCGTCACCTTCACCTTCAGCTCGTGCGCGGCCCAGCCGACGCGCAGCGGCGCGTAACCGAGCTTGTAGGCCGGCTTGCCGAGATCGACCAGCGCGGTGGGCTGCACGCCGCCCACGCGTCCGCGCACCACCAGGGCCGACACGAAGACGTTCGGCGCATAGCTGTCCTTGACCGGGATGCCGACCGACTGGTCGCGGCCGGACAGCTGGCGCACATAGGCGTCGAGGATGCCTTCGCGCTCCACCGTCACCAGCACGCTGGCCTTGCGGAAGGGGCTGCGCACCTGCAGGGTCGCGGTCTCGCCGGGTTCGTAGCGCTTCTTCGACGGCAGCAGGTCGATGCGATCATGATCGCCGGCGGCAAACCATTGTTCCTCGGCGCCGCCGATCCAGATCTCGCGCCGGGTCGCGGCCACCCGTCCCTGCGGGTCGCTGGCGCGGGCACGCAGGATCAGGTCGCCCTCGGCCGGAGCGGACACCTCGCAGGCCAGCAGGCCCTGCGCATCGGTCGTGCCGCCGCAGGCCTCGCCCAGGCGTTTGATCTCGCTGCTGTGCTCATACGCGTAGAAGCCGCCGACCAGGCGCCGGCGGTGCGAGGTGGTCCGGCGCACGAAGAAGTCGACGCCGACCGCGACGCCGGGCACGGGCTTGCCGGCGGCGTCCAGCACCACGGCCTGGAACTTGACCGCATCTTTGGTCTGCATCCAGCCGTTCGGCCTGATGCCGACCACGTAGGCCGAGGGCCACAGCGGCACCCGCGCCGCCACGGTCGAGGTCTCGCCGTTCGGATCCTGGAAGGACAGTTCGGCCAGCAGGCTTTTCGGCTTGTCGAGCGGCGGCAGCCTGTCCACAGCGATGCGCGCGCCGCCGGCACGGTCCAGGGTCAGCGACTGGGTGCGCGCGGCTTCGAGCTGCCCGTCTCCTTCCTCGCTGCCGGCGTCCTCCTCCTCGTCGCCGCCGCCCATCGCCACCACGCCTTCCTTGACGTCGCCCAGCCCCAGGCCGAATTCCTCATAACCGGGGAACTGCACGCCGGTCTCCTGCACCACGCTGCGCAGCTTGACCGGGACCTGGGCCGCCGGACCGCCGGACAGATAACCCACCTGGGCATCGAAGGTGACCGCGTTCGGCGCCACCTGGGCCTGGTCCGGCGATTTCAGCACCGCTTTCATGGTCGGCACGCGGAACTGCTCGACGCGGAAGGAGCCCGACACCTGGCCGCCGACCAGCACTTCGTACACGCCCAGTTTGGCGTCCTGCGGGATCTTCCACTCGCCCTGGGCCGCGCCGCCGGCATCCCAGTCGAGCGCGAATCCGGTCTTCTCGCCGCTGCCCTGGTGGACGATGAAACCGCGGACCGGGTACGCGGTCTTGTCGACGCCGAGTTCCTGGGCGCGCCAGTCCTGGTTCGAAGCCGGCGGCCTGTCATTCACCTTGACCATGGCGAAGCCGGCGCTCGTGTGGCGGCGCAGGAAGTGCTTCATGTGCACGGTCTCGCCGGCGCGCAGCAGGGTGCGGTCGAAAACGGTGGCGGCGATGCGGCTGTCCTCGAAGCGGCCGCCGGTCGGAAGGTTGAAACGCCAGTTCTCGATGCCCTCATGCCAGTCCGACAGCGTGAAGCTGAAGTCCTCGCCGCGGCGCGCGCTGACGAAGTAGCCGTCCATGCCCTTGCAGCGGGATGCCGGCAGTTCCTTGCGGATGCGGGCGATGCCCTGCGCATCGCTGGTCCCGCTCCACAGCAGGCGCGCCGCGCAATCGCGCACCTCGACCCGGGCGCCGCCCACCGGCCTGCCCTGGTCGAGCGAGGTCACCCATACCAGCGAGGATTGCGCGCCCAGCTTGAAGTGGGCCGCCATATTCGTGACCAGGGCGCTGCTGCGGACCCAGGCGCTGCGCCCTTTCGGATTCAGGGCCGCACCCAGGCGCGGGCTTTCCAGCTCCACCACATAAAAGCCCGGCTCGCGCAGCGGAATGCCGATGACTTCGAAGGCGCGCCGTCCGTTCGGCTTGGGCAGGATGAAGCGCTGCAGGGTATCCGGCCTGGCCCCGGCAAATACCGACGTCTCGAGCTGCTTGCCGGAGGGCTGGTCCGGCGTCCAGCCGGTGCCCGGCCGGGACAGCTTGCGCAGCCAGGCGATGATGTCCTGCTCGCGGCCGCCCTTCAGCTGCAGGGTGGCGCCACTGCCGTGCAGCTTGCCCGCCAGCCTGGGTTCGACGTTGCGCACCGTGACCGGCAGCATGCGGTCCCCTTTCGCTTCGAGGATGCCGAAAGGCGCCGCGAACTTCACCAGCGGCGGCGCCTCGCCGGTGCGGATCGGCAGCGGGAAGCGCGCACGGTTCACCAGCGGCCGGCCGGCATCGTCCTTCAGGCCGTCCGGAAGGTGCAGGCTCAGGCGCGCCTGTTCCGGGAAGGGCCCGGGCAGGCTGACCATGCTCACCGTGGCGCCGCGCTCTTCGTCCTTGCCGAAGGCCACCGGATGGCGCTTGCCGTTCGCCTCTTCCATGTAGATGCCGCGCGCATCGGCCACGGCGATCGGCGCGCTGAATTCCAGGCGCATCGGCAGGAAGGGAATGCACTGGGCCCGCGCGCTGACCCGGTCGCAGCGCAGCCTGGCGCTGAAGTCGGGCCGGGTCTTGTAGGCCAGCATGTGGTCGGCGCTGGTGGCGGCGCCGTTGGCGGCGGCGATGCCCTTGCCCCAGACCAGGGCCACCTTGGTATCGGCCGGCAGGGTGCGCTGGCATTGCAGCACCAGCAGGCGATCGAGCTTGCCCGCGCGTTCGTCGGCGCGCAGCCGGGCCGGCGTATAGGGCTTGCCGCGTTCCTGCCCGCCATCGCCATCGCCGCGCAGGGTGTTCTGGACCATCCAGCGGCTCGCCAGCAGCGCCTGTTCGCGCGCCTCGCCGCCCAGGATGCGCACGCCGATCTTCTCGGCGATGCCGTCGGCCTGGCACCAGGCGTGGCCGCTGACGGACGGCGCCGTGGCAGGGGCCGACAGCGCCAGCACGAAGGCCTGGTGCTCGTCGATCGCGCTGCTGCCGTCGTAGGGCGCGGCGTGGAGGACGGCCGGCCCGCCGGTGGCGAGCACGAATTCGCGCCGGCCCGCCAGCGCCTGCCCTGCCAGGTCGCGCAGGTCGGCGCGCAGCTGGAAGCGGCAACGCACGGCGCCGGGCAGGTCGCGTTCGAAGTCGTAGGCCCAGGTGCGGTCGTCGACCCAGCGTCCCTTGCCGGGCACCGGACAGTCGACCTCGAAAGGCGCCGGCGCGCGCATGTCGCCGAAGGACACCATGGGGACGGAGAAGCGCGCCGTGGCCTGGCGCACCTGGCTGACGGTCCCTTCCGGAGAAAACATCTCGATGCCGGGCGGCGCCGTCTGCGCCAGCGCGGCGGTGGCGGGCCACCAGCACAGCCCCCCCAGGTACAGCCCCCTCAGCAAGCTCACGCCGCGCATCTTTTTCCTCCTGTCCGAAGCCAGCCGATCTTGCCATAAAGGCTAACCCTGTCAACAACATTTACAACCGTAAAAAAAGACAGGCTATGCACGCTATGCATGAATGGCTATAAAATGCGTCTGTTATATTTCCTGTACGCATATACGACGACAGGCATCCACCGAAGACACCATGCACATCCAATTGATCCTGAACCTGGCCATTGCCCTCGCCGTCTGCGCCCTGCTGTTCTTCATGCAGCAGCGCCATGTCTCCTTCACCAAGCGGGTGTTCACCGGCCTCGGCATCGGCATCGTGCTGGGCGCGGGCTTCCAGGCCGTGTACGGGCTCGGTTCGCCGGTCATTGCCGATACCGATGCCTGGCTCGACGTGCTCGGCACCGGCTACGTCAAGCTGCTGCAGATGATCATCATCCCGCTGATCATGGTCTCCATCATCCAGGCCATCCTGAAGCTGCGCGACGCCTCCTCGCTCGGCAAGATCAGCGCGCTGACGATCGGCACCCTGATGATCACCACCGCCATCGCCGCCGGCATCGGCATCCTGATGGCCAAGCTGTTCGGCCTGTCCGCGGTCGGCCTGACCTCGAGCGCGGCCGAAGTCGCGCGCGGCGCCTACCTCGAAGGCAAGCTGGCCACCGCCCAGCAGCTGTCGGTGCCGAACACCATCCTCTCCTTCCTGCCGGAGAACCCCTTCCTCGACATGACCGGCGCGCGCAAGACCTCGACCATCGCCGTGGTCCTGTTCTCGATCTTCATCGGCGTATCAAGCACCGGCATCGCAGGCAAGAAGCCGGACGTGTTCGAGTCATTCAGCCACTTCGTGCACGTCGCCCACGTGATCGTGATGCGCATGGTGACCCTGGTGCTGCGCCTGACGCCCTTCGGCGTGTTCGCCCTGATCACCCAGGTGCTGGCCAGCTCCAGCCTGCAGGACATCCTCAACCTGATCGGCTTCGTGATGGCCTCGTACAGCGCCCTGATCCTGATGTTCTGCGTGCATCTGCTGATCGTCGGCGGCGTCGGCCTGAACCCGGTGCGCTACGTGAAGAAGATCTTCCCGGTGCTGGCCTTCGCCTTCACCTCGCGCACCTCGGCCGGCAGCATCCCGATGAGCGTGCAGACCCAGACCGCGCGCCTCGGCACGCCCGAGGGCATCGCCAACTTCGCCGCCTCCTTCGGCTCGATGATGGGCCAGAACGGCTGCGCCGGTATCTACCCGGCCATGCTGGCGGTGATGATCGCGCCGACCGTCGGCATCGACCCGTTCACCAGCAGCTTCCTCCTGCCGCTGATCGGCATCGTCACCATCGGCTCGGTGGGCGTTGCCGGGGTCGGCGGCGGCGCCACCTTCGCCGCGCTGATCGTGCTGTCGGCGATGAACCTGCCGGTGGCGCTGGCCGGCCTGCTGATCTCGATCGAGCCGCTGATCGACATGGGCCGCACCGCCCTCAACGTGAGCGGCTCCATCACGGCCGGCACCCTGGCCAGCCGCGTGCTCGGCCAGACCGACATGCGCGTCTTCAACAGCGACGCCGCGGTCAACCTCGACGGCGACGAACAGGTCGCCTGACCCCGCCTCCCCCGCATGCCGGCCGGCCGCCGGCATGCGCGGCCTCGGCTTTCCCGAAGCAAAACCGTTTTCCTGGCGTGCACTTGTTGACAGCAAACCTCCTGTCGACGGGCCTCCGCACGCGACGTTTTCGGGCGGAATCGTGCGCGAAGGTCCCGACGAATCCGTCTATGATGCGCACATGTCAAAATCACAAATAGGTTGGTGATGGACCAAAAGTGGCCTCAGGAAATCTGGCTGGTCAGGCATGGGCAGAGTGCGGGCAACGTCGCGCGCGATGCCGCCGAAGCCGCGGCCGGACTGCACATCGACATCGCCGAGCGCGATGTCGACGTGCCGCTCTCCGAGCTCGGCCGGCAGCAGTCGGAAGCGCTGGGCGCCTGGTTCGCGGCCCTGCCTCCGCACGAGCAGCCCAGCGTCGTGCTGCACTCGCCCTATGTGCGCGCGGTGCAGACGGCCGCCATCCTGATGCAGCGCCTGGACCGCGACGAACTGCTCGCGGTGCACGCCGACGAACGCCTGCGCGAAAAGGAATTCGGCATCCTCGACCGCCTGACCGTGCTCGGCATCAAGGAGCAATATCCCGACCTGTATGAACAGCGCCGCCACGTCGGGAAGTTCTATTTCCGACCGCCCGGCGGCGAGAGCTGGTGCGACGTCATCCTGCGCCTGCGCAGCGTGCTCGACACCCTCACCCGCGAATACTGCCGCGAGCGCGTGCTGATCGTCGGCCACCAGGTCATCGTCAACTGCTTCCGCTATCTGCTGGAGCGCATGGACGAAGCCGCCATCCTCGAACAGGATCGCGCCGGCGACGTGCCGAACTGCTCGGTCACCTCCTATTCCTTCGACCCGTCGCTGGGCAAGCGCGGCAAGCTCGCCGTGCGGCTGGTCAATTTTGTCGCGCCGCTCGAAGCTACCGGAACCCCCGTCACCACCGGCAAGGATGTGCCGACGGCGGCCAAGGCTTGAGGCGACCTCCACCATGACGCTGCACACCCATGCCCGGCCGCGCGACCTCGATGCAAGCCTGCTGCGCAGCTGGCCGCTGCCGATGCCGTCTTTCGATGCCGACAAGGAGGAGCGCGGCCACGTGCTGATCCTCGGCGGCTCGCGCGAGATGCCGGGCGCCGTCATCCTGGCCGCCGTCGCCGCCATGCGCGCCGGCGCCGGCAAGCTGACGGTCGCCACCGGCAACAGCGTGGCCCAGCTGGTCGCGCTGGCGATTCCCGAATCCCGCGTGCTGGGGCTGGCCGAGAACGAAGCCGGCGGCTTCACGGTCGAAGCCGTGGCCGCCCTCGATCCGCTGGCCGACCGCATCAACGCCATCCTGATCGGTCCCGGCATGCAGGACGAGGCCGCCACCGCGCGCCTGGTGCATGCCCTGCTGCCGCGCCTGCAAGGCACGGAAACCAGCATCATCCTCGACGCCGATGCGATGGGCGCGATCCTGCATCCGCCGTCCGGCGCCAACCCGCCCTTCCGCTTCGGCGTTCCTGTCCTGGTGACGCCGCACGCGGGCGAGATGGCGCACCTGACCGGCATCCCGAAGGAAAGAATCGCCGACGGCGACGACCGGCTCGCCCTGGAGATGGCGCTGCGCTGGAACGCGGTGGTCACGCTGAAGGGTGCGCGCACCGTGATCGCCACGCCGCAGGGCGAGCGCTGGCAGCACGAAGGCGGCAACGCCGGGCTCGGCACCTCGGGCTCGGGCGACGTCCTGGCCGGCATCATCGCCGGACTCGCGGCACGCGGCGCCGAGCTCGCCCAGGCGGCGGGCTGGGGCGTGGTCCTGCACGCGCGCGCCGGCGACCGGCTCGCGGCGCGCCTGGGCAGGCTCGGTTATCTGGCGCGGGAACTGGCGGACGAAGTCCCCGCGCTGCTCGAACAAGCCGCCGGCGATGCTGCCGACGCGGCATCACGGCCATCCGGCAGTTTCGCCGGGGGGAAGGGCTGAACCCTGACGGTTCGGCTCTTATCTGAAAGAAGTGTGCAATTCGGCGCACCGGCAGAACCATGCAGGGAAGCCGGAGTCGAATTCGTACACCACACGGGGCCGCGTATTGCGTCGGCTCCCTGAGGTTCCCTGACGGGACTAAAAGTTCCGCTGGAAACCAAACTGGCGTCGTCGACCCTCCAGCGCCTCACCCTGGAGACGGCGGCAAAAAAAGTAGACGTGAACGAGGAGTAAAACAAATGAAAGCTCTTAGCAACGCATCGAAGATTCTGTTTGCCGCAGCCCTGATGGCAAGCCTGGCGGCTTGCAAGAAAAACGACACCACCAGCACGACCGGCACCGGCGACACGTCGGCCACCGCGCCGAGCAGCACTTCGGGCACCAGCGGCACCGGCAGCACCGGCGCAGCGGGTAGCACCGGCACCGGCGCAGGCAGCACCGGCAGCACCGGCGCAACCGGCACCATGGGCGATACCGGCACCGGCGCAACCGGCACCGGCACCACCGGCACCGGCACCACGCCGCCGGTCGACAGCACCGGCACCGGCACGGGCACAACCGGCACGGGCACCACCGGCACCGGCACCACCGGCACCGGTACGACGGGCACCGGCACCAGCGGCCACTAATCGGCCATTGAGCGGCCACCCAGGCGGCGGAGGCAAAGCGGCTCGAGTGCCAGCCGTCCGCCGGACACGACGAAAAAAGGCCTGCGCGAGCAGGCCTTTTGCATTGAGACACGACGCTTGCGCCGGCGAACCGGCGCAGCGGATCAGGCAGTCACCGGACCGCGGCGGCCGGTCGCGAAGCGTCCCGCCTTGACGATCATGCGGAACACGAAGCGCACCAGCACGATGGTCAGGATCGCTTCGACGAAGGTCATCACGAAGGCCGGCAGCGCCGAGAAGCGCACCACGCGGCGGTGGAACTTGGCGGACATGCGGTCGCGGGCGATCTCGATGCTGTCGTAGAAGGTCGGCACGACCAGCAGGGTCAGCATCGTCGAGGTGATGGTGCCGCCGATGATGGAGATCGCCAGCGGCTGGTAGAACTCGCCCGAGTCGCCGAGGGCCAGCGCCACCGGCAGCATGCCGGCGATCAGCGCGAAGGTGGTCATCAGGATCGGACGCAGGCGGGCGCGGCCGGCAGCCATCAGGGCCTCCTCGCGGTCCATGCCTTCGGCTTCACGGGAACGCGCCGCATCCAGCAGCAGGATCGCGTTCTTGGCCACCAGTCCCATCAGCATGATGATGCCGATGAAGCTCATCATGTTCAGGGTGCCGCCGGTCAGGATCAGCGCCAGGACCACCCCGATCAGCGACAGCGGCAGCGACATCATCACGCCCAGCGGCGCGGTGAAGGAGCCGAACTGCATCACCAGGATCAGGTACATGAGGCCGATGCCGGAGATCAGGCCGATGCCCAGGTTGGTGAACACCTCGTTCATGATCTTGCTCTGGCCGCCCACCGCCAGGCCGTAGCCCGGCGGGAAGTCCATGGTCTTGGCCAGCTTCATCGCATCCTGCATCACTTCGCCGTTCGAGCGGCCCTGGGCGTTGGCGGTGACCGTGACCACGCGCTTGCCGTCACGGTGCGAGATCGAGGCCGGGCCCTTGCCCATCGTGATCTTCGCGATCTGGTCGAGCGGCACCATCATATTCGTGCCGGCCACCGGGATCGGCAGGCGCTCGATGTTGTCGGTGCCGACGCGGTCGCTCGGGTGCAGGCGCACCGCCACGTCGCGGCTCTGGCCGGTCGGGTCGACCCAGTCGCCGACCTCGATGCCGGCGAAGGCCACGCGCAGTGCGCTGGCGGCGTCGCCCACCGAGATGCCCATCGAGTTGGCCAGGCCGCGGTCCATTTCGATCTGCAGCTCGTCCTTCGGATCCTGCTGGGACAGGGTGACGTCGACCGCACCCGGTATCTGGCGCAGCTTCTCCATGTAGCGGGAGGTCAGTTCCATCAGCTTGCGCGAATCGGGACCGGTGAAGTCGAGCGACACCGGCTTGCCGTTGCCGGACAGGTCGTCCATCACGACATACTCGGCGCCCACCAGGCGGCTGACCTTGTCGCGCAGGGCCGTCGCAACCTCGGACGCGCTGCGCTTGCGTTCGCGGCGCTTGCCGATGTCGACGTAGATCGAGCCGCCGTTCACGTTGATCGAGCTGTTGGTATCCTTGGTTTCCGGCAGGGTGCGGGCGATCGCGGCCGCCTCTTCCATCTTCAGGCGCGCATACTCGACCGAGGACGAGGCCGGGGTGCGGACTTCGATCTTGATCTGGCCCTGGTCCATCTTCGGCTGGAAGGCCACGCCGCCCTTCCACATGTGCAAACCGATGGCGGCCGCCAGCGACAGCAGCGCGATCACGGCCATCGAGCGGCGGTGATGCAGGGCCCAGGCGATGACGTTGCCGTAGCGGTCAGCCTGGTGGTCGAACCAGGTATTGAATTTCGCCAGGTATTTTTCCAGGCCGCGCTTCGGCGCATGGTGGTGGCCCGGCGGGTCGCCCCAGAAGGCCGACATCATCGGGTCCAGCGTGAACGAGATCAGCAGCGACACGGCAACCGAGCAGGTCACGGTCAGGGCGAAGGGACGGAACCATTCGCCGGCGATGCCGCCCATGAAGGCGACCGGAATGAACACGGCCATGATCGAGAAGGTGGTCGAGGCCACGGCCATGCCGATCTCGGCGGTGCCGTTCAGGGCCGCGGTACGGCGGTCCTCGCCGTTCTCCATGTGCCGCACGATGTTTTCCCGCACCACGATCGCGTCGTCGATCAGCACGCCGATCGCCAGCGACAGCCCGAGCAGGGTCATGAAGTTGAGCGTGAAGCCGCACAGCCAGACCGCGATGAAGGCCGCCAGCACCGAGGTCGGCAGCGACAGCGCGGTGATCAGGGTCGAGCGCCAGGAGTTCAGGAAAGCGTACACCACGAAGATGGTCAGCACCGCGCCGAATACCAGCGACTCGATGACGTTGTTCAGGCTGTCCTGGGCCGACTTGCCGCCGTCCCAGGTGACTTCCAGCTTGGTGCCGGGCGGCAACTCCTTCTGCACCTCTTCGATCATCGCGTTGACCTTCTTGGCGATGGTCACCGTGGACGCTTCGCGGGAGCGCACGATGTAGATGCCGACGTCGGGCTTGCCGCTGCGGATCGACAGATTGTCGACGTCGGCGAAGCCGTCCTTGATGTCGGCCACCTGGTTCAGGCGCACCACGGTATCGCCGTTGCGCTTGACCACGACCTGCGAGAAGTCCTCGGGCCGGTCGATGCGGCCGACCAGGCGGATGCCCTTCTCGTCCAGCGGACCGCGCACCTTGCCGACCGGCGCATTGGTGTTCTGGCGTCCCAGCGCATTCGTGACATCGGTCACCGAAACATTGAACTCGCGCAGCTTTTGCGCATGCAGCAGCACCGACAGTTCGCGCTTGAGCGAACCGCCGACCTGCACGTCGGCCACGCCGTCGATGCCGCGGAAGCGGTCGGCCAGCACGTCCTCGGCCAGGCGCGACAGTTCGGCGTGGCTCTGGGTGGTCGAGGTCAGCGACAGGTTCATGATCGGCTGGGCCGAGGGATCGACCCGGCGCAGCACCGGCTCGCGCATCTCGATCGGCAGCTTGTAGCGCACCGCGGCGATCGCGTTGCGAACGTCGTCCGCCGCCTCGATCAGGTTACGCTTGAAGTCGAACTGCAGCACGATGGTGGCGCTGCCCTCGTTGGCGTAGGCGCGCGCTTCGGTCACGCCGCTGACGGCCTGCATCTGCTTCTCGAGGCGGTTGACGATCTCGCGTTCGCTGGTCTCGGGCGAGGCGCCCGGATACGGGACGGTCACGACCAGGATCGGAATCTGCACGTCCGGCTCGTTGTTCACGCGCAGCTTGGACAGGGCGTACAGGCCCATGCACATCATCGCGATGATGAGCACGATCGTGGCGACCGGCTTCTTGACGCTGAAATTGGAAAGGAACATGGAGGCTTATCCTTATTGTTTCCCTTGGGCCTGGCCGTTGCCGGCGCTCGCAAGCGCTTGCGCCTTGGCGGCCGCCAGCTCGATCTTCTGGCCGTCCTTCAGGCTGGCGCTCGGGTGGCGCAGCACGGCATCGCCGGCCGCCAGGCCGCCCTTGATCTCGAAGTCGCCGGTGCGCGGATCGCGCGTGCCCACCGTCAGGTCGGCCCTGGCCAGGGCATTGCCCTTGAGCTTCCAGGCATAGGTCTTGTCGCCGGCCTTGACCATCGCCGATTCCGGCAGGGTCAGGGCGTCGCTCATTTCGGCGTCGACGCGGCCTTCGGCGTACAGGCCGGCCACGCTCGGCTGCTTGCCGCCGTTGAAGCCGACCAGCACCTCGACCTGGCGGGTGACGTCGTTGGCGGACGGGTCGATGCGCTTGACGATGCCGCTGAACTGTTGCTCACCATAGCCGTTGACGCGGAACATGACCGGCTGGCCGACTTTCACGGCGGCGATCTTGTCGGCCGAGACGCGGCCTTCGAAGCGCATCGAGGTCGGGTCGATGACTTTCAGCAGTTCCTTGCCGATGGCGGCCGTGTCGCCGGCCGACACCTTCCGGTCGGACACGATGCCGTCGAAGGGTGCGCGGACCACGGTGCGGACGACCTGCTGGCGGGCCGTCGCCACGCGCGCGCGCGCGGCCGAGACTTCGCTCTGGGCGGTGTTGCGGCGCACTTCGGCGTCGTCCAGGGCCTGGGCCGAGGTCATGCCGGAGGCCCGCAGGGTCTTCAGGCGGTCCAGTGCGCGGGTCGACTGCTCGAAAGCCTGGTCGGCCGCGCGTGCGGAGGCTTCGGCCGACATCAGGGTGTCGCGGATCGAGGTCTCGTCGAGCTTCACCAGTACGTCGCCGCGCTTGACCGGCTCGCCGTTTTCCTTCAGCACCTGCAGCACGACGGCCGAGACTTCGGCGCGCAGGTCGGCCTTGCGTTCCGGCTGGATCGAGCCGGTGATCACGGGTCCMGAAGCGAGCGCATTGCTCTGCACCGTCAGCACGTCTTCCGGCGACACCAGCAGCTGCACGGCCTTGCCATCCTTCTTGGCATCGGCCTGCGCAGTCGCGGTTTCCGGCTTGGCGGGTTCCTTGGGACCTTTACCGCAGGCGGCGAGCGCCGAGGCAATGGCAAGGACGAGTAGGGTTTTGCGCAGCATTTCGTGGATCTCCCGGGTGGACTCGTACGCTGTAAATATAAGAATATGAAAAACCAGCGCGCAGTATCCGTGAGGCGGTTTGGGCCGTCAATCGGGGATCGGCAGAGCGTGGTTTTCGTGGGATGAACTGCGTATTCGTGCGACGAACTGCAGTTGGCAGAGATGAAATGCGTCCGGAAGTGGACAGTGGGCGGACAGGCGGACGTCCGGGTGAAACGTTGCGGAAGCTGGACGAACTTGGGTCCCCGCCTTCGCGGGGACGACGGCTCGAGCATTGTCGTCCCCGCGAAGGCGGAAGAGTGTCCCCGGCACTCTTCCGCCAAGTTGACTCTAAGCTTTTATTTCACAAACAAGTGATAAACCACATTCCCCATCAAAACCCCGGTAACGATCCCGCCCCCGATCTCGACCAGGGTATGCCCCATGCGCTCGCGCAGCGTACGGTGGCCGCTGTCCCCGCTCCCTGCGGCCAGGCGGTTGATGGCGGCGGCCTGGCGGCCAACGTGCTGGCGCAGGCTGTTGGCGTCGATCATCACGATGAAGCACAGGGTGACCGCCACGCCGAAGGCCGGGTGGCCGATGCCCTCGCGCAGGGCGATCAGGGTCGCCATGCTGGTCACGGTGGCGCTGTGGTTGCTCGGAAAGCCGCCGTTGCCGACCAGGTTGAAGGCCCAGCGCCGCTGGCGCGCGCTATTGATCAGGAATTTGATCGGTCCGACCACCAGCCAGGTCAACAGCGGGGTCAGCAGGTAAGTGAAATCCATGTGAGTTCCGAAGGTTAGTACAAAAATAATGCCGGGCAACATTATCGCAGAAGCTATGCGCCTGCCACAGTGAGAAACTTGTAATATCCTGTCCAGTGTGGTTTATCAGACAACGCAGCATACAGGGAGAACTCGATGCAACATTTCAAGCTGTCATTCGTGGTGACGGTCGTCCTGCTGGCGCTGGCCGCCTGGTGGGGCTACAGCCACGGCGGCACCGGCGGTCTGCTGCAGGCCTTGTGGATCGCGGCGGTGCTGGGCGTGCTTGAAGTCTCGCTTTCCTTCGACAACGCGGTGGTGAATGCCTCCGTGCTGCGCAACTGGAACGCATTCTGGCAAAAACTTTTCCTGACGGCCGGCATCCTGGTGGCCGTATTCGGCATGCGCCTGCTGTTCCCGCTGCTGATCGTCTCGGTGGCGACCGGCCTCGGCCTGATCGACGTCTGGCACATGGCCACCAGAACACCCGACGAGTACGCGCGCATCCTGACCGCCCAGCACGCCGAGGTGGCGGCCTTCGGCGGCGCCTTCCTGCTGCTGGTCTTCCTCAACTTCCTGTTCGACGAGGAAAAGGAACTCCACTGGCTGGGCTGGATCGAAGAAAAAGTCGGCCAGTTCGGCAGCGAAGGCCTGGCCGTCCTGCTGACCCTGCTGGCCGTGTTCGGCTGCATGAGCCTGATGCCCCAGCAAGCCAAGCTGCCGGTGCTGATCGCCGGCGTGGTCGGCGTCATCGTCTACGTGGGCGTGAACTGGTTCAGCGGCCTGCTTGAAGAGGAGGAATCGGACCCGGCGGTGGGCAAGCTGATTTCGCAGGGCAGCATCGGCGGCTTCCTCTACCTCGAGGTGCTGGATGCCTCGTTCAGCTTCGACGGCGTGATCGGCGCCTTCGCCATCACCAACGACGTCGTCATCATCATGCTGGGCCTGGCCATCGGCGCGATGTTCGTGCGTTCGCTTACCGTGTTCCTGGTGCACAAGGGCACGCTGGAAGAATTCGTCTACCTCGAGCACGGCGCCCACTACGCGATCGGCATCCTGGCCCTGATCATGTTCGCCAGCGTCGAATACGAGATTCCGGAATGGTTCACCGGACTGTCCGGCATCGCCTTCATCCTGGTCTCGCTGTGGTCCTCGATCCGCTACAAGCGGCGCGAGGAACTCGGATCGGCCTGAATTCAACCCAAAACGAAAGGAAATCATATGGCGATCAGTCTGCAAAAAGGCGGCAACGTCAACCTGTCCAAGGAAGACCCGACCCTCAAGAAAGTCATCATCGGCCTGGGCTGGGATCCGCGCGCCAGCGACGGCGCCACCTTCGACCTCGACGGCAGCGCCTTCCTGCTGCGCGGCGACGGCAAGGTGCGCGGCGATGCCGACTTCATCTTCTACAACAACCTGCAGTCCACCGACGGCTCGGTCAAGCACACCGGCGACAACCGCACCGGCCAGGGCGAAGGCGACGACGAACGCCTGCTGGTCGACCTGACCCGGGTGCCGCCGGAGGTCGAGAAGATCGCCTTCTCCGTGACCATCCACGAAGCCGACCAGCGCCGCCAGAACTTCGGCCAGGTGGGGCGCGCCTTCATCCGTTGCCTGAACGCCGAGGGCGAGCGCGAGATCGCGCGTTACGACCTGTCCGAAGACAGCTCGACCGAGACCGCGATGATCTTTGGCGAACTCTACCGCTACGGCAGCGAATGGAAGTTCCGCGCCGTCGGCCAGGGCTATAACGGCGGCCTGGGTCCGCTGGCACGCTCCTTCGGCGTCAACGTCTGAGCTTCAGGGTCTGAAACACCGTCCGGTACGCCTGCCGGACATGAGCTTTTGACAATTCGCGCGCTCATCGTCAGAATGGGCGCCGGATTCACTTACCCTCACGACCATGCCATCGACCTTCCCGCGCCGAACCAGCGTCCTCCTCGCCTCCGTCGTCGTTGCCGCCATCGTGCTGTTCGCGCTCTACATGGCGATCGTCCTGCACTGGTCGTATTCCGAAGGCGAACGCGCCGGCTACCTGCAGAAACTGTCGCGCAAGGGCTGGCTGTGCAAGACCTGGGAGGGCGAGATCCTGCTGTCCAGCATGCCGGGCGCCATCCCCGAGCGCTTCGCCTTCACGGTGCGCGACGAAAACGTGGTCAAGCAGCTGCAGGCGGCCATGGGCCAGCGCGTCCAGCTCAGCTATGCCCAGCACGTCGGCCTCCCGACCAGCTGCTTCGGCGAGACCAGCTATTTCGTCGAGAAAGCCGTGGTCGGCGGCCAAAATCCGGTATCGCCGAACCCCGGCAGCTGATACGAAAAAAGAATCACAGAGCCATCTTCCCAAGCTTTTCGATATATCTGTGGCAACGCGGCAAGCAAGAGGGCGCAGGATGAAAGAATGGGCTGCGGGAATGGCGCTGGCATGGGCGGCGATGGATGCGGCGCAGGCCTCCACCATCGTCGACTACGCGCTGCTGCGTCCAGAAGGACGGCGCCACTACCTCGTGGTCGAACCCGACCGGCTGGCGCGCGACAAGCGCCCCACCGTCATCCTGCTGCACGGGCATGGTGCCTCGGCCGCCTTCATGGTCGGCCTCGCTTCCTTCGGCACCTATCGCTCCCAGGACTGGATCCGGCTCGCCGAACGCGAGCGCGTGATGCTGATCGCGCCGGACGGCATCAAGGGCAGCGACGGCAAGCAGGCCTGGAACGATTGCCGCCTCGATGCCGCCAGCAACGCCACCAGCGACGACGTCGGCTTCATCGCCGCCCTGATCGACACCGCGGTCAACGAGCTCGGCGCCGATCCCGAGCGCATCTACGTGTACGGCAGCTCGAACGGCGGCGGCATGGCCTACCGCCTCGGCATCGAACTGGCGCCGCGGCTGGCGGCGATCGGCGTGCAGAGCGCCCTGATGGCGATGCAGACGCGCTGCCGGGCGCCCGCGCATCCGATCTCGGTGTTCGCCTCGCACGGCACCGCCGACGAGATCGCGCCCTACAATGGCGGCCGGGTCGGCCACTGGCTGCTGCGCGACCGCGGCAGCGGCATCAGCGCCGAGGAATCGGTGGCCGTGTGGCGCCGCCTGGCCGGCCTGCCGGAGACGCCGCTCAGCTTCCGCATGCCGCACCTGCAATCGTCCGACCCGACCTCGGCCACGCGCTATGTCTGGGGCAACGATCCGGCGCGCGTGCAGATCCAGTTCATGCGCATCGACGGCGGCGGCCACACGGCTTCGTCCAAGGTCGAGGAACTGCCGTGGATCCTGCGCAAGATCGTCGGCAATATGAACCACGACGTCGATACGGCCGAAGAGGCCTGGAACTTCTTCAAGGACAAACGGGTCAACGGCCCCCGCTGACCGGCATCCTCAGCTCGCAGGCGAAGCTGCCGTCGGCCTCCATGCGCCAGTTGCGCGGATAATATTCCACGCAGGGCCTTGTGTCGCAGGCATAGCCGCTGGCCGGCAGCCATTCGCGCAACAGGGTCTGCCAGGCGGCCGGGATCTCCCAGGCCTGGCCGGCGAACTGCGCCACCGCATAGGTCCCGCCCGGCAGCACCGTGAGCGCGGTCCCGGCCGGGGCGGCATAGTCCTCGCCGACCTCGACGCCGGCATCGTAGCGGCAGTCCTGCGGCGGGGTGGTAGTGGGATCGTCGAGGGCGATGCCATAGGTGGGCTCGCCCAGCAGGCCCTGGCGCTCCAGCCAAGGGGTGACGGTCTCGCCCCAGAAGCGGCCGATCTCCGGGCCGTAGGGGCCGATCTTGCGCAGGGTGGCGATCCGCACCGGCGGCAGGGTGACGATGGCGACGTCCATTCCGGTTCTCCTCGTTCGTGTGAAAACCGCGATTCTAGGTCAGGACCTGTTCCGCCTGAACTGGAAGATTCGACAGGTAGGTAGGGTGGGCACCCCGTGCCCACCCTACGCGCACTCAGCTCTCGCCGCGCTGCTTGGCGACCGCCTCGGCCAGCCGCGCCGCCGCCTGCTGGGCCGACGGCAGTTGCGAGAAGCGTCCCAGCACTTCGCGCGCCAGGTCGGCCGATTCGGCGCGCTGCTTGGCCTCGGCCTGGCGGGCGTCGATCTGTTCGCGCAGCGCGCCCAGTTCCGCCACCTGCTCTTCCTGGCGCACCGATTCCAGTTCCACCAGGCGGCGCTTGGCATCGGCCATTTCCTGGGTCGCCTGCAGCGACTTGCGCTGCATGTCGGCGGCCTGCTGGGCGTGTTCCAGCAATGCGCGCTGGGCGTCGCGCTTGTCCATCGCGGCGCGGGCGGCGGCCTGCTCGGCCTGCTCGCGGGTCTGCGCCAGTTGGGCCCGTTCTTCCTCGGCCTTGGCGCGCGCCTCGGCAGCAAGCACGGCCGCGTGTTCGGACGCCAGGCGGGCCGCGGCGGCCTCGTTGGCGCGGGCGTCGGCAGCGGCCTGCTGGCGCTGGGCCGACAGCTTCTGTTCCAGCAGCAGCAGGGTTTCGCGGGCGGCGTCGGCCCCCGCCTGCTCGGCGGCCAGCAGCTCCTCGGCCAGGGCCTGCTGGCGGGCTTCGTGTTCGGCGCGTTCGGCCTGGGCCCGTGCCAGCTCGGCGGCGCGCTCCATCCGCAGGTGCTCGGCAGCGGCGGCCGCTTCCTCATGCGCGGCCTGCTGTTCGGCATGGAGTGCCGCCTGGCGCTGGGCTTCCACGGCCGCCTGGCGGGCCGCCAGCGTAGCTTGTTCGGATTCAAGCTGGGCGCGCAGCAGCGCCGCTTCTTCCTGTTCGGCGGCAATGCGCGCCTGGGCGGCGGCGGCCAGTGCGCGCTCCGCTTCCTGGCGCTCGTTCAGGGCGGCCAGCGCTTCTTCCTCGACCCGCAGGCGTTCGCGCTCGGCGCCGGCCAGCGCCTCGGCTTCCAGGGCGCGGCGCTCGGCCAGGCGGGCCGCTTCGCGCTGCAGCGCGGCCTGTTCGGCTTCGTGCGCCAGGCGGGCMTGTTCGGCGCCGTTTTCCGCCGCGCGCGCCTCGGCCGCGGCGCGCGATGCCGCTGCGCGCTCATCCAGCAGCGCGCGTTCGCGTTCCTGCTGTTCGGCTTCCAGTGCGGCCGCCTCGACCGCCCGGCGGTCGGCCTCGGCCCGCAAGCGCGCCTGTTCGGCGGCCGCGCGTTCGGCATCCAGGCGGGCCTGGGCCTGGGTTGCTTCGTCCTCCTCGGCCTGGGCGCGCGCGAGCGCCGTCTCGCGCAGCTTGCGGTCGGCTTCGATGCGCGCTTCGGTGGCGGCCAGGATCCGGCTTTCCGCATCGCGCCGCGCCGCCAGCGCGGCCAGCGCCATCTCTTCCATGCGCTCGCGGTGCACGGCGGCGTCGCGCAATTCCTTCTCGGTCTGCAGGCGCATGCGCAGCGACTGCGCGGCGGTGCGCTCGTACTCGGCCTGTGCCTGGGCGATAGCCTCGCGCTCCTGTTCGATGTGGGCCAGGGCGCGCGCTTCTTCCAGCGCCCTCGCCTCGGCGGCGGCGCGCGCGAAGCTGGACGCCAGCGCGACCTGATCGGCGCGCTCGCGCTGCAGGGCCAGCTCGAGCGCCTCGGCTTCGGCTTCGGCCAGCTTTTCCGCGGTCTGGCGCGCGGCCTTCTCGGCGCGCTCGCGTTCGCGCGCCAGGATCGCCACGCGCGCATCGGCGCTGGCGCTGTGGCTGACTTCTTCGCGCGCGGCGTGCACGGCGGCGACCCGCTCGGCGGCCTGCAGGCGCGCCTGTTCGGACTGCAGCGCCAGCTCTTCGGCTTGACGCGCCACGCGTTCGGCGATCTCGGCGTCGGCCCGGGCCTGTTCCTCGGCGCGGCGGCGCGCCTCTTCCTGGGCCCGCGCGCGCGACTCGGCGTCGAGGCGGATCTGGGTATCGGCTTCGACGCGGGCGCGCAGCTCGGCGGTTTCCTGGCGCATCGCGTCGAGGCGCTCGGCGGCGGCCCTGGCGGCGGCGCGCAGGGTGTCGATGCGGTTGCGGTTGGCCTCGATCGCCTCTTCCGAGGCCTGGACATTCGCCAGTGCGGCGGCGGCGGCTTCGGCGTCGATCGCGGCGCGCTCGTCGGCCAGGCTGCGGGCGCGGGCTTCGGCATGGGCGCGGTTCTCGGCCGCCACCGCCGCCTTGGCCTCGGCCTCGACCCGTGCGATGCCCTCCTGGATGGCGCGCTTCTCGAGCTGTTCGCGCTGCGGCTCGACGCCGGGCGCGGCGTGCTCCTGGGACGCGGGCATCAGGTCGATCGTGAAATCGGCATCGTCGTGGTGGTCGGGGTGATCGGTCATGGGCTGCTCATCGGTGCGGGCGGACTGGGGCTCAGCGTGATTATGCGTCATGGCTGGAAAACGCGTCACGCCGAACTGAAGCGTGAAACCGCTGCAATTCAGCGGATTGTTTCAAACAGGCCAGAGCGGCGGCTCGTCCATCAGCGCAACCTGCTCGCGCAGCTCGAGGATGCGGTCCTGCCAATAGCGCTGGGTATTGAACCAGGGGAAGGCGGCGGGAAAGGCGGGGTCGTCCCAGCGCATCGCCAGCCAGGCCGAATAATGGATCAGGCGCAGGGTGCGCAAGGCTTCCACCAGGTAGAGCTGGCGCGGGTCGAATTCGCAGAAGTCTTCGTAGCCGGCCAGCACGTCGGCGAGCTGCCCCACCATCTCCTGGCGCTCGCCCGACAGCAGCATCCACAGGTCCTGCACGGGCGGGCCCATGCGGCTGTCGTCGAAGTCGACGAAATGGGGACCGTCGGCGGTCCACAGCACGTTGCCGGCGTGGCAATCGCCGTGCAGGCGGACCGTCGCGACCTCGCCGGCGCGGTCGAAGCAGCGCGCGACGCCGTCCAGCGCCTGGTCGATCACGCTGGCGTAGGCGGTCAGCAGTTCGTCCGGAATGAAGCCGTGTCCAATCAGCCAGGCGCGCGGTTCGCGTCCGAAGGTGTCGAGGTTGAGCGCCGGCCGCTCCATGAAGGGCTTGCGCGCACCCACCGCGTGGATGCGCCCGATGAAGCGGCCGATCCACTCCAGCACCTTGGGGTCCGACAGCTCCGGCGCGCGGCCGCCGCGGCTGGGAAAGACGGCAAAGCGGAAGCCGCCGAAGTGGTGCAGCGTGCGCCCGTCCAGCGCGGCCGCCGGCACCACCGGCACTTCCTGTTCGGCGAGTTCCTCGGTAAAAGCGTGCTCTTCGAGGATGGCGGCATCGCTCCAGCGCTCCGGCCGGTAGAACTTGACCACCACCGGCTGGCCCTCTTCCAGGCCGACGCGGTAGACCCGGTTTTCGTAGCTGTTCAGGGCCAGCAGGCGGCCGTCGCCGTGCAGGCCGACGCTCTCGACCGCGTCCAGCACCATCAGCGGATCGAGCCGCGAGAAGGGGTGAGTTTCCGATTCATATTCCATGCCGCCATTGTAAGGCCGGCAGCACACCGGCGCACCCCTCGCCCATGATTTTGCCGAATCTATGCACCAGCACGCTTCATGACAGCAAATCTTTTCTGCAGAGAATCGAATCCCATGAAAATTTGCCGACTTTATGAATGATGATGATCGCAATGTGTGTGTGTGGATGCACCGAGCCCCTGATCGGTCAGGCTTACCATGGGCTAAGCGGGCATTAAGCCTGTGCTCGACAATAGCGGGCAACATGGACCTGGTTTTCCGTTTGCGCCGGACGGCATGAGCAGCTGTCCGGCGCTTTTTTCCGCCGGCCCGGGGCCGCAGGCGTTACACTGGCGGCTTCAACGAAACAGAATCACCCTGGACCACACATGCAACTCGAACAGCCTCTCACCGACAAAGAATTCGACGACCTCGACAACTTCCTGCTGTCCGACCGCAGCCCGGAAGGCGCGATGACGATGGACACCCTGCACGGCTACCTGACCGCCATCGCGATCGGCCCGGAATCCATCATGCCGGCCGAGTGGCTGCCGCGCGTGTGGGGCGAGGAAGGCGCCGCGCCCAAGTGGAAGAACCCGAAGGAAGAGCAGCGGATCGTCAACCTGATCATGCGCTTCATGAACGAAGTGCTGATCACCTTCGAGGTCGCGCCCAAGGAATTCGAGCCGCTCTACGTCGAGCACGAAGTCGAGGGCGAAACCCTGATCGACGCCGAAGCCTGGTGCTGGGGCTTCTGGGAAGGCATGGACTTGCGTCCCGGCTCCTGGGACGAGATCTGGGACTCGGAAGCCGGTCCGCTGATGCGCCCGATCTACCTGCTGGGCGCCGACGAGATCGAGGAAAGCGAGCTGGCCGAGGTCGAGGATCCGCGCCTGGCCCACAAGCTGGCCCTGGACATCGAAGCCAACCTGCCCGGCATCCACCGCTACTGGCTGCCGCGCCGCAAGGCCGCCGTCGAGACCGTGCGCCGCGAGGAGCCGAAGGTCGGCCGCAACGACGACTGCCCCTGCGGCAGCGGCAAGAAATTCAAGAAGTGCTGCGGGGCCGAGCAGGCCTGAGCGCTTTCCCCTCAGCTTCCACCTCCACCCGTCCCGTCATTACGGGGTGTAGGCTGCAGAGGTAATCGAAGGATACTCCCCGGCGCACCGTGTGGCGCCAGCTCTGCCCCGGCTTCAGGTCGCCCGACTTGATGCCGGCGGCCGCCGCGGTGACGTTGTGGACGAAGATGTCCTTGTTCACCCAGGTGATGGTGTCGCCGGGCTGCACGGCCACCACCTTCGGCGTGAAGGCCATGCCCTCGATGACCACACGATGATCGGCCGCGCCGGCGGCCGCGGCCCAGGCCATCAGGCCCAGCGCCACCACCACGGATTTCATTTCAGTTCCGCCTGGATGTGCTTCGCATGCTCCAGGTGGGCCACGAAGGCCGGCCGCACCTTGACCAGCAGCGCCTTCAGCTCGGCATTGGACGCGTTCGGGATCAGGGTCTTGTCGAGCGCATCCAGCACCGTCTCGTGGTAGCTCACCTCGTTGTCGACATAGGCCTTGTCGAAGTCGTGGCCCGACATGCCTTTCAGGCGGTCGCGCGTGGTTTCTCCGCCCTGGGTCAGGGATTTGCTGGTGTCGTTCGCTTCCGGCGTCACGTGCAGTTTCTTGACCAGCGCCACCGCCTGCTTGTTGACGCCCGAATGGTCGGCCACCATCCGTTGGGCAAAGGCGCGCACGTCCTTGTTCCTGGTCTTCGATTCGGCCAGCTTGCCGGCATCGATGTCGACCGTGTTGGCGGCAACCACGATGGCGGCGATCTGCGCATCGTTGGGATTGGCGGCGTGGGCGGCACCCAGCGGGGCAGCGGCCAGCAGTGCGCACAGGACGGTGGCGAGGGGCTTCTTGATGGTCATGGCAGTCTCCATTGATATTGGGAAGTGGAACATGCCATTCGATGCAGCAAACCCGCGCCGCGTTCCCGGAATCTTCAGCCCACTGCGTCCTCGCCCAGCCGGCGCATGACGCTGGCGACGATGCGGTCGCAGCGTTCGCCGTCGAAGCCGAAGGCATCGTCGAGCGCGAAGTCGAGCTCCCGCGCCAGCGCCTCGCGCAGCATGGCCCGCGCGCGGAAGTAGCGGCTGCGCACGGTGGCTTCAGGAATGCCGAGCAGCTGTCCGGTTTCGTCGACGCTGAGTTCCTCGACCGCGCGCAGCACGAACACGGTGCGGAAGGCTTCCGGCAGCGCATCGATCTTGGCTTCGATCAGGCCCCGGGCCTGGGCGCGCAGCGCGGCCTGCTCCGGCTGCCCGGGCTCGCCCGCTTCGCGCGCGGCGCAGAACGCGTCCATGGCCGGCTCGGCGCCCAGTTCGATGACCTCGGCCATCCGCCCCGCGCTGCGGCGGCGCATCAGGGCGGCGTTCATCACGACGCGGGTCAGCCAGGTGGCGAGCGAGGACTCGCCGCGGAAGTCCGGCAAGGCGCGGTAGGCCTGGATATAGGCGTCCTGCAACGCATCCTCGGCCTCGGCATCGTCGCGCAGGATGCTGCGCGCCACGCGGTAGAGCCGCCGGTTATGGCGCCTCATCAGGCGCGCGAAGGCGGCCTGCTCGCCATCCACCACGCGCTGCCGGATGGCGGCGTCCGAATCGTCGTCGACTGCTGGCTGCATGGCGTTCTCCCTGACGTGATGCCGATTAAGAAGCAAAGTGCTGCCGATTGGATGCAGGCCGCTGCCGCGGCGTTCCCGTGTTTCCGCTCAGGCCGGGGCGGTCAGGCGGCTTTCGTACATTGCCGCCAGCATATCCGACTGGCTGACGATGCCGGCAAAGACGCCGCGTCCGTCCACCACCGGGATATGGTGCAGGCCCTGGTTGGTCATCAGCGGCACCAGCTCGGCGATCGGTTCGTCGATGCCGACCGTCTTCACCTGGCGGTGCATGATCTCGACCACCTTGCCCGGCCGGCTGCGCACGCCCAGCAGGTGGTTGAACAGGCCGCGCAGGCGTTCGCCGAGGGTCTGGTAATCGTCCAGGCCCGCATGATGCAGGAAATCGTTCTGGCCGACCATGCCGACCACGCGCTGCGCCTTGTCCAGCACCGGCAGCGCATGCAGGCCGTGCTGTCGCAGCAGGCGCCAGGCTTCGGCCAGCGGCATGCCGGGGCGGACCGTCACCGCGTCCTTCGACATGATCGCGCCGCAGGTGACGACGCCGAAGCGCCGGCCGTAGGCCTGGACTTCGGTCTCGAGCAGGATCTCTTCGAGGTCGTCGCGGCTGATGTCCAGCACCTGGCCGTAGCGCGCCAGCGCGGCGTCCAGGTCTTCTTTCGTGAAGCCGAGGCGCGCGGTCGGCACCGGGTCGCGGGTCGCGTGCACGTTCTTCAGCATCGACTGCTGGGAGTGCGGATAGCGGCGCCCGGTCAGGTTGTTGAAGACCAGCGCGACCAGCACGATCAGGGTCGAGTTCAGGCACACCGGCACGAAGGCGAAGCCGAAGCCGGCCGCGTGCACGGCCGGGCCGCCCAGCACCGTGGTCAGCGCCACCGCGCCGCTGGGCGGATGCAGGCAGCGCAGCAGGAACATCACGAGGATCGCCAGCGAACCCGCCAGCGGCGCCGCCAGCAGCGGATTGCCGATCGCCTTGGCGCAGGCGATGCCGACCAGGGCCGAGATGGTATTGCCGCCGATGACGGACCAAGGCTGGGCCAGCGGACTGGCCGGCACGCAGAACAGCAGCACGGCCGAGGCGCCCATCGGCGCCACCAGGGCCGCCGGCAGGGTGGCGCTGCCGAGCAGCTGCATGCTGAGCCCGGCGGTGAGCAGCAGGCCGATCAGGGCGCCTGCCACAGAGCGCATCCTTTCGGGACGCGGTACGGAATTACGTTGCGGCACGAAGGCGCGCATCCATTGCAAAGTCTGGTCCAAGATAAAACTTCTACGAAAAAAACATCACAATATGATATATTATTCGGCTTCTCCTTGCCACGTCCCCTTCAGTGAAAGCAGTGAAAGCCCCCCCCTCCCCGCTTGCCAAGTCCGACTTCGCCGCGCTCTCCGAATTCCGCTACCAGATGCGGCGCTACGAGCACTTCTCCGAAAACGCCGTCCAGGCCGAGGGCATCACGCCCCTGCAATACCTGCTGCTCCTGCACATCAAGGGCTTCAAGGGACGCGAATGGGCGACCGTCGGCGAGCTGGCCGAGCGCCTGCAGGCCAAGCCGCACGGGGTGGTGGCGCTGGTCTCGCGCTGCGAAGCCGGCGGCCTGGTCGAACGGCGCGCGAACGCCGACGACCGCCGCCGCGTCGAAGTGCACCTGCTGCCGCACGGCGAAGCCATCCTGACGCGCCTGGCCGAGATCCACCGCGCCGAACTGCGCGCCCTGCAAGGCGTATTCACGATTCCCAACCTCGATTGAGTCCCACGATGTCCGCTCACCTTCATTTGCCCGACCGCCGCGACTTTTCCGGCGACCTGCGCCTGCTGCTGATCGCGGCGATCGCCGCCGTCATCGGCGGCCTCGCCGTGCTTGCCGCACACGTGCTGCTGCTCCTGATCCGCTTCTTCACCGACCTGTTCTTCTACCAGCGCTTCTCGCTGGCCGATCTCTCGCCCGCCAACCACGGCCTGGGCGCCTGGGTCATCATCGTGCCGGTCATCGGCGGTATCGTGATCGGCCTGATCGCGCGCTACGGCACCGAGCAGATCCGCGGGCACGGCATCCCCGAGGCGATCGAGGCGATCCTGTTCAAGGACAGCGCGATGTCGCCGAAGGTCGCGGTGCTGAAGCCGCTGGCCTCCGGCATCGCGATCGGCAGCGGCGGCCCSTTCGGCGCCGAAGGCCCGATCATCATGACCGGCGGCGCGATCGGCTCCCTGATCGCCCAGCACTTCCACCTGACCGGCGGCGAGCGCAAGTCGCTGCTGGTGGCCGGCGCCGTGTCCGGCATGACGGCGGTGTTCGGCACCCCGGTGGCGGCGGTGCTGATGGCGGTCGAGCTGCTGCTGTTCGAACTGCGTCCGCGCAGCCTGCTGCCGGTGGCGGTGGCCTGCGCGGTGGCCGGCTTCCTGCGCCCGCTGGCGATGGAAGCGGGCCCGCTGTTCCCGCTGCAGACCATGCCGGTGGCGCCGGTTGCGCTGCTGTCCTGCGTGGCGGCCGGCATCCTGTGCGGCGCACTGTCGTGGACCATGTCGACCATGCTGTACAAGGTCGAGGACTGGTTCCACCGTCTTCCGATCCACTGGATGTGGTGGCCGGCGCTGGGCGCCCTCGCGGTCGGCATCGGCGGCTACTTCCAGCCGCGCGCCCTGGGCGTGGGCTATGACGTGATCGGCGACCTGCTGCACAACCACCTGGCGCTGGGCGCGGTCCTGGCCCTGCTGGCCGTCAAGTTCGTGATCTGGCTGATCGCGCTGGCCTCCGGCACCTCGGGCGGCGTGCTGGCCCCGCTGCTGATGCTGGGCGCCGGCCTCGGTTCCCTGCTCTCGCCCTGGCTGCCGGGCGCCGAACCGGCCCTGTGGCCGCTGGTCTTCATGGCCGCCACCCTGGGCGGCATGATGCGCGCGCCGGTGATGGCGGTGGTGTTCGCCTTCGAGCTGACCCACGATTCGAATGCCCTGCTGCCGCTGCTGGCCGCCGCCGCCGGCGCCTACGGCTTCACGGTGCTGACCATGGGCCGCTCGATCCTGACCGAGAAGATCGCCCGCCGCGGCCACCACATCTACCGCGAATACGGTATCGACCCGCTCGAGCGCCACAGCGTGGCCGAAGTCATGACCAGCCAGGTCCAGAGCGTCGATGCCGATGCCACCGTGGCCGAGGTGCTGGCGTCCCACTTCGGCCCCGGCCAGAAGCACCGCGGCTTCCCGGTCACGCGCGCCGGCCAGCTGGTCGGCATGCTGGACCGTGATGCGCTCAACGGCCAGGCGCCCGACACCCCGGTGGGCCAGCTCTTCGGCATCAACAGGCCGCCGGTGGCGCTGGCCGGCGAGACCTGCCGCATCGTCGCCACCCGCCTGGCCGTGCACGGCATCGAACGCCTGCCGGTGGTGGCCAGCGCCGGCGAGCCGCGGCTGCTGGGCATCGTCAGCCGCAGCGACCTGATCAAGGCGACCGCCGGCCTGCATGCCGAGGAACACGAACGCCGTGTGCTGCGGCGTAATCCCTTGTCGCGGCGGCAAGCATAACGCGGAGCAATCATGTACGATAGGCAATACGCACACCGCGCCATTGCCTATCCATCTTGAGGACAAGAACTTGATGAAACCGCTCAAGCAGACCCTTTCCGCCATCGCTGCCGCCGCCGCGCTGGTGTCCGCCGCCCACGCTGCCGCGCCGATGGTCAAGACCCCGGCTCCCGGCTACTACCGCATCATGGTCGGCGACTTCGAAGTCACCCCGATCAATGACGGCACCTTCGACCTGCCGGTCGACCAGATCCTGCACCAGAAGCCGGAACTCACCCGCGCCGCGCTGGAAAAGAACCACCTGAAGTTGCCGCTGGAAACCTCGGACAATGCCTTCCTGATCAACACCGGCAGCAAGCTGGTGCTGGTCGACACTGGCGCCGGCGCCCTGTTCGGCCCGACCGTGGGCAAATTCCTGCAGAACCTGAAGGCCGCCGGCTACCAGCCGGAACAGATCGACGAGATCTATATCACCCACCTGCACGGCGACCACGTCGGCGGCCTGTCCCACGACGGCCAGCGCAACTTCCCCAACGCCGTGGTCCGCGCCGGCAAGCCCGATGCCGACCGCTGGCTGAGCCAGGCGAACATGGACAAGGCCCCGGCCGACGAGAAAGCCGACTACCAGGGCGCGATGGCCTCGCTGAACCCCTACGTCAAGGCCGGCAAGTTCAAGGCGATCGAGGCCGACGGCCAGCTGGTGCCTGGCGTATCGGCGCTGGCGGAACACGGCCACACCCCGGGCCACACGACCTATGTGGTCGAGAGCCGCGGCCAGAAGCTGGTGCTGATCGGCGACCTGATCCACGTGGCGGCCGTGCAGATGGACAATCCGCAAGTGACGGTCGCCTTCGACAGCGACGAGAAGGCGGCCTACGCCGCTCGCAAGAAGGTGTTCGACGACGCCGCGAAAAAAGCTTACCTGATCGGCGGCGCCCACCTGCAGTTCCCGGGTTTGGGCCACCTGCAGACCCAGGGCAAGGGCTACCGCTGGGTGCCGGTCAACTATACGCAAATGCGCTGATCAGGACCCGGCCACGCCGGCCAGGATCGCCGCCAGCTTGTCGAGGTCGACCGGCTTGACCATGTGGTGGTCGAAGCCGGCTTCGAGGGCGGCGCGGCGGTCCTGTTCCTGGCCGTAGCCGGTCACCGCCACCAGCAGCATCGCGCGGGTGCGCGGATCGGCCCGCAGGCGGCGCGCCAGCTCGTTGCCGTCCATTTCCGGCAGGCCGATGTCCAGCAGGGCCACGTCCGGACACTCCCGCCACGCGCGCTCGAGGGCGCGCAGCGAATCGTTCTCCACCATCGCCTCGTAGCCGCAGGCTTCCAGCAGCATCGCCAGGGTGGCCGCGGCGTCGACGTTGTCGTCCACCACTAGCAGGCGCAGCGGCTGTCCCTGCTGCGGCGGCGCGGCGGCACCCGGCTCCTCGCTGTGCGCCGCGGACTGCATCAGCGGCAGGGTCACGACGAAGCTGCTGCCGCGGCCCGGTCCGGCGCTCGCGCATGCGACGGTGCCTCCATGCAGCTCGACCAGGTGCTTGACCAGCGCCAGGCCCAGCCCCAGTCCGCCCTGCGAGCGGTCGGCCGAACGCTGGCCCTGGGCGAACAGCTCGAACACGCGGTCGCCCAGTCCCGCTTCCATGCCGATGCCCTCGTCGCGCACCTCCAGCTCGAGGTGCTCGCCACGGATTCGCGCCTCGACGTCGATGCGGCGCTCCTCCGGCGTGTACTTGGCCGCGTTGTTGAGCAGGTTGGCCAGCACCTGCACCAGGCGCGCCTTGTCGCCGAGGACCGTGGCCTCGGGATCGTCGAGCCGCACCGACAGGGCCTGGCGGCGGGCCTCGAACAGCGGGCGCACCTGCTCGATCGCTTCGTCGACGATGGTGTGCGCCGCCACCGGCGCCCGCGCCAGGGTCACCAGCCCGCGCGTGACGCGCGACACGTCCAGCAGGTCGTCCACCAGACTGGTCATGTGCTTCACCTGGCGCCCGATGATGGCGCTGCTCTGGCGCACCCGGTTCTCGTCGAGGCGGCCGATCTTCAGCAGGTCGGCGGCGGCGCTGATCGGCGCCAGCGGGTTGCGCAGCTCGTGCGCCAGCATGGCCAGGAATTCGTCCTTGCGCTGGTCGGCCGCACGCAGCTTTTCCTCGGCCTTCTTGCGGTCGGTGATGTCGAGGAAAAAGCTGACGAGGCCGCCGTTGCTGGTCGGGTAGGCCCTCACCTCGTAGGTGCGCACCTCCCCTCCCGGCAAGCGATGCCGGTATTCGGCGCTGCCGGCAATGCGCTGGGACATGGCCCGGCGATACATGCGTCCGAGCTCGCTATCCACGGATTCGGGCCAGATCTCCCAGTGATTGCACCCGATCACCTGCTCGGCGGTGCGGCTGCCGAGACGCAGCCCCTCGGCGTTCATCTCGAGGACGGTCCAGTCAGATGAGAGCAGGCCAAAACCCTCGGCAATCGAATCGAGGATGATCTGGCTGCGGTCGCGCTCCGCGCGCAGGGCTTCGTGGGCGCGCGCCAGGTCGACCGCGGTCCACAGGCGCTCCGACATGCTGCGCGCCAGCGCGATCTCGGCCTCGCTCCAGCGGTGCGGATGCTTGTGGCCCAGCGCCAGGAAGGATAGCAGGCGGCCCGACTTCACCAGCGGCACCAGCAGGCTGGCGGTCACGCCCATGGCCATCAGGTAGGCCTGCTGGTGGGCGGCGGTGCGCGGATCGATGCGCACGTCGGTAATGGCGATGATCTCGCCGGCGCGCCCTGCCCTGGCCACGTCTTCGCCGAAGGCGTCGATCGCGAAGGTATTGCCGGACAGGTTGGACCTGCCGTGGCGCGTCCAGTCGCGCGGCACGTAGAAGGTGTTGCGCTCGTCGTCGACCTCGCCGTACATCACCCGCTCCACGCCCAGCTCCTTGCCAAGCAAGGCGCTGGCGGTGGCGATCGCCTCCTCGCTGGAGCCCGGCGGCCGCAGCGCGTCGGACAGCGCCAGCTCGAAGGCGGCGCGGCGTTCGGCCTCGACGCGGGCGGTGGTCTCGATGCAGGTGCAGTACATGCCCATCACCCTGCCCTCGCCGTCGTGCAGGGGCGAATACGAGAAAGTGAAATAGGTCTGCTCGGTATAGCCCTTGCGCTCCATGGTCAGCGGCATGTCCTCGAGGAAGGAGGACTGGTCCGCCAGGGCGCGCCCGGCGATCGGTCCGAGGTCGTGCCAGATCTCCCACCACACACGGTGGAACGGCTCGCCGAAGGCGGACGGATGCTTGTTGCCGAGAACCGGGATATAGGCGTCGTTGTAGAGGAAGACCTGCTGCGCCCCCCAGGCCAGGAACATCGGGAAGGTCGAGCTGAGGACCATCGACACGGCCGCGGCGAGCTCGGGCGGCCAGGAATCCGGCGGGCCGAGCGGCGACGATTGCCAGTCGTGCGCGCCGAGCAGGCGCCGCGTCTCGCTGTCGCCCAGCCCGGCGGTAATGCACAGAATGTCAGCCATGATCGATTATTCCATAATTCATGGCGAGACGATTCACGATTTCAACATTGTGTCATGCCCTCTGTGGGCGATTCACAACTTACAGCTTGATGAAGTGCTCGCGGTAGTAGCGCAGTTCTTCGATCGACTCGACGATGTCGGCCAGCGCGGTATGCTTTTGCGCCTTCTTGAAGCCCGATGCCAGTTCCGGCTTCCAGCGGCGGCACAGTTCCTTCAGGGTCGAGACGTCCAGGTTGCGGTAGTGGAAGAAGGCTTCCAGCTTCGGCATGCCGCGCGCCATGAAGCGGCGGTCCTGGCAGATCGAATTGCCGCACATCGGCGATTTATTGGCCGGCACCCACTGTTTCAGGAAGGCGATCAGCTGCTCTTCGGCCTGGGCTTCGTTCACGGTCGAGGCTTTCACGCGGTCGATCAGGCCCGACTTGCCATGGGTGCCCTTGTTCCAGGCGTCCATCTTGTCCAGCGTCTCGTCGCTCTGGTGGATGGCGAACACCGGGCCTTCGGCCAGGATGTTCAGCTCGGCGTCGGTGACGACCACCGCGACTTCGATGATGCGGTCGTTGTCCGGATCGAGGCCGGTCATTTCCATGTCGAGCCAGACGAGGTTCATGTCGTTCGGGCGCGGGGTAACGGTCGGGGTTTGGGTTTCGTTGGCTTGTGACATAATCTGTTCTTTGGTAGGTGACTCTAGTCAGTCGGGGTCAGAGCACAGGCGCTAAGTTCGTGCTCTGACCCCGAAAAACAGGATTTTCTCACAGGCACACGATGCTTTCATTCGCGTTTTCGGTTTTGTTCGTCATTTTTTTCATGCTGACCCTGGTGTTGCGGTATTGGCTGGCCAGCCGGCACGTCCGCCACGTCCTGCGTCACCGTGATCGGGTGCCGGCCGAATTTGCCGACCGCATCTCCCTGCACGCCCACCGCAAGGCCGCCGACTACACGGTCGCCAAGACCCGCTTCGGCCTGATCCACGCGGTCTGGAGCGGCCTGGTGCTGATCGGCTTCACCTTGCTGGGCGGGCTGCAAGCGCTGTCGACCGCGCTGCTGCACCTGCTGGGCGCGGGCATGGCGCACCAGATCGGCCTGGTCGTCGCCTACGCCGCCATCGCCGGCCTGCTCGACCTGCCCTTCACCTACTGGTTCCAGTTCGTGCTGGAGCAGCGCTTCGGCTTCAACAAGATGACGCTCAAGCTGTGGCTGGCGGACATGGTCAAGAGCACGCTGGTCGGCGCCGTGATCGGCCTGCCGCTGCTGTGGGTGGTGCTGTTCCTGATGGAGCGCACCGGCCCCCTGTGGTGGTTGTATGCCTGGCTGGTGTTCAGCGGCTTCCAGTTGCTGATGATGGTGATCTACCCGACCGTCATCGCGCCGCTCTTCAACAAGTTCACGCCGCTTGCCGACGACAGCCTGAAAAGCCGCATCGAAGGCCTGATGGCGCGCGTCGGCTTCGCCTCGAAAGGCCTGTTCGTGATGGACGGCAGCAAGCGCTCGGCGCACGGCAACGCCTACTTCTCCGGCTTCGGCGCCAACAAGCGCATCGTCTTCTTCGACACCCTGCTGGAACGCCTCGCGCCCGCCGAGATCGAAGCCGTGCTGGCCCACGAACTGGGCCACTTCAAACTCAAGCACATCATCAAGCGCATCGTGGTCGCGTTCGCGCTGTCGCTGGTCTTCCTGGCCCTGCTGGGCTGGCTGAAGACCCAGGTATGGTTCTACACCGGCCTGGGTGTCATTCCGCTGCTGGGCCAGAACAACGATGCGATGGCGCTGCTGCTGTTCATGCTGGTGCTGCCGGTATTCACCTTCCCGTTTGCGCCGCTGACCTCGATCACCTCGCGCAAGCACGAGTTCGAAGCCGATGCCTTCGCCGCCAGCCACAGCGATGCGCGCGACCTGGTCTCGGCCCTGGTCAAGATGTACGAGGACAATGCCTCGACCCTGACGCCGGACCCGCTGCACTCGGCCTTCTACGATTCGCATCCGCCGGCCTCGATCCGCATCCGGCACCTGGCTGAAGCGGGTGCGCTCTCCGGCACGGCCGGCATGGAGCCCGCATGAACAAGGCGCTGCCCCTGAACCAAGGCCACTGCATCCACGGCGCCGCGGCGCTGGACGATGCCGCCGCTGCCAGTTTGCTGGCGCAAGTGCCCGACTGGCATGTCGACGGCCACCGCCTGGTGCGCGAGTTCCTGTTCCGCGACTACCACGAGACCATCGAGTTCGTGAACGCGCTGGCCTTCATGGTGCATCGCGAAGACCACCATCCGGACCTGCAGGTGGGCTACCGCCGCTGCACGGTTTCCTGGACCACGCACTCCGCCGGCCACCGCCTCAGCGAAAACGACTTCATCTGCGCTGCGAAAGCCGACGCGCTGTACGCCGGACGGGCCGGCGCATGAGCAAGGGCATGAACAAAAACGAGGCCCTGACCGGCACCATCGTCGCGGCGCACGGCCGCCACTACCTGGCCGAGGTCGATGGAGAATTCCTGCAGTGCGTCACGCGCGGCAAGAAGACCAACGTCGCG
The DNA here is from genome assembly GCF_056397205.1 of Massilia sp. 05N420. Lineage (NCBI taxonomy): Bacteria > Pseudomonadati > Pseudomonadota > Betaproteobacteria > Burkholderiales > Oxalobacteraceae > Massilia > Massilia sp. 05N420. Next base: position 73,667 of record NZ_JBFTMX010000014.1, read on the forward strand.
GTCGGCGACATCGTGCATCTGAAGCGCACCTCGAACGACCAGGCGGTGATCGAGAAGATCGCCGAGCGCACCACCCTGCTCTACCGCTCCGACCAGTACAAGTCGAAGCTGCTGGCGGCGAACATCACGCGCCTCTTCATCGTCGTCGCCACCGAGCCGAGCTTCGCCGACGACCTGGTCTCGCGCGCCCTGGTGGCCTGCGAGGCGGCCGGCGTCGAGGCCCACCTCATCCTCAACAAGGTCGACGTCGAAGAGCTGCTGCCGCGCGCCCGCGAGCGCGCCGCGCTGTACGCCAATCTCGGCTACCCGCTGCACGAAGTCTCGGCCAAGGCCGATCCGGAAGGCACCGTGGCGACCTTGATGCCGCTGCTGCTGGGGGAGTCCTCGATCTTCATCGGCCAGTCCGGCATGGGCAAGTCCTCGATGATCAACCTGCTGGTGCCGGATGCGGACATCGCGGTGGGCGAGATCTCCGAAGCCCTGGACACCGGCAAGCACACGACGACGTTTACCCGGCTGTACCGCCTGCCCGGCGACAGCGGCGGCAACATCATCGACTCGCCCGGCTTCCAGGAATTCGGCCTGTATCACCTGACGGAAGGCATGCTGGAACGCGCCTTCGTCGAGTTCAAGCCCTTCCTGGGCGGTTGCAAATACTACAATTGCCGCCACCTGGCAGAGCCGCAATGCGCCATCCTCGGGGCGGTCGCGGAGGGCAAGATCGCGCCGATCCGCCACGCGCTGTATGCGCAATTACTACATGAGTCTGAACAGACCTTGTATTGATGGCATATAATTCAGAAGATCCCCGTATTCCCGACCTAACATGGCTGTCCAGACTCCCATCAAGCACTTCCTGCAATTCTCCGACTTCACCCGCGACGAGTTCGAGTACGTGATCGAGCGCGCGGCCGTCATCAAGCGCAAGTTCAAGGCCTACGAGGTCTACCACCCGCTGGTCGACCGCACCCTGGTGATGGTGTTCGAAAAGAGCTCGACCCGTACCCGCCTGAGCTTCGAAGCCGGCATGCACCAGCTGGGCGGCGCCGCGATCTACCTGAACACCCGCGACAGCCAGCTGGGCCGCGGCGAGCCGGTGGAAGACGCCGGCCAGGTCATGAGCCGCATGTGCGACATCATCATGGTGCGCACCTTCGGCCAGGACATCATCGAGCGCTTCGCCGCGAATTCGCGCGTGCCGGTGATCAACGGCCTGACCAACGAGCACCACCCCTGCCAGGTGCTGGCCGACGTGTTCACCTTCTTCGAGCACCGCGGTTCGATCACCGGCAAGACTGTGGCCTGGATCGGCGACGCCAACAACATGCTGTACTCGTGGCTGCAGGCGGCCGAGGTATTCGGCTTCCACCTGAACGTGTCGACCCCGAAGGGCTACGACATCGATCCGGCTCTCGTCAAGACGAAGAACTACACCTTCTTCGAGAACCCATCGGATGCCTGCCAGGGCGCGCACCTGGTCAACACCGACGTGTGGACGAGCATGGGCTACGAAAAGGAAAACGCCGAACGCCTGAAAGCCTTCGACGGCTTCATGGTGGACGGCGCCAAGATGGCGCGTGCCGCACCCGACGCGCTGTTCATGCACTGCCTGCCCGCCCACCGCGGGGAGGAAGTGGCGGCCGAAGTCATCGACGGCCCGCAATCGGTGGTGTGGGACGAAGCCGAGAACCGGCTGCACGTGCAGAAGGCGCTGATCGAGTACCTGCTGCTGGGCCGTATCGAGGACAAGTGATCCATCCACCAAGCTGATTTTTTACCGCAACGAAGTCTGATCGTCGGCGCGGGCCTGGTGCCCGAGCCGGCTGACCACAACATCCCTCCACGCCTCACATCACTGGAACTCCCATGAGCGACATTAAAAAAGTAGTCCTCGCCTACTCCGGCGGCCTCGATACCTCGGTCATCCTGAAATGGCTGCAGGATCACTACAACTGCGAAATCGTTACCTTCACCGCCGACCTGGGACAAGGTGAAGAGCTGGAACCGGCGCGCGCCAAGGCCATCAAGTTCGGCATCAAGCCGGAAAACATCTACATCGACGACGTGCGCGAAGAATTCGTGCGCGACTTCGTGTTCCCGATGTTCCGCGCGAACACCGTCTACGAAGGCGAATACCTGCTGGGCACCTCGATCGCGCGTCCGCTGATCGCGAAGCGCCTGATCGAGATCGCCAACGAAACCGGCGCCGACGCCATTTCGCACGGCGCCACCGGCAAGGGCAACGACCAGGTGCGCTTCGAGCTGGGCGCCTATTCGCTGAAGCCGGACGTCAAGATCATCGCCCCGTGGCGCGAATGGGACCTGCTGTCGCGCGAGAAGCTGCTGAAGTACGCGGAAGACGCCGGCATCGAGATCGACATGAAGCACAAGAACGGCGGCGCGCCCTACTCGATGGACGCCAACCTGCTGCACATCTCCTTCGAAGGCCGCCACCTGGAAAACCCGAGCGCGGAAGCCGAGGAATCGATGTGGCGCTGGACCGTGTCGCCGGAAGCGGCCCCCGACCAGCCGGAATACCTGGACATCGAATACGAGCGCGGCGACATCGTCGGCCTGAACGGCGTCAAGATGACTCCGGCGCAGGTGCTGACCGAGCTGAATCGCCTGGGCGGCAAGCACGGCATCGGCCGGCTCGACCTGGTTGAAAATCGCTACGTCGGCATGAAGTCGCGCGGCTGCTACGAAACCCCGGGCGGCGCCATCATGCTGAAAGCCCACCGCGCGATCGAATCGATCACCCTGGACCGCGAAGTGGCGCACCTGAAGGACGACCTGATGCCGCGCTACGCTTCGCTGATCTATAACGGCTACTGGTGGGCCCCGGAGCGCGTCGCGCTGCAGACCCTGATCGACCACACCCAGCAAAGCGTGAACGGCTGGGTCCGCGTCAAGCTCTACAAGGGCAACGTGATCGTCGTGTCGCGCGACTCGAAGACCGATTCGCTGTTCGACATGAACATCGCGACCTTCGACGAAGACGGCGGCGCCTACAACCAGGCGGATGCCGGTGGCTTCATCAAGCTGAACGCGCTGCGCATGCGGATCGCGGCCAAGGCGCGCGCCAAGCGCGGTCAGTAGTCCCCCGCCACCGTCGTCCCCGCGCAGGCGGGGATCCAAGTTCTGCGTGAGCAGTCGAAATGCAAGCAAACTTGGGTCCCCGCCTTCGCGGGACGACGGGCACTCGTCAGAAGTGGTAGTTGGCCGTCACACTCCCCCAACGCGGCGCCCCCGGCGTATACCGGTACCCGCTCTTGTTAATCGCCGCCACATAGCGCTTGTCGAACAGGTTGACCACGTTCACGCGTAACTCGATCCCGCGCTTGATCGCATACGACGCCATCGCATCCGCCACCCAGTAATCGTCGGTATAGGCCGGCGTGCCGACCGCGCCGTCGGTGCCGCGCAGCAGGCGGCCGGAATAGCGGACGCCGCCGCCGATCTTGAAGCCGGACGGGAAGCTGTAGGTGGTCCAGCTGGTGAAGGACGACTTCGGCGTATAGCTCAGGGCATTGCTGCCGATCGCCGTGACCAGCTTGCCGGATTCGACGCTGGTGTTGCGTTAACAAACCAAGATTCCACGAAGCGTTCCAGGACGCGGCGCGCGCGCTACCATTTGTGTTCAACCTCCGGCCGACATGAGCGATACGAGCGACACCCCTGCCTGGCCTGCATGGCCGGCTCCAACGCAAGGGAGCCGCGCTGCGCGGCCCTGCGCCAGTCCGGCGACGGCTCGTTTGCCTGCGGCGTCTACGAACAGCCCGATCCCTGCCGCGAGGTGCAGATCGGTGACGACAAGTGCCTGCAGGCGCGGCGCCGGCATGGTTTGCCGGCCTTGCCCTCGGACGCCGGTTTGTTGCGCTAGCGCACTTTTGTTTCCACCTGAGCTCGGCTAAATGTTACATTTGAGGCTGGGCCTTATTTTCTTGGAGATTCCGGCGTTCGCGACTTCGGGGTCAGAGCCCAACCGAGAGAACCGGGCTCTGCCCCCTACGGACCTCTAACCCCTGCGGATATGTTGCGAAACCTGAGCATCAAGAAAAAACTGACGATCGGCTTCGGCGCCATCGTCGCGATCATCCTGTTCCTGCTGATCCTGGCCTATAACAATTTCGCGCGGCTGTCCGAGGCGAATGCGTGGGACCGCCATACCCTCGAGGTGCTGCTGGAGACCAACCACATCGCGACCTCGGTGCTGCAGGTGCAGAGCGCGACCCGCGGCTATCTCCTGACCGGCAACGACAACCTGGTCGCGCCGATCCGCAGCGAGTACGAACGCGCCCGCAGCCACGTGCGCCGCGCGCTGGCGCTGACCGCCGACAATCCGGCCCAGAAAGAGCGCCTGCACCAGCTCGATCCCGTGCTGGTCGCCTGGATGGACAAGGCGATCGCGCCGCAGATCGAGTTGCGCCGCCGCGCCGCCGGCAACCCGGCGGCGGTCCAGGCGCAGACGGAAGCCGCGGTGCTGGCCGGGACCGCCAGCGTGGCCGGCATGCGCGAGATCCTTGACGATATCGCCGCCGAAGAGAACCGCCTGCTGGAGCAGCGCAGGGAAGACACGAGCGCGCTGCGCCAGTCGATGCGCGCGCTGCTGAGCGTGGGCGCGCTGATCTGCGTGCTGCTGGCGATCCTGATCGGCACCGTGCTGGTACGCGCCGTCTCGCGTCCGCTGGCGGCCCTGGCCGATGCCGCCCGCAGGCTGGGCGACGGTGTCCGCGGCGCGCGCGCCGAGGTGCTCTCGGGCGACGAACTGGGCCAGGTGGCCCTCGAATTCAACCGCATGGCCCAGTCCATCGAAGACAGCCACGCCAAGGAACTGGCCGACGGCCGCGAACTGCGCGCCAAGGTCGACGCCCTGCTCGGCGTGGTCTCGAAGGCCGCACGCGGCGACTTGACCGGCAACGTGGAGATCCGCGGCGAGGATGCCATCGGCCGCCTCGGCGAAGGCCTGGCGACCATGCTCGGCAACCTGCGCAGCCTGCTGACCAATGTGCAGCACGCCGGCATCCAGGTGGCCAGCTCGGCGACCCAGATCGCCGCTTCCGCTCGCCAGCAGGAAGCGACCGGCATCGAGCAGGCCCAGACCAGCGTCGAGGTGCTGGCCACCACCAAGGAAATGTCGGCCAACACCTCCCAGCTGCTGCGCACGATGGAGGAAGCGACCCAGGTGGCCGACTACACCACCAACGCCACCGCCGACGCCCAGGACAAGCTGAAGCACATGGACCACACCATGCAGCAGATGGTCAATGCCACCGATTCGATCGGCGCCAAGCTGGCCGCGCTGTCCGAGAAAGCCAGCAACATCAACAGCGTGCTGACCACCATCACCAAGGTGGCCGACCAGACCAATATCCTGTCGCTGAATGCCGCGATCGAGGCCGAGAAGGCCGGCGAGGCAGGCCGCGGCTTTTCGGTGGTGGCCACCGAGATCCGGCGCCTGGCCGACCAGACCTCGGTCTCGACCTGGGACATCGAGCAGATGCTGAAGGAGATGCAGTCGGCGGTGTCGGCCAGCGTGATGGGCATGGACAAGTTTGCCGAAGAGATCCGCCGCAACGTCGGCGAGGCGCGCCACGTGGCCGAACAGCTGTCCGGCATGATGGACCAGGTGCGCAAGCTGTCGCCGCGCTTCGACCTGGTGCTGCAGGGGATGCAGTCGCAGGCCGTCGGCGCCTCGCAGATCTCGGGCACCATGATGCAGCTGTCCGACGCCAGCCAGCAGACCGTCGAGTCGCTGAAGGCCACCAGCGAGGCCGTGCACCGGCTGCAGTACGCCGCCGGCGACCTGCAGCAGTCGGTCGCCACCTTCTCCGTGAATGACTGAGACCCGCGCATGAAGGTGCTGGCGTTTCACATCGGGCGCGAACGCTATGCCCTGCCCCTCACCGCCGTGCTGCGGGTGCTGCCGGTGGCGCGCCTGAAGGCGCTGCCGGGGGCGCCGCACTACGTGCCGGGCCTGCTGGACCTGCACGGCGAAGTCATCCCCGTGATCGACCTGTCGCGCCTGGCCGGCACGCCGCCCGATGCGGTGCGCTACGACACCCGCATCCTGCTGGTCGAGGTGGCGGCGGCCGGACGGCTGCGGCGCCTGGGCCTGAAGGCCGAGCGCGTGACCGGGGTGGCGGACATCGGCGCCGAACTGGGCGACGGCGGTGTGCTGGCCGCCCCCTGGCTCGGCGGGCTTGCGGCCGGCGGTACCGAACTATCCGGTCGCGTCGCCGGCATGCTGCAGCTGATCGATCCGGAGCGCCTGCTGGCGCCCGAGGTCGAAGCCCTGCTGTTCGGCGAGGCCTGCGCATGAATCTCGGCCAGCTGCTGAAGGACAGCACCGGCCTGGTGCTGCCGCCGGACGCCGTCGAACGCGCCGTACGCGAGCGCATGCTGCGCCTCGGCCTGGACGCGCGCCAGGACTATGCGCCGCTGCCCGGCACGCCGGAATTCGAAGCCCTGGTCGACCACGTGATCGTGCCCGAATCCTGGATGTTCCGCGATCCGGACGTGTTCGACACCGCGCTGCGCTTCGTCCGCCGCCGCCTGCTGAGCCATCCGGGCCGGCAGCTGCGCCTGCTGTCGATTCCCTGCGCCGGCGGCGAGGAGCCGTATTCGATGGCGATGACGCTGGCATCGAACGGCATCGCGCCCGCGCAGTGCCGGATCGACGCGGTCGACCTGTCGCGCGCATCGCTCGATCGCGCGCGCCTGGGCCGCTACACGCGCAACGCCTTCCGCAGCGCCGACCTGGCCTTCCGCGACCGCTGGTTCCGCCAGGACGGCGACGACTACCTGATCGACGATGCGCTGCGCCGCTACGTCCGTTTCAGCCAGGGCAACCTGCTGCGCCCGGCCACCCTGCCCGACGGCGGCGCACGCTACGACCTGGTGTTCTGCCGTAACCTGCTGATCTATTTCGACGATGGCGGCCGCGCCGCCGCGGCCGCCGTCATCGAGGCGCTGCTGGCCGACGACGGCCTGCTGCTGTCCGGCTTTGCCGAGGCCCCGGCCTTCTGCCGCCGGGGATTTTCTCCGCAATCGCTGCGCCATCCCTATGCCCTGCACAAGGAGAGCATGGCGACGGTACGGCGGCGCCCGCGTCCCGCCACGCCGATGCCGCCTGCGCCTGCGCCGGCGCGGCAGACCACGGCGCCGGTGAGCCCGCCGGCGGCGACCTCCCTGGCGGCGCTGCTGGCCGAGGCCCGGCGCCTGGCCGACGCCGGCCGCCTGCCGGACGCGGAGCGGGCCTGCCAGGAAGTCCTTGCCCTGCAGCCCGAGCTGGCCGAAGCCTGGTTCCTGCTCGGCCTGACCAGCGAATGCGCCGGCCAGCCGCGCGCGGCCGAACGCCACTGGCGCCGCTGCCTCTTCCTGCAGCCCGAGCACTACGAGGCGCTGTGCAGCCTGGCCCTGCTGATCGAGCAGCGCGGCGATGCGGATGACGCCGCACTGCTGCGCCGGCGCGCCGCCCGCGTGCATGCGCGCCGGCGCGACCCGGGGGCACGGCGATGACGCAGCTGCCCATGCCCGGCGAGTCGTCCGCCGACTGCTGGCGCCGCATCGGCGTGTCCGGCGACCGCAGCTGCGCGGAGCTGGAGCGCCACGTCCACTGCCGCAATTGCCCGGTCTACGCGGAGGCGGCCCAGCGCAAGCTCCAGCGCGCGGTCGAACCGGATTACCGCGAGGCCTGGGCGCGCGAACTGGCCCGGCCCGAACCGGCGCCCGCCGCCACCGATGCCGCCGCGATGGTGTTCCGCATCGGCGCCGAATGGCTGGCGGTGCCGATGGCGGTGACCGCCACGGTGGCGCCGCCGGCGCCCGTGCACCGCCTGCCGCACCGCTCCGGCGGCGCCCTGCTCGGCGTGGTCAACGTCGGCGGACGGGTACTGCCGGCGGTGTCGCTGGCGGCCCTGCTCGACATCGACACCGCCGGGGTGCCGGCCCCGGCCGGCCGCCACAGTTTCGAGCGCCTGCTGGTGCTGGGCTTGCGCGGCCAGCGCGTCGCGGTGCCGGTCGCGGAGATGCACGGCATCCTGCGCCACGCATCCGCGGCCCTGCGCGCGCCGGCCGCCACCCTCGGCCACCTGCCGGCGGCGCTGGTCGCCGGCGTGATCGCCGACGGCGCCATCGAGGCCGGCCTGCTGGACGCCGCCATGCTGGAACGTGAAGTATTGGGGACGCTGCGATGAGCATCGACCAGGGATTCGGCGACGACCTGAGCGGCTTTTCGATGCTCGAGCTGTTCCGCATGGAGGCCCAGGCCCAGGCGCGTGTACTCACCGACGGCCTGCTGCGCAGCGAGCGCGGCCAGGACCCCGCCACGCTGGAAGCGATGATGCGCGCCGCGCATTCGACCAAGGGTGCCGCCGCCATCGTCGGCATGGAGCCGATGGTGAAGCTGGCGCATGCGATGGAAGACGTGTTCATCGCCGCCCAGCAGGGCCGGCTGGCCCTCGATGCGGCCGGCGTCGACGTGCTGCTGGAGGCGGTCGACCTGATGCGCCATCTGGCGGCGCTGTCCGAGGCCGAACTGATCGACGCCGGCCCGCATGGCGGCCGGGTCGAGGCGGCACTTGCCGCACTCGACGCACTGCAGGCCGGCGCCCGGGAGGCACCCGCGCTCATGCCGCTGGCGCCGGTCGCCGCGCAGGTACCCGCCGCTGTGCCCGCCGCAGTTCCCACCGCTTCCGCTCCGGCACCGGCGCCATTGCCCGCCGCCGCGCCGCCCCTCGACCCCGGCAACGAACTCCTGACCCTGGCCGGCCAGGCGCGCCTGCACGCCGGCCAGCTGCGTCCCTGGATCGATGCCCTGCAGCACCACAAGCGCCAGCAGCACGGCATGTTCGCCGCCCTCGAACAGCTGCGCGAAGCGATCGTGGCCGGCGGCGACCCGTGCCTGCTGGAACTCGCGCGCGTGGTCGACGAGCGCGCCCGTCCGCTGCGCGACAGCCTGCAGCGCAGCATCCTCGATGCCGAGCACTACGAGCGGCAGGCGACCGGCGTCGCCACCCGCCTGGTCGACGAAGTGCTCGAACTGCATATGTGCCGCTTCGGCGACGGCCTGCACGGCCTGCCGCGCATGGTGCGCGACCTCGCGCGCAGCCTGGGCAAGGACGTGCGCCTGGACGTCACCGGCGCCGACACCCTGGTCGACCGCGCCGTGCTGGTGCGCCTCGAAGCGCCGCTGGGCCAGCTGCTGCGCAATGCGGTCGACCACGGCATGGAGCCGCCTGCCGAACGCGCGGCCGCCGGCAAGCCCGCCACCGGCACCATCCGGCTTGACGCGCGCCACCGCGGCGGCATGCTGTCGATCGAGGTGAGCGACGACGGCCGCGGCGTCGATCCCGAACGGATCCGCCGCGCCGCCGTCGCCCGCCGGCTGGCCGCTCCCGGATTCGCCCAGGCGCTGTCGACGCCGGAGCTGATGGAATTCCTGTTCCTGCCCGGCTTTTCGCTGAAGGAGGACGCCAACGAGATCTCCGGCCGCGGAGTCGGCCTGGACGTGGTGCACGAAGCGGTGCAGGCGCAGAACGGCACGGTGCGGGTGGAGTCCACGCTTGGCCGCGGCTTCCGCACCGCCATCGTGCTGCCGGTCACCCAGTCGATCGTGCGCGCGCTGGTGGTGGACGTGCTGGGCGAGCCCTATGCGCTGCCGATCGCGCGCGCCGAACGCGTGCTGCGGGTGCCGGCCGGCGCGGTGCAGACCCTGGCCGGCCGGCAGTACCTGGAGGTCGAGGGCGTCCACCTGGGCCTGGTGGCGGCCGGCCGCGTGCTCGAGCTGGGCGACGCCACGCCCGGCGCCGAGCTGGCGGTGGTGGTCATCGGCGGCGCGCGCGAGCGCTACGGCCTGGTGGTGGACGAAGTGCGCGGCGAGCAGAGCCTGACGGTGCAGCCGCTCGAGCCGGTGTTCGGCAAGCTGCGCGACGTCGCCTCCTGCGCCCTGCTCGACGACGGCGCCCCGGTGCTGATCCTCGACGTGCCCGACATGCTGCTGTCGATCGCGCGCCTGCTGGAGACCGGCGAATCGCTGCAGCCGGTGCCGGCCGGCGCCGGCGCGCGCCAGGATGGACGCCAGGCCRCGCGCCGCATCCTGGTGGTCGACGATTCGCTCACCGTGCGCGAGATGCAGCGCAAGCTGCTGGCGGCGCGCGGCTACCGGGTCGACGTCGCCCTCGACGGCGTCGACGGCTGGAACAGCGTGCGCGCCGGCGCCTACGACCTCGTGATCACCGACATCGACATGCCACGCATGGACGGCATCAGGCTGCTCGAACGGATCCGCCAGGACCCTCGCCTGCAGCGGCTGCCGGTGATGATCGTGTCCTACAAGGACCGCCCGGAAGACCGCGCGCGCGGACTCGAAGCCGGCGCCGATTACTACCTGGCCAAGGGCGCCTTCCACGACGCCACCCTACTCGACGCCGTTCGCGATTTGATCGGCGGGCCCTTGCCGGGAGAAGGGTCATGAGGATCGGCATCGCCAACGACGTGCCGATTGCGGCCGAGGCGCTGCGCCGGGTACTGGCCGCCAGCGGCGAGCACCAGGTGGCCTGGATCGCGCGCACCGGCGTCGACGCCGTGCGCCTGTGCGCCGACCTGCGGCCCGACCTGGTGCTGATGGACCTCGAGATGCCGCTGCTCGACGGCGTCGAGGCGACCCGCCGCATCATGGCGAATGCGCCCTGCGCGATCCTGGTCGTCACCGCGCGGCCGCAGGACAATGTCGGCCAGGTGTTCCGCGCCCTCGGCGCCGGCGCCCTCGACGTGGTCGCGACCCCGGTGCTGCTCGGCCAGCCGGGCGGCGAGGCGGAGCTGCTGGCCAAGATCCGCACCATCGGCAAACTGGTCGCCGGCCGCCCCGCCCCGGTGCCGGCCGGGGTGCCGCACGTGGCGCGCCTGGTGGCGATCGGCGCCTCGACCGGCGGACCGGCTGCGCTGGCGCGCCTGTTCTCGCTCTGGCAGCCGCCGCCCGACACCGCGGCGGTGGTGGTCCAGCACATCGACAGCAGCTTCGCCGCCCAGCTGGTGCGATGGCTGGGCGAGCAAAGCCCCGCGAAGATCGCGGCGATCGCCGACGGCGACCACCTCGAAGGCGGCATGGTGCAGGTGGCGACCACCGCCGACCACCTGCGCCTGGCACCCGGCAATCGCCTGCGCTATGACGCCGAGCCGCGCGACGAGATCCACCGCCCCTCGATCGACATCTTCTTCCATTCGGTGGCGCGGCACTGGGGACGCACGGCGGCCGGGATCCTGCTGACCGGCATGGGCCGCGACGGCGCCGCCGGCCTGTTCGCGATGCGCGCGGCCGGCCACACGACCATCGCCCAGGACGAAGCCAGCAGCGCGGTGTACGGCATGCCGCGCGCCGCCGCCGAGATGAACGCTGCCCAGAAAATTTTGCCGTTAGACAATATTTCAAAGTGGTTATCGGATAGAATTGTCGGCGCGTAATGACGCACGCATTTCCATCAATTCAAATTCAGCCGATGTCCGCAGTCAGTCCCATCCACACCGAGCCAGACCCCGCCAGCTACCAGATACGCGTGCTGCTGGTCGACGACCAGCTCATCATCGTCGAAGCCGTGCGGCGCATGCTCGCCGCCCATCCCGACATCGCCTTCCATTACGTCACCGACGCCCAGGCCGCGCACGCGGCCGCGCTGGCCCTGCGGCCGACCGTGATCCTGCAGGACCTGGTGATGCCGGGCGCCGACGGCTTCCAGCTGCTTGCCGGCTACCGCGCCGACGCATCCCTGCGCGAGGTGCCGGTGGCGGTGCTGTCGGCCAAGGAAGAAGCCAGGCTGAAAGCGCATGGCTTCGCGGTCGGCGCCAGCGACTACCTGGTCAAGCTGCCCGATGAGCTGGAACTGGTGGCGCGCATCCGTCACCACTCGCGCGGCTACATCAGCCTGCTGCAGCGCGACGCCGCCTACCGCTCGCTGCGCGCCAGCCAGGAAGAGCTGACGCACGCCAACTTCGAACTGCGCAAGCTGGCCGCGCTGGACGGCCTGACCGGCATCGCCAACCGCCGCCGCTTCGACGAAGCGATCGACACCGAATGGCAGCGCGCGCGCCGCCGGCAGGCGCCGCTCGCGCTGCTGATGTGCGACGTCGACCACTTCAAGCACTACAACGACAGCCTCGGCCATCCGGCCGGCGACCTGTGCCTGAAGAAGACGGCCGCCGTGCTGACCGGGCAATTGAAGCGTCCGGCCGACCTGGTGGCGCGCTACGGCGGCGAGGAATTCGCGATCCTGCTGCCGGAAACCGGCCTGGACGGCGCCCTCAAGCTGGCCGAGGACTGCCGCCGCCACCTCGAACAGCTGGCCCAGCCGCATCCGGCCGCGCCCTGCGGGACGGTCACCATGTCGATCGGGGTGGCCAGCGCCTTGCCGAGCGAAGGCGGCAGCATCGAGGCACTGATCGCCGCCGCCGACGGCGCGCTGTACGAGGCCAAGCGGGCCGGGCGCAACCAGGTGGCGGCCGCCGGCTGAGCGAGGCGCGCGGCGCTTGGGCCGGCCCTTTGCTACCATCGCCCGGTGACCATCCGTGGAGCGACGCCATGCAGGACCTGAACAGCTTTCCGGTGACGCGCAAGTGGCCGGCGCAGCATCCGGACCGGCTGCAGCTGTATTCGATGCCGACGCCGAACGGCGTCAAGGCCGCCATCATGCTCGAGGAAACCGGCCTGCCCTACGAGGTGCACCGGGTGGCCTTCGAAAAACAGGAACAGACCTCGCCCGAATACCTGGCCCTGAACCCGAACAACAAGATCCCGGCGATCATCGACCCGAACGGCCCCGGCGGCCGGCCGCTGCCTTTATGGGAGTCGGGCGCCATCCTCCTCTACCTCGCGGACAAGAGCGGCCAGCTGATTCCGCTGGACGCCGCCGGCCGTTACGAAACCATCCAGTGGGTGATGTTCCAGAACGGCGGCATCGGGCCGATGTTCGGGCAACTGGGCTTCTTCCTGAAATTCGCCGGCAAGGACTGGGAAGACAAGCGTCCGCGCGACCGCTTCGTGGATGAGGCGAAGCGTCTGCTGGGCGTGCTCGACAAACGGCTCGACGGGCGCGACTGGATCATGGGCGAGCACTATACGATCGCCGACATCATGAGTTTTCCCTGGGTGAACGCCTTGCATTCCCTCGATGGCGCCGGCGAGCTGCTCGGCTTCGGCACCTTTCGCCACGTCGGCCGCGTGCTGCAGGCCTTCCTGCGGCGCCCGGCGGTGGTCAAAGGACTCAAGATACCGGCGGCGCCCCCGGCCTGACAAACTCAGATCATCACCGGTTCCGGCTCCAGCAGCACCCCGAAGCGCTCCTGCACGTCCGCCTGGATCGCCCGCGCCAGCGCCAGCACTTCCTCGCCGCTGGCGCCGCCATTGTTGACCAGCACCAGCGCCTGCTTCGGATAGACGCCGGCGCGGCCCAGCGATCTGCCCTTCCAGCCGCATTGGTCGATCAGCCAGCCGGCCGCCAGCTTTTCCGTACCGTCGGCCTGCAGGTGGTGGACCAGGTTCGGCCACTGTTCCAGCAGGCGGGCGCAATGCTCGCCCGGCACCACCGGGTTCTTGAAGAAGCTGCCGGCATTGCCGATCTCCGCCGGGTCGGGCAGCTTGCGGCGGCGGATCGCGATCACGGCCTCGGCCACCTGGCGCGGGCTCGGGCCGGTCACGCCGTCGAGTTCGCGGGCCAGTTCGGCATAGCGCAGGTTCGGCGCCCAGGCTTTCGGCAGCGCGAAAGTCACGTCCAGCACCGCCAGGCTGCGGCCGTCCTCGTGCTTGAACACGCTGTCGCGGTAGGCGAAGCGGCAGGCCGCGGCATCCATCGTGCGCGTGCTGCCGGTCGCAAAATCGAAGGCGGTGAGCGAATGGAAAACGTCCTTGACCTCGGCTCCATAGGCGCCGATGTTCTGGATCGGCGAGGCGCCCACCGTGCCCGGGATCAGCGACATGTTCTCCAGGCCGCCCAGTCCCTGCTCCAGGGTCCATTGCACGAACCCATGCCAGTTCTCGCCGGCGCGGGCGCGCACCAGGACGGCGTCCGGCGTTTCGCCGACGATTTCCTTGCCCATCAGGGCCATGTGCAGCACCAGTTGCTCGATTTCGGCGCGGGTGATCAGCAGGTTGCTGCCGCCGCCCAGGACCAGGCGCGGCAAGGCGGCGAGTTCGGGGTCGGCGGCGAGCGCCGCCAGCTGGGAGGGGTCGATCACGCGCAGGTAGCGCCTGGCGCGAGCACCGATGCCGAAGGTGTTGAAGTGCTGGAGGGAGATGTCGTGTTCGATGGGCAATGCTTGCATGGCTGGGTCCGGAGTTGGCCCGCTGATTATAGTGGGAAACAGGCGCCCCGATGCCAACGGTCCGTTACAATATCGGCATTCGTCACCCAATAAAAAAAGGAACACACAATGCCATCGTTTGATGTGGTCTGCGAAGCAGACATGGTTGAAGTCAAGAACGCCGTCGAAAACTCGAGCAAGGAAATCGAGACGCGCTTCGACTTCAAGGGCACCTCGGCCAAGGTCGAGCAGAAAGACAAGGAAATCACCCTGTTCGGCGATTCCGACTTCCAGATCTCCCAGGTCAAGGACGTCCTGCTGAACAAGATGACCAAGCGCAAGGTCGACGTCCGATTCCTGGACGAAGGCAAGATCGAAAAGATCGGCGGCGACAAGGTCAAGCAGGTGCTGAAGGTGCGCAACGGCATCGAGTCCGAGGACGCCAAGAAGATCACCAAGCTGATCAAGGAAAGCAAGATGAAGGTCCAGGCCTCGATCCAGGGCGAATCCGTGCGCATCACCGGCAAGGATCGCGATACCCTGCAGGAAGCGATCGCCATGCTGCGCAAGGATGTGACCGACCTGCCGCTGGCCTTCAACAACTTCCGCGACTGACCCGGAAGACCGGGCCGTTACCGCACGACCGTGCGCTAAATGGCCCTCTGTAAAGCCCATCTCCTGCGGTAAAATGGCGGGCGATTAGTCTATGGTTGTTAAGGAATGCAATGAAACGTGTAGATGATTTCCGCCTGCGTTTGGGCAACAAGGAATACGTGCCCATCATGATCGGCGGAATGGGAGTCGATATCTCGACTTCCGAACTGGCGCTGGAGGCAGCGCGCCTCGGCGGCATTGGCCATATTTCCGACGCGATGGTCCCGGACGTTTCGGACCGCAAGTTCGATACGAGCTTCGTCAAGGAAAAGACCAAGCTCTACAAGTTCAACATCAACAACATGGACAAATCGGTGGTCCAGTTCGACCTGGACCGCCTGGCCGAGGCAACCCGTCTGCACGTGGGCGCAACCATGGACGCGAAGAAAGGCGATGGCCTGATCTTCGTGAACTGCATGGAAAAGCTGACCATGAACGCGCCGAAGGAAACCCTGCGCACCCGCCTCTCGGCGGCGCTCGACGCGGGCATCGACGGCATCACCATGTCGGCCGGCCTGCACCTCGGTTCGTTCGAACTGATCAAGGACCATCCGCGCTTCCGCGACGCCAAGCTGGGCATCATCGTCTCGTCCGTGCGTGCGCTGCAACTGTTCCTGCGTAAGGTTTCGCGCCTCGACCGCCTGCCGGACTACGTGATCGTCGAAGGCCCGCTGGCCGGTGGCCACCTCGGCTTCGGCATCGACGACTGGCAGCAGTACGACCTGCACACCATCATGGACGAGATCCATGCCTTCATGCGCGCCGAACAGTTGAACATTCCGCTGATCGCCGCGGGCGGCATCTTCACCGGCAGCGATGCCGTGGGCTTCCTGGAAAAAGGCGCCGGCGGCGTGCAGGTGGCGACCCGCTTCACCGTCACCCACGAATGCGGCCTGCCCATTGATGTCAAGCAGGAATACTTCCGCGCCAGCGAAGAAGACATCATCGTCAACGGCGTCTCGCCGACCGGCTATCCGATGCGGATGCTGAAGCAGACCCCGGCGATCGGCTCCGGCATCCGCCCGGGTTGCGAGTCCTACGGCTACCTGCTGGACGCGACCGGCAACTGCGCCTACATCAACTCGTACAACCGCGAGGTGCAGGCGAATCCGGACTCGAAGAACATCCGCGTGTTCGACAAGACCTGCCTGTGCACCCACATGCGCAACTTCAACTGCTGGACTTGCGGCTCGACCACCTACCGCCTGAAGGACACCACCCACAAGCTGGGCGACGGTCACTACCAGATCCTGTCGGCCGAGCACGTGTTCAAGGATTACCAGTTCAGCGTCGACAACCAGGTCGCCCTGCCGGTGCGTGCCGAAGCCGCCGCCTGATATTCTGGGCGGAACGGTTCCCCGGCACGGCTGTCCAACGGCGGTTGGCCTTGCATGGGGAGCCGCATGTTCGATACCGATCCGCCCGCCCACGCCGTCTTGCTGACGGACGACGCGGGCAGCATCATCACCTGGAACCGGGGTTGCGAGACCCTGTTCGGCATGCCGGCCGCGAGCGTACTCGGCCGTCCCATCACCAGCCTGTTCGTCGCCAGCGCGCGTGACGCCTGGACCGCCGGCTGGGCCGCCCTGGCCCAGCGTCCCGAAGGCGCCCAGCTGAATGCCGACCTGCGCTGCAGCGACAGCCGCATCTTCGCCGCCACCCTGGCGCTGGCCCCGCAAATCGACGCCGCCGGCCGGCCGCTCGGCTGTGCGGTCGCCGTCACCACCGAGGTCGAACGCGACGCGCCGGAGTCAGAACACGTCGCACGCACGCCGCTGTCGGCCGTGGTCGACCTGTTTCCCGGCACCTTCTATGCCCTCAACCGCGACGGCCGTTTCGTGCTCTGGAACCACAACCTGGAACGCCTGAGCGGCATGGCGCCGGAAGAACTGGCGGCCGCGCGCGCTTCCGACCTGCTCGACCTGCCGCAGCGCCCCCTCCTCACGGACGCCCTGCGCCGCGTGCTGGACGAAGGCGCCGAGATGAAACTCGAAGTCGACTACGTTGCCAAGAACGGCAAGGACATCCCGGTGCTGCTGTGCGGCACGCGGGTGCTCTGCAACGGCGGCGAGTACGTGTTCGGGGTCGRCATCGACATCGGCGAGCGGCGCCAGCGCGAGGAAAGGCTGCGCCTGCGCGAACGCGCGCTGCACGCGGCCAGCAACGGCATCGTGATCGCCCGCAGCGACGGTCCCGACAACCCGATCGAGTATGTCAATCCGGCCTTCGAGCGCATCAGCGGCTATAGCGCGGAGGAATCGCTCGGGCGCGATCCGCGCTTCATGGCCGCGCCCGGCATGGATGCGGGCGAACGGACCGAAGTGCGCGAGGCGATTGCGGCCTGCCGCCCGGTCAACGTGGTGCTGCGCAACCTGCGCAAGAACGGCGAGCTGTTCTGGAACGACCTGAGCATCACCCCGGTCCACGACGAGCATGGCACCGTGACCCATTTCATCGGCGTCATCAACGACGTCACCGCGGCCATGCAGCGCACCGCCCACCTCGAGCACGAGGTCAACCACGACCCGCTGACCGGGCTGGCCAACCGCAACCTGCTGTGGGACCGGCTGGACCAGGCGGTGCACGTGGCACAGCGCCAGAAGTCGCTGGTGGCGACCGTGCTGATCGACCTGAACAACTTCAAGACCATCAACGACACCCTCGGCCACGAAGCCGGCGACGTGGTGCTGAAGGTGGTGGCGCGGCGCCTGCAGGCCTCGGTGCGCGACAGCGACACGGTGGCGCGCATGTCGGGCGACGAATTCGTGCTGGTGCTGGCCAACCAGCCCTCGCTGCGCTTCACCCTGCGGATGGTCGAACGGCTGCGCCAGAGCTTCGCGATCCCGGTGTCCTTCAACGGCCGCGAGATCCCGGTCGGCGCCAGCGTCGGCGTGGCCCTCTATCCGCACGACGGCACCACCGCGACCGAGCTGGTGCGCGCGGCCGACGTCGCCATGTACCACGGCAAGGGCAACGGCCACAACGACGTGCACTTCTACTCCGCCGATATGCGCTCGAGCAACGAYGCCAAGCGCAAGATCGAGGAAGGCCTGCACCACGCCCTCGACAAGGACGAGCTGTTCCTGCTCTACCAGCCGCGCGTCTCGCTGCGCACCGGCCAGGTGATGGGCTTCGAGGCCCTGCTGCGCTGGAATCATCCGGACCATGGCGTGCTGCCGCCGGGACGCTTCCTGACCGAGGCCGAGGAGATCGGCGTCATCGTCCCGATCGGCCGGCGCGTGCTGGACCAGGCCTGCGCCTTCGCCGCCCAGCTGCGCCAGACCGGCGTGCGCAAGGTGCCGGTCACCGTCAACGTGTCCTACCGCGAGTACAGCCAGGGCGACTTCGTGGAGTGCCTGTGCGCCCTTCTCGCGCGCCACGACCTGCCGCCCGACAGCCTGCAGCTCGACCTGCCGATCGACGGCCTGCTGCGCAATCCCGGCCTCGGGCGCGAGCTGTCACGCCAGCTGCGCGCGCTCGGCGTGGTCGTGTCGGTGGACGGCTTCGGCGCCGGCCTGTGCGACCTCGGCTACCTGCAGCAGCTCGAAGCCAGCCAGGTCAAGCTCTCGCGCACCACGGTGCACGGCATCGCCGAAGGCACCGGCGCGCTGGTGAAGAGCCTGATCGACATCGGGCACAACCTGAACATGGAAGTCGTGGGCGAGGCCGTGGAGACGCGGCCGCAGGCGGAATTCCTGAAGTCGCACGGCTGCGACGAGTTCCAGGGGCGGCTGTTCAGTGAGCCGCTGGGGGCGGAGGCGGCGCAGGAGATGTTGCGAAGTTACCAGCCGGCGTAAGCTCGTTCACGCAGCATCCGCTCGTCGTGCCGGGCATTGCCCCCCGCCCCCCGCGAAGGCGGGGACCCAAGTTCTGCAAGAGCTGTCGTAACGCGGGCAAACCTGGATTCCTCGTTCGACACCTGGGCAAGTTCCGCATTCTCGTGCCCGCCTCCGCCGTATTCCAGCATCCGCATGCCGATATTCGTTTTCGAGCTGCGGTTCAGGGTCGAATTGCACCCGATCTGCAGTCCACTCCCCTGTTCCTGCAGGCTGTCGCACGGGGCTGGCATTGGCGGCGGCAAGGAATTAATTTGCAACATCCCAACACTGATGCTGGGGCAAAAGCAGTTACACTCGCCAATTACCGTTAATCAAGAAGAGCTCCATGCAGACCCGGCGTTCGACCCAGCAGTATTTCTCCAATACCCTATCGTGGCTGTATCACGCATTCGATTCGGTCGCCACCTGGGTCACGCAGTTGTCGTGGTGGAAATTCTTCCTGTTCGCCGCGCTGATGCTGGTTGCCGGACAAATCCTGCAGGACGAGCTGTTCTCCGGCGGCGAGGAAGAAAACGTGCGCGCCGAGCGCAACGCGCGCAAGGCCGAACCCGCCATTACGATCGACGACAGCGGCATCCACATCAATCCTCGCACCAAGCGCAAGGGCAACGAGGAAACGCCGGACAAAGCCACCGAGCAGGCCGACAGGATTGCCGAAAACGCCCTCAAGCATGCGGAAGAAGCCAGCAAGGCCGCCGCGGAGGCGGACAAGGCTGCGGCTGCGGCGGACAAGGCCGGCGAAGCCGTCCCACCGACGCCGCCCCAGCCGCCGTCGCCGGCCGGCCGAGGCAAGGGCGACAGCCGCTCGAYCACAAAGCTGATCCGTGGTGCGAACGGCGAGGAAGTCCATATCGACCTGCCGCCGCAGATCGGCGAAGAGCTGTCCAACGCGATCGAGGCGGCCGTCGACGACGCCGCCGAAGCCAAGGCCAGGAGCTACCACAAGCAGGCCTCGACCTGGTTCACCAGCTTCGTCTGGCTGCTGGTGATGGCCCTGTTCGGCACCAAGGCCCTGATGGGCGGCAAGAAGCGCGCCGAGGCAGAAATGCAGAGCGCCACCGCGGTCGCCGAACGCGAATCGATGCAGCGCCAGCTGTCGGAAGCCCGGATGGCGGCCATGCAGGCCCAGGTCGAGCCGCACTTCCTGTTCAACACCCTGGCCTCGGTCGAGCACCTGATCGAGACCGATCCGCCGCGCGCCTCGGCCATGCAGCGCACCCTGATCCAGTACCTGCGCGCCGTGATCCCGCAGATGCGCGACGCCAACCTGACCACCAGCCTCGGCCGCGAGGTCGACATGGTCACCTCCTACCTCGACCTGCTCAAGATGCGCATGGAAGAAAGGCTGACGGTCGACCTGCAGGTGCCGGAGGGCCTGCGCAGCGCGGCCTTCCCGCCGATGATGCTGCAGTCGATGGTCGAGAACGCGATCAAGCACGGCCTGGAGTGCAAGCCCGAGGGCGGCCACCTGGCGGTGACGGCGGAAATCGTCGACAGCAAGCTGCGCGTGACGGTGGCCGACGACGGCGTCGGCTTCGGCGTGGTGCCGAGCAAGGGCACCGGGCTGGGTCTGTCGAACATCCGCGAGCGCCTCAAGCTGCTGCACGGCGAGGCCGGCCAGCTGCACATCGCCGCCAACATCCCGAGCGGGGTGATCGCCACCATCGAGGTGCCCTACCAGCTGGCATCAAAATGATTGCCTGCTACCCGATTTCGTTGAATAATCGTCACTCTGCCTTTACTTCTTTTTGCCATGCCTACAGCAATCATTGCCGATGACGAAAGACTGATGCGCGACCTCCTCCGTACCCGCCTGTCCCAGGTGTGGCCGGAACTGGAGATCGTCGGCGAGGCCAAGAACGGCGACGAAGCCGTTCAGCTCGTGTCCGCGCTCAAGCCGGACCTGACCTTCCTCGACATCCGCATGCCCGGCAAGTCGGGCATGGAAGCGGCTCGCGACATCGGCGACGCCAGCCAGATCGTGTTCGTCACCGCCTACGACCAGTACGCGGTCGAGGCCTTCGAGCGCGGCGCCGTCGACTACGTGCTGAAACCGCCCGAGCCGGAGCGCCTGAAGATCACGGCCGAACGCCTGAAGGAGCGCCTGTCGGCGCCCGCCAGCACCGGCGCCGCCGCCAGTGCCAACGTCAGCGATACCGTCACCGCCATGCTGTCGCAGCTGGCCGAGAAGATCGCCGCGCCGAAGCCGAAATACCTGCAATGGATCCAGGCCAGCATCGGCCAGGACCTGCGCATGATTCCGGTCGAGGAGATCCTGTTCTTCCGCTCCGACGAAAAATACACCTGCGTGCAGACCGAGAAGTTCGAGGCCCTGATCCGCAAGCCCGTGCGCGACCTCGCCGATGAACTGGACCCGTCCCTGTTCTGGCAGATCCACCGCGCGACCCTGGTGAACGTCAACGCGATCGAAGGCGTGACCCGCGACATCCGCGGCCGCCACCTGGTGCTGATCAAGGGCCGCCCCGACAAGCTCGAGGTCAGCCGCAGCTTCCTGCATCTGTTCAAGCAGATGTAAATCAAGCCGTACTCAAGCGCCGCCGCGTAAGGTAGATGCCGGGCCCGCATTTGCGGGCCGCTTTTTACGGGCATCCATGAAACGACAGCGCCTTCGCTCGGCCGCCTGGGCCCTCACCTGCTCCCTGGGCTGCTTCGTGAGCTGCTTCCTGACCGGGCTCGCGGCGGGCTACCGGCTGGGCTTCCAGTCTCACGAAGACCTCGATACCGTGCCGGCCGGCCGCCAGATCGTCCGCGACGCCAACGATGCCATCGTCTCCGTCGACGGCCGTTACCGCATCGTCATGGCCAATCCGGCCGCCGCCACCCTGTTCGGCACCACCGTCGGCAACATGGTCGGCACCCCGCTGGCGCGCTACGTCGAATCGGCCAGCGCCGACCCCGGCGAACCGCTCGAGTACTTCCGTGCCGGCAGCGGCCGCGCCGGCCGCCGCGCCACCGACTATGCCGCCACCGGCCTGCGCGCCAACGGCGTGCGCTTCCCCATCGAGGGCTCGATCTCGCGCGCCAACGAAGACGCGCCCTTCTACACCGTGGTCATGCGCGACGTCTCGGAGCGCAAGCGGGTCCAGGAAAAGCTGACCCGCTCGCACGACCAGCTGCGCCAGCTGTCGGCGGCCCTGCAGACCATCCGGGAAGAAGAGCGCACCCACATCGCGCGCGAGCTGCACGACGACCTCGGACAGATCCTGGCCTCGCTGCGCATGGACCTGAGCCTGCTGCAGCAGGCCGCCGGCACCCCGGCCGACAGCCTGCGCCTGATGGCCGGCATGGAACAGAACCTGCTGACGGCGATCGCCTCGCTGCGCCGCATCGCCACCAACCTGCGCCCGCGCGCCCTCGACGAAGGCGGCCTCTACTTTGCCTTGAAGGGCCTGTGCGAGGATTTCGTCGAGCGCTACTGCATCCCCTGCACCCTGCTGGCCGACGAAGCCGAGCTGCGCCTGGACGATACCGCCAGCACGGCGATCTTCCGCATCGTGCAGGAAGCGCTGACGAATATCGCGCGCCACGCCCAGGCCGGCGCCGTCACCATGAACCTGTTCCGTTCGAACAGCGAGCTGCTGGTCACCATCCACGACGATGGCCGCGGCATCCGTCCCGAGGACATGGAAAAGGCCGAATCGCTGGGCCTGATCGGCATGCGCGAGCGGGTCTGGGCCATGAACGGCGACATCAGCATCACCTCCGACGAGCCGCCCGGCACGCGGATCGACATCGTCCTGCCGGTCCACGATCACCTCGTATAATCTTTCATTCTGTCATCAAACCGACATATCTCTTCGATAAGATGCGACCCGTTTCGTCACCTGTTTCGTCATCTAACTGGAGAGTACTGAATGCAAGTCAAACGCCTGGCAGCCGCCCTGGTAGCCCTCACCCCGCTGTTCGCAGCCGCCCAGACCAACGTGACCCTGTACGGTGTCCTCGACGCCGCCATCTCGTCGCAGGACACCGGTGGCCCGGAAGGCCGCACCACCGTGGTCAACTCGGGCAACCAGTCGAGCAGCCGCTTCGGCTTCCGCGGCACTGAAGACCTGGGCAATGGTCTGAAGGCCATGTTCAACCTCGAAGCCGGTACCTCGATCGACACCGGCGCCGGCGACTCCGCCCTGTTCGGCCGCCGCGCCGTGGTCGGTCTGGAAGGCGGCTTCGGCAGCCTGACCCTGGGCCGCGAATACTCGCCGATCGCCGCCATCGCCGCCGCCACCGACGCCTTCGGCCAGGGCTTCTACGGCAGCAACCTGTCGGCCTTCACCACCAACCGCCTGACCCGCCGCCTGGCGAACTCGGTCAACTACAAATCGCCGTCGTGGAATGGCCTGAAAGTCCTGGCCGCCTACTCGGCCGGCGAAGTGACCACCGCCAACACCCCGTCGGGCGACCTGAAAGGCGTCGGCGTCGAGTACACCCTGGGCGGCCTGTATGTGGGCGCGGCTTACCACGAGATCAACCGCCTGGCGATCGACAAGGACAAGGAATCGGCAATCGGCGCCGCCTACAAGTTCGACCAGCTGGGTGGTTTCGAAGTCAAGGCCAACTGGATGGAAGCGGACCGCGAAGGCGCCCCCGCCAAGTACAAGCAATACAACCTGGGCGGCTCGATGCCCTTCGGCGCGCACCGCGTCTACGCCAACTTCCAGCAGCAGAAGCAAGGCGCCGCCAAGGGCAACAGCTGGGCCCTGGCCTACACCTACTCGCTGTCGAAGCGCACCAACCTGTACGCCAGCTACGCCAGCCTGGACAACAACAACAGCGGCGTGTTCGGCCTGAGCTCGTCGTCGGTCACCATCGCCCCGGCCGCCACCGCGCTGGGCAAGGATCCGGACGTGTTCTCGCTGGGTCTGCGTCACAGCTTCTAAGCCGCCAGGGCTGACAAGGAACGCGGCGCGGGGAGCGATCCCTGCGCCGCGTTTTTTACGCTTTCAGAATGTCGCGTCGACGCTGACCTCGACCTTGTCGGGATAAAAGCTGAACCAGCGCGGAATCATGAGCGCATCGCCCATCGGCGTGGTGAGATTCCAGGCCATATCCGCGATGTGCTTGCCGTCGACGTCGGCATGCCAGTGCTGGCCGTCGCCCTTGTAGGGGCACTGCGACACGGTCGCGCTTTTCACCAGCGCCACGCGCAGGGCATCGGGCGGAAGATAGAAGCGCGGCGCCATGGAGGTCTCGTACAGGATCGCCGGCGCCGAGGATTCGGCGAGCACGGTGCCGCCGGCGGACACCACGACGTGCTGCGAAGAGCGCTGCACGTCGAAGCGGTGATAGGGGTCGCGCGGGTGGGCATAGCCGAGGTCGTCGTCGAGATACCAGGCGTCCACCTTTTCCAGGTCGAACACCAGGTGATCCCGCAAGGGCGC
This sequence comes from Massilia sp. 05N420, assembly GCF_056397205.1. NCBI lineage: Bacteria > Pseudomonadati > Pseudomonadota > Betaproteobacteria > Burkholderiales > Oxalobacteraceae > Massilia > Massilia sp. 05N420. The sequence continues at coordinate 97,851 of NZ_JBFTMX010000014.1, forward strand.
GGCGGCGCCGGGCGGCGCCTCGAAGGACCTGGCGGCGGCTTTCACGTCGCCTTGGCCGCTGCGGATCGACCAGGAGCGGACCACGCCGAGCCTTGCGTCTTTCGATTCGCCCTCCTGGGAGAGAAGTTCCGTCCGCACGTCCGCACGGGGCAGGCACAGCTGCATCACGCGGCCGGTCTGGTGCAGGGCCAGGCATCTGCGGCTGTCCGCCACGATCTCCTTACCCTGCCGGATGCGCAAGCGCTTCGGAAATGGTTCCCAGAACAGCAGGGGCGTTGCGGGTGGTGTGACGTCGAAACGCCCTGCAGGCTCCCTGCCGAAGGGGCCGCTACCGATGGTGAGCGCCATGCCGATTCTCCACAGTTGATATCGGCATACAGTAATCCCGATCGCAAAAACCGGGAATACGATTCCTTACTTCAAGCGGCCGGTCAGCACCCAGAAATATTCCCAGCGCGCGATCCTGAGCGCCTTTACAGCAGTGCCCAGGCGCTTGCGCAGCGCGCTGTCGGTCGGGTAGCTCTTGGGACGCTCGATCCGGCTGCCGTCTTCGGTGGCGACCACCTCGTAGGTATTGCCCTGGGCATCGGTGCGGGCCACCGGATTGCTGGTCCCTTCGACATAGACGTCGTCCAGCAGCACCAGCAGCGCATCCTTGGCCGCCGCCTTGCGCAGCTTGCCCAGGAAGGCATCCTGCTCCTCGCGCTTCAGGCGCGACCAGCAGAATTCGGCCACCACCGCGGTATAGCCGGCGGCGCCCTCGGGCAGGGCCGGCACCTGGCCGTCCTCGCCGTTCAGTTCCAGCACCGTGTGGCCGGCCGTCAGCTCGGCCACCTGGTCGCGCACGTCGGCCAGGTCGGCGTCGCGGTCCGACATCTCGGCGTCTTCTTCGTCGTACTCTTCGTACGCTTCCTGGTCTTCCTGGTCTTCGTTGTCGTCGTGTTCTTCGTGATTCATGATTTACAGCTCGTAATTATCGGCGGTCCCGCGCATCGCCGACTCGACCATCTTGCGGTTGAGCGTCGGCGCGAGCAGCTCGATGAAGGTATAGATATAGCTGCGCAGATAGGCGCCCTGCTTCACCGCCACCCGCGAGACGTTCATCCCGAACAGCTGGCCGACCGGGATCGCGCGCAGGTTGCGGTCGCGCTCGGGATCGAAGGCCATGCCGGCGATGATGCCCACGCCCATGCCCAGTTCCACATAAGTCTTGATGACGTCGGCGTCGATCGCTTCCAGCAGCACGTCCGGTTTCAGGTTGCGCAGTTCGAAGGCGTGATCGATCTTGCTGCGGCCGGCGAAGGCGGCATCGTAGGTGATCAGCGGATAGCTGGCAATCTCTTCCAGCGAAATCGCCTTCGAGCGCGTCAGCGCGTGTTCGTGCGGCACCACCAGCACGTGCTCCCACTGGTAGCACGGCAAGGTGATCAGGCCGTCGACGGCGGCGATCGACTCGGTGGCGATGGCCATGTCGGCCTGGTCGTTCTTGACCATGTCGGCGATCTGGCGCGGATTGCCCTGCAGCAGGGACAGCCGCACTTTCGGGAACTTCAGCATGAAGGCCTGCACCACCTTCGGCAGCATGTAGCGCGCCTGGGTATGGGTGGTCGCGATGGTGAAGCTGCCGCTGTCCTGGGCCGCGTACTCCTTGCCGATCCGCTTGAGGCTGTCGATCTCCTGCATGATCAGCTCGACGGATTCCAGCACCAGCCGGCCCGGCTCGGTCAGGCCGCGGATGCGCTTGCCGTGGCGGGTGAAGATGTCGACCCCGAGCTCTTCTTCGAGTTCGATGATGGCCTTGGACACCCCGGGCTGGGACGTGAACAGCGCCTTGGCGGCGTCGGTCAGGTTGAAGTTTTGGCGGACCGCCTCGCGGACAAAGCGTAATTGGTGTAGGTTCATTGCCCTTTTTGTATTGATAAAAGCCGTAGACGCATTTTACAAGGATGCTTATGCCGCTGGCTCATATAAGCAAATAAATTCTCAGTAGTTTGGAATAAGACGCCATTTTATTAAGATTCCACATAGTCTACCGGGCCCCTCGTCATCCTTGAGGCGGGCGGCCGTAACCAGGATCCATGCCATGTACCGTTACGACCAATACGACCATCTCATCGTACGCGAGCGCATCGCCCAATACCGCGACCAGGTGAGGCGCCGCCTCAGCGATGAGCTGACCGAAGAAGAATTCCTGCCGCTGCGCCTGCAGAACGGCCTGTACATGCAGCGCCATGCCTACATGCTGCGCATTGCCGTGCCCTACGGCCTGCTGTCCACCAAGCAACTGCGCATGTTCGCCCACATCGCCCGCACCTACGACCGCGGCTACGGTCACTTCACGACGCGCCAGAACATCCAGTTCAACTGGATCGAGCTGGAGCAGACCCCGGACATCCTGACCGACCTGGCCTCGGTGGAAATGCATGCGATCCAGACCTCGGGCAATTGCATCCGCAACACGACCACCGACCAGTTCGCCGGCGTGGCCGCGGACGAGATCGTCGATCCGCGCCCCTTCGCGGAGATCATCCGCCAGTGGAGCACCTTCCACCCCGAGTTCGTCGCCCTGCCCCGCAAGTTCAAGATCGCCATCAACGGCGCGGTCGCCGACCGCGCCGCGATCGCCGTGCACGACATCGGCCTGACCGCGGTGCGCAATGCCGCCGGCGAAGTCGGCTTCAAGTTCATGGTTGGTGGCGGCCTCGGCCGTACGCCCATCATCGGCAGCACGATCAACGAATTCGTGCCCTGGCAGGACCTGCTGACCTATACGCAGGCGGTCATGCGCGTGTACAACCAGTTCGGCCGCCGCGACAACAAGTACAAGGCCCGCATCAAGATCCTGGTGAAAGCCGTCGGCGCCGAGGAATTCGCGCGCATGGTCGAGCAGGAATTTGCCGACCTCAAGGGTGGCCCGGAAACCCTGACCCGCGAGGAACTGGACCGCGTTGCCGCCTACTTCAACCCGCCGCCGTATGCCGCGCTGGACAACATCGACCCGCGCGCCGGCCATGAATCCAACCGCGCCTTCCAGAACTGGCTGCAGCGCAACGTCAAGCCGCACAAGATGGCGGGCTATGCCTCGGTCGTGCTGTCGCTGAAGAAGACCGGCGTGCCGCCGGGCGACGCCACCGCCGAACAGATGGATTTCGTCGCCGACCTGGCCGACCGCTACAGCTTCGGCGAACTGCGCGTGACCCACGAGCAGAACCTGGTGCTGGCCGACGTCGAGCAAGCCAGGTTGTACGAGATCTGGGAACAGGCCAAGGCCAAGGGCCTGGCGACGCCGAACATCGGCCTGCTGACCGACATCATCTCCTGCCCGGGCGGCGACTACTGCTCGCTGGCGAACGCGAAATCGATCCCGATCGCGGCCGCCATCGCCCAGCGCTTCGACGACATCGACTACCAGCACGACATCGGCGACATCGAACTGAACATCTCGGGCTGCATCAACGCCTGCGGCCACCACCACGTCGGCCACATCGGCATCCTGGGCGTGGACAAGGACGGCGCCGAGTGGTACCAGGTGTCGATCGGCGGCGCCCAGGGCAATGCAGCGGCGCTCGGCAAGATCATCGGCCCCTCGTTCTCGGCGGCGCAGATGCCGGAAGTGGTCCAGCGTCTGCTCGACGTCTATGTGCGCGAGCGCGTCGAGGGCGAGCGCTTCGTCGACGTCGCCCAGCGTCTCGGTGTCAACCCGTTCAAGGAACATGTCTATGCCACGCCGATCCCGGCCGGCGAACTGGCTGTCGGAGAAGATGAATATGCCTAAGCTGCAGCACCACGAACAGATCATCAAGGGCCGCGAAGTCGTCGCCGACGACTGGACCGTCCTGCGCCTCGACGAGGGCGAAACGCCCGAGAGCGTCGCGGTCCCGGACGGCAAGATCATCGTTCCCCTGGCGGTCTGGGAAGCCCAGCGCGCGACCCTGGCCGCGCGTCCGCAGCTCGGTCTCTGGTTCGCCCCCGACGAGCAGGCCCACAGCGTCAAGGACGAACTCGGCAAGTTCGCCGTGATCGCCGTCGACTTCCCGAAGTTCAGCGACGGCCGCGGCTATTCGATCGCCTTCAACCTGCGCAAGCGCCTGGGCTATACCGGCGAGCTGCGTGCGATCGGCGACGTGCTGCGCGACCAGCTGTTCCAGATGGTTCGCTGCGGCTTCGACGCCTATGCGACGCGCCAGGACCGCTCGATCCACGATGCGCTGAAGGGCCTGACCGTGTTCTCCGAAACCTACCAGGCATCGGTCGACCAGCCGCTGCCACTGTTCCGCCGCCACCAGCGCGATGTGCCGCCCGAGCACAGCGACGTCGGCGCCGGCATCTGAAGCACCAACAGGAAGACACCATGAGCGACCTGCACGCGCGCGTCACCGAAACCCGCGCCATCCTGGAACGCATCGCACGCGATTTTTCGCCGGCCGTATTCGCCTCCAGCCTGGCGGCCGAGGACATGGTCCTGACCGACCTGATCCTGAAGGCAGCCCTTCCGATCGGCATTTTTTCGCTGGAAACCGGCCGCCTGCACAAGGAAACCCTGGACGTGCTGGACAAGGTCAAGACCCATTATGGCGTCGAGATCGCCCTGTTCCGGCCGCAGCCGGAAGCGGTCGAGCAGTATGTGGCGCAGAACGGCCTGAACGCCTTCTACGACAGCGTCGAGATGCGCAAGGAATGCTGCCGCGTGCGCAAGGTCGAGCCGCTGGGGCGCGCCCTGAACGGAAAAAAAGCCTGGATCACCGGCCAGCGCCGCGCCCAGTCGACCACCCGCGCCGAGCTGGCCGTGCAGGAAGACGACGCCACCCACGGCATGGCCAAGTTCAACCCGCTGGCCGACTGGTCCGAGCAGGATGTGTGGGAATATATCCGCACCAACGACGTCCCCTACAACAGCCTGCATGACCGCGGCTACCCGTCGATCGGCTGCGAACCCTGCACCCGCGCGATCCAGCCAGGCGAAGATATCCGCGCCGGCCGCTGGTGGTGGGAGAATCCGGAATCGAAAGAATGCGGACTGCACCTGGTCGACGGCAAACTTATTCGTATCAAGTCCGTGGCTGCCTGAGCCGCCGCGAACGAACACAAGACATAGACAGGCAAGGCCATCATGACGACTTTTACTGATACTCCGGGAGCGCTCGGCGACGTGAATTCCCGCCACCTGGACGCCCTCGAATCGGAAGCGATCCACATCCTGCGCGAGGTTGCGGCCGAGTGCTCGAACCCGGCCCTGCTGTTCTCGGGCGGCAAGGATTCCGTGGTGCTGCTGCGCCTGGCCGAAAAGGCCTTCCGTCCGGGTAAATTCCCCTTCCCGCTGGTCCACATCGACACCGGCCACAACTTCGACGAAGTGATCGCCTTCCGCGACGCCCGCGTTGCCGAACTGGGCGAGCGCCTGATCGTCGGCTCGGTCGAGGACTCGATCAAGAAGGGCACGGTACGCCTGCGCAATCCGCAAACCGATTCGCGCAACGCGGCCCAGGCGATCACGCTGCTGGAAACCATCGCCGAATACGGCTTCGACGCCTGCATCGGCGGCGCCCRCCGCGACGAGGAAAAGGCGCGCGCCAAGGAGCGCATCTTCTCCTTCCGCGACGAATTCGGCCAGTGGGACCCGAAGGCCCAGCGCCCCGAGCTGTGGGACCTGTATAACACCCGCGTCCACCCGGGCGAGAACATGCGCGTGTTCCCGATCTCGAACTGGACCGAGCTCGACGTCTGGCAGTACATCGCCCGCGAAAAGCTGGCCCTGCCGCCGATCTATTACGCCCACGAGCGCCAGGTGATCCCGCGCAACGGCCTGCTTGTGCCGCTGACCCCGCTGACCCCGGCCCGCGAAGGCGAGCAGGTCGAGACCCAGACCGTGCGCTTCCGCACCGTCGGCGACATCTCCTGCACCTGCCCGGTGGCCTCGACCGCGGCCACCCCGGCCGACATCATCGCCGAAACCGCGATCACCCAGATCACCGAGCGCGGCGCTACCCGCATGGACGACCAGACCTCGGAAGCGTCGATGGAAAAGCGGAAAAAACAAGGATACTTCTGATGAACGCCCGTATTGTTTCACCTGCAAACGAAGAACTGAACCACGCCGCCGACCTGTCCGGCCAGGCCAGCCTGCTGCGCTTCATCACGGCCGGCTCCGTCGACGACGGCAAGAGCACCCTGATCGGCCGCCTGCTGTACGACAGCAAGGGCATCTTCGCCGACCAGCTGGCCGCCGTCTCGCGCTCGAAGCACAAGCGCACCGTCGGCGACACCATCGACCTGTCCCTGCTGACCGACGGCCTGGAGGCCGAGCGCGAACAGGGCATCACGATCGATGTCGCCTACCGTTACTTCGCCACCCCGAAGCGCAAGTTCATCATCGCGGACACGCCCGGCCACGAGCAGTACACCCGCAATATGGTGACCGGCGCCTCGACCGCGGATGCCGTGATCATCCTGGTCGACGTCTCGAAGGTGAAGCTGGGCGACGACGGCAGCGTCGAGCTGCTGACCCAGACCAAGCGGCACTCGACCATCGCCAAGCTGCTGCAGATCGAGCACGTGATCGTGGCCGTCAACAAGATGGACCTGGTGAACTACGACCGCAGCGTCTACGACCGCACCGTCGGCGCCTACACCGAATTCGCCAACAGCCTCGGCCTGCAGGACATCACCGCGATCCCGCTGTCGGCGCTGGCCGGCGACAACGTGGTCGAGAAGACCGACAACATGCCGTGGTACGAAGGCCCGACCCTGATCGAGCTGCTGGAATCGATCAGCGTCTACGACGAAACCCACGACGCTCCCTTCCGCTTCCCGGTGCAGCTGGTGGCGCGCCACAACGGCCACGAAGCCAACGACTTCCGCGGCTACATGGGCCGCATCGAGTCGGGCAAGGTCTCGGTGGGCGACAAGCTGGTGGTGCAGCCGTCCGGCGTCGAAGCCACGGTCAAGGAGATCCAGACCTTCGACGGCGGCCTGAAGACCGCGGTGGCCGGCCAGTCGATCACCCTGCTGCTGAACGAATACGTGGACATCTCGCGCGGCGACGTGCTGGCCGGGGCCGCACAACCGGCCACCCTGCTCAAGCAGGTGAAAGCCGACGTCTGCTGGATGGCCGACGAGCCGCTGGACGTACGCCGCAAATACTGGATCAAGCACGGCACCCGCCAGACCATGGCCAAGGTGAAGGCAATCGAGAACATCCTCGACGTGAACACCCAGCAGCGTCATGCGGCGGAAGGCTTGAAGCTGAACGACATCGCCCGCATCGAGCTGGCCGTGCAGCAGCCGCTGGCGGCGGATGCGTATGAGGATATTCGTGCGACCGGGGCTTTCATCCTGATCGATGAAGTGACCCATCAGACGGTGGCTGCGGGTATGATTCGCTTGAGCGAATAATTTGCAACGACGGCTACCAACTGGAACCAAGAGAAAACATGGCAGTGCTGGGAAAGGTATATCTGATCGGAGCCGGTCCCGGCGCGGCTGACCTCATCACCGTACGCGGCGCACGCCTGCTGGCCCAGGCCGACGTCGTGCTGTACGACGCCCTCGTCACGCCCGAGATGCTGGAATTGTGCGCCGAGGCCGAGAAGATCTCGGTCGGCAAGCGTTCCGGCCAGCGCTCCACCGCCCAGGTCCATATCAACGAACAGCTGGTCGAATGCGCGCGGCGTTACCGGATGGTGGTGCGCCTGAAGGGTGGCGATCCGATGCTGTTCGGGCGCGCCGACGAGGAGTTGCGCGCCCTCGAGGAAGCCGGCATCGAAGTCGAGGTCGTCCCCGGCATCACCACGGCGGTGGCGGCGGCGGCGGCCACCCGGCAGCCTCTCACCAAGCGCGGGGTGGCGCGCAGCGTCGCCTTCTTCACCTCGAGCACCGCGCCCGACCAGCCGGAACATGCCGCCCTTCCCGAGACCGACACCATGGTGCAGTACATGGGCGGACGCGAAGCCGCCGCCACCGCCGAGCGCCTGCTCGGCCAGGGGCGCCGCCCCGACCTGCCGGTGGTCGTGATCGAAAACTGCAGCCGCCCCGACCAGCGCATCCTGCGCCTGACCCTGTCCGACCTGGCCCACGGCCTGGACATGGCCCACGGCCCGGTGCTGGTGATGATCGGCGAAGCCCTGCAACGCCGTCCCCTCCAGGCGCCTGACCTCCCGTAAGCCTGTCCCGTACAGGCCTCAAGCCAGCGGCGTGTAGTCGATGCCGTGCTGGATCATGCCGACGATCTGGGTCTGGTTCTCGGTGCTTTCGCTGAAGTTGGTCAGCACCTGCGCGCGCGAGGTATCGTGCAGCGCCTGCAGCCAGAAATCGTAGCCCGCGGTATCCGGCGCACGATGCAGCACGTTCTGGTACAGCGCAGCGATGAACTGGGCGTCGGTCGTGTTCGCGCCATATTTCTGCACGAATTCGCTGCTGTTCATGAAACTGGTGGCCACGTCCAGCAGCGTGTGGCCATCGTCCATTGCCTTGATCCAGAAGCTCAGGCCCGACTTGTCCGGCGTGCGGTCGAACGCAGCCTGGTACAGACGATAGGTTTCGCCGGCGTTGCCGCCGACATCCAGCGCGATACTATCGTCGGCGAACTGCAGGCGTTCGACGTTCGCCAGCAACGGAGTAGTTGGCGCGCACGTTGCCGAAGACGACTGTATCCAGACCATCCTTGCCATCCAACAGTCCGCCGCCGCTGCCGGCCGACAGCATGTTGTTACCGGCCGTAGCCAGGGYCTGGGCCGCAATCGCGCCCCCGGCACTTGGGGTGCTGACGGCCGGTGCCGGAGCGCCTGCGGTGTCGCCGGCATGCGAATTCTGCGCGCTGTCCTGCACCGGCGCGGCCGGCGTCCCCGAGTAGACGCGCGCTTCGACCGACACGCCGCCCGCCTGGCTGTCGACCCAGGCCGCGGCAAAGCCGCCGTTGGCGAGGGCCACCAGGTCCGGACTGGTCTGGTCGCCGGCGCGCATCTGGTTGATCCCGAATTCCTGGACGTCGACCGGGCTGCCGTCGGCGCCGAAGCGGCGGCCGAAGATGCCGCTGCCGTCGTAGTCGCCGCTCTGCGACTGCCAGGCGACCACGAAGCCGCCGTCGGACAGCGCGGTCACCGCGGCGTCGTAGCGGCCGCCGCCGGACTGCATGTTCGCCTGCGTCGCCGCGCCCAGCGCGTGGCCGGTGCTGTCGTAGACCTTGAAGAAGATGTCGCTCATCGAGTAGCCGAGCGGCTCGTTGACATAGCTGTCCCAGGCCACCACGAAGTTGCCGTTTGCGAGCGTGGTCAAGTGCGGCAGCGGGGCCGCGGTCGCCAGGCTGGCCGCGTAGCCGTCGCCGTTGACGACGAAGGCCTGGTTCGAGGCGCTGGTGGCGGCGTACACATTGCCGTCGTTGATCTCGCCCCAGGACACCACATAGCCGCCCTGCTTCAGCGCCGACAGGCTCGGGCTGAAGGCCGAGGACAGCGCGCCGTAGTCTTTCTGCGCGCCGGCCAGGGAACCGTCGGCGGCGGCCAACTGCACGTGGACTGCGCCGCCGCTGCGCCAGCCGACCGCGAAGGAACCGTCGGCGAGGGTGGTCAGCGCCGGCATGGCGGCATCAAAGCTGGCGCTCCCGTCCAGCACGTGTTCGGCGCCGGCGCTGCCGTTGGCCTCGACCACGCGGTAGGCGATGCGGGTGGCGCTGCCGTCGTTCACGGAATAGGCGACCACGAAGCGGCCGTTGGCGAGCGCCGTCACCGCCGGCTCGCCTTCGAGTTTGGCGTCGCCGCTCGGCGTCAGCGCGAAGGCCGCACCGGTGGCGGCGCCGCTGGCGTCGCGCATCTGCGCCCACAGGCCGGCCCCCAGACCGCCCGCCACCGGAGCGCCGGCCGCAGTGTCACCGCCCTGCCAGACGGCGACGAAGCCGCCGTTCGACAGTGTCGCCAGCGACGGATTGGCGGCCCAGGCATTGCTGGCCGCGCCGAGTTTCAGGTCGTTGCCGAAGCCCGTCAGGTCCTGCGTAATGCCATCCTGCACGGTATAGCTCAGGATGCTGGCGACGCCCTCGCCCGCTTTCGGATTGCCGTTGGCGTCGAGCTGGTAGCGGTCGTAGTAATGCACCGTCACCGTCGCCGACAGGCCGGTGGCCGGGAGCTGGGCGGCATCGGCGATCACCAGGCGCGCCGAGGAGTCGGTGGCCGGGTTGTAGGCGATCGAGAACAGGCCGGGAGTCGACTGGCTGTCGATCACCCAGCGTCCGCCGGTCGGCGAACCGGTGTCGATCGGGGACAGCTGGTCGACCACCGCGCCGGCCTGCATGGTCGAGAACATCGTGTCGTTTTCGCCGGTGAGGCCACCGGGCGCATTGTCGACGATGACCGTGTTGTCGCTCGAGACCACGCTGCCGTCAGCCAGCCTGTAGTGGGCGCTGAAGGTGTTCGACGAGGTCGTGTCGGTGCTGCCGTCGAGGAAGCGCCACAGGGTGCCGCTCGCCTGGACATAGCTGCCTTGGCCGTCGACCGGCAGCGTGTACGGGTTCCAGGTCTTGCCGTTGTCGTAGCTGTACTGGAGCTGGCCGCGCGACAGCTGCTGCCCGGCGGCGCTGGCGATATCGAATGCAACCGCCGTCACGGCGGAAGACGATGCGCCCGATGCCACGGTGGTGCCGGCATAGGTCCAGGCAGGGCTGCCCCAGGTCGGGCGGACGTAGATGGTGGTCGAGGGGGAGGTCATGGGAATCAGGAGCGGGGCGATATCCGCTATGATTCCCTACGGCAAATTTAAATTCAATGAGGAAATTGTTTTCCGTGCGGGAAGTTCACCGAAAACCAACGAAAGATTAGCCTGGAAACAACTCAGTTATCGAAAAAGATTGCATCGACTGCAAGTCAGTTAGCGAACAGCATAGATGGATCAACCAGGAAGGGCGCCCACGCAATAGGCCGCCATGGCCGCCAGCACGTCCGGGTCTTCGCCGACCGCGGGCACTGTCGAAAAGCTTACGTCGGGATGGGCGGCGCGCAGTTCCTCGACCAGGCGCGGGAGGTCGCGCAGCAGGTGGCCGCCCTGCCCCAGGAAGATTGGAACGATGGTGATCTCGCGTATGCCGCGCGCGGTGAGCAGCGCCGCCTCTTCCGGCAGGCTGGGCGTCATCAGCTCGAGGAAGGCCAGCGAGACCGCGACGTCGGGCCGCTGCCCGGCGGTGAGCTCGCGCAGCCGCTGGAAAGGCGCGGCCCAGGAAGCGGCGCGGGCGCCGTGGGCGAACAGGATCAGGGCACGATCGGAATGCGGTTCCACGATGGTCTCCCTAACGCCGCTCGACCCAGCGCAGGGCGCCCAGCGCGAGCAGCAGGAACAGCAGGCTGGGCGCGACCGCCGTCATGAAGGCCGGCCAGGTCGACAGCATGCCGATGTGCGAGAACAGGTTGTCGATCAACATGAAGCTCACGCCGATCATGATGCCGACGAAGATCTTGAAGCTGACCCCGCCGCTGCGCACCTGCAGGTAGCCGAAGGGCAGCGCCAGCGCCATCATCACGAAGATCGACAGCGGGCCGATCAGCTTGCGCCAGAAGGCGATCTTGAAGCGCTCGGTTTCCTGGCGGTTCTCGGCCAGGTGGCGCGTGTAGACGGCCAGTTCGTTGGCCGACATGCGCTCCGGATCGGAACGCGACACCGACAGGATCTTCGGCGTGATCTCCGATTCCAGGTCGAGGGTCGGGATCTTGCGCGTGGAAACGGCGGCGGTGTCCTGGCCGAAGCTGTTCTGGATGGTCTGGCCGTTCGGCAGCGGCGCGCCCGGTGCGGGCAGCGTGCGGCTGTTGGTGAACTGGGTCTCGGTCACGTTCTGCAGGCGCCAGGTGTGGTTGCCGCCGAAGACGGCACTGGCGGCCGTGATCAGCGCACGCATGCGCATATTGTTATCGAACTCGTAGAGGCGCACGTCCTGCAGCTGGCCGTCCGGGAGGATCTGGCGCGCGTTGAAGAAACGCGAACCGGTCACCGGGCCCTTCGGTCCGCCCTCGTGGATGGTGTCCTTGGTCCACATGCCGGAGCGGAATTCGGCCGACACGGTGGCGCCCTTGGCCGACAGGCGCAGGCGCTCGGCCAGCGGCGCCGTGCGCGGCGTGACCAGCTCGCCGAAGATGAAGGTGACGACCACGAACACGACGCCGATCTTGAACAGGATCCAGGCCGTCATCCGGGTCGACATCGATGAGGCGCGCATGATCGTGAATTCCGAGGTCTGGGCGAACTGCGCCATCGTGTAGATGGTGCCCAGCAGGGCCGCGATCGGCATCACGCGGTACATATTACCGGGCACCAGCATCAGCACGTAGAGCAGCGCGTGCTGGATCATGTAGCCGCCCTTGCCCACCGCCGGCAGTTCGCCGGTCAGGTCCATGAAGGCGGCCAGGGCCAGGAAGGCCACCAGCACGAAGGCCACGGCCTGGGCGATGTTGACGAAGAAGTAGCGCTCGAGGATCTTCATTTCGCGCCCTCCTTCGCGACGCCGCTCTGCAGGAGGCGGCGGCGCTTCCAGGCGTTCGCCAGCAGCAGCGGATGCCAGCGGTGGTGGATGTTGAGGCGCCAGGCGAACAGCCCCAGCGCGGCCAGCAGCACCAGCGCATGCAGCGGCCACCAGCCCATGCCGAAGGCGAGCTTGGCCTGCTTGACGGCCTGCTCGGCGGCCTTGGTCAGGTTCAGGTAGGTGAAGAAGATCAGCAGCGCCAGGATCAGGTTGGTCGAGGCGCCGGCGCGCGGGTTGACGAAGCCGAGCGGGATCGCCAGCAGCATCAGCACCAGGCACATGATCGGCGCGGTGATGCGGTACTGGAGTTCGGCATCGGCGTACTGGTTGCGCGGCATCGCCATCAGGGCCGGCGTCGACAGGCTCTCGACCTTGAGGTCGCCCATCACCGGGGCCTGGCTCGAGACCCGCATCCGGTAGCGTTCGAATTCCATCGACTGGAAGTCCGGCTTGCCGGGCGTGCCCTGGTAGCGCCGGCCGTTCTTCAGCACCAGGTACTGGCCGCCCTTGCCGTCCGGTTCGATCTGGCCTTCCTTGGCGACCACGGTGGTGTTCACACCCTGGTCGATGGTATTGACGAACACGTTCTGCACCACGGTCGAGGAACGCCCCGCGGAGCTTTCGACGAAGAACACGCGGTCGGCGGCGACCGATTCGCGGAACTGGCCGGGCGCGACGCGCTGCAGGTCTTCGCGCTTCTCGAAGCGTTCGGTGAACTCGTTGCTCTTGAGCTGGGCCCAGGGCATGGCGACCAGCGACAGTCCCGCCACCAGGATCGCGACCGGCAGGCCGAAGATCAGCACCGGCGCGATCCAGCGCGTGAGCGACTGGCCGGAGGCGAACCAGACGACCATTTCGGAGTCGCGGTAGCTGCGCGTGATCACGACCAGCACCGAAATAAAGCTGGTGAGGATCAGGATTGTTGGCAGATAATTCAGCACCGCAAAAGCGATCAGCGCAAGCACGTCGCCCGATGCGACCTTGCCTCCCGCGGCCCGGCCGAGGATGGTGATCAGGGTCCAGGTGACGAGGATGGAAAACAGGACGGTGAAGGTTGCGCCGGCGACGCTGGCCAATTCACGCTGTAGGGCGCGTCGGAAGATCATTCGATAGTTATAATTGCAGGTTAGGCACTGACGCGCGCATCGCCGATTCGCATGCCGCGGCCTCGAATAGACAAACGGAGAACCAAATGGACTTTAGCATAAAAGCATTCGACACAAAAAACACGCTGGCCGCAGCCAAATCCGGCTGCGTCGCAGTCGCAGTGTTCGAAAACAAGAAACTGTCGGAGGCCGCCAAAGCCCTCGACCTGAACGGCGAGATCGCTGCCGCCGTCAAGTCGGGTGATATCTCCGGCAAAGCCGGCACCACCCTTCTGCTGCGCGGCGTTGCCGGCGTTACCGCGCCCCGCGTGCTGCTGGTCGGCATGGGCGCGGACGAAGCCGTGAGCGAGAAGAGCTTCACCGGCGCCGTCAGCGCCGCCCTGAAGACCTTCGCCACGCTGGGCGCGCAGGATGCCATTATCGCATTCCCGCTGGAGAATGTGAAAGACCGCGACCTGGCATGGGCAATCCGCAGCATCGTGGTTGCCGCCAACGAGGCCGAATTCCGCACCGACGCGCAAAAGAGCAAGAAGGATCCCCTGCCTTCCGGCGTGCGCAAGCTGGCCATCGCCGCCCCGCAGGCGAACGCGCAGCTGAAGACCGTGCTGGCCCAGGCCCAGGCGATCGCCAACGGCATGAACCTGACCAAGGAACTGGGCAACCTGTCGCCGAACGTCTGCACCCCGACCTACCTGGCCAACACCGCCAAGAAGCTGGCCGCCGACCACGGCTTCGACATCGAAGTCCTGGAGCGCAAGCAGCTCGAGGCGCTCAAGATGGGCAGCTTCCTGTCGGTCACCCGCGGCAGCGACGAAGCGCCCAAGTTCATCGTCCTGAAGCACAACGGCGGCAAGAAGAACGAGGCGCCGGTGGTCCTGGTCGGCAAGGGCATCACCTWCGACACCGGCGGCATCTCGCTGAAGCCGGGTCCGAACATGGACGAAATGAAGTACGACATGTGCGGCGCCGGCTCGGTGCTGGGTACCTTCCGCGCGATCGGCGAGATGGGTCTGAAGCTGAACGTGGTCGGCATCGTGGCCGCCTGCGAGAACATGCCGTCGGGTCACGCCACCAAGCCGGGCGACATCGTCACCGCGATGAACGGCACCACCATCGAGATCCTGAATACCGATGCCGAAGGCCGCCTGATCCTGTGCGACGCCCTTACCTACGCCGAGCGCTTCAAGCCGGCCGCCGTGATCGACATCGCGACCCTGACCGGCGCCGTGATCGTCTCGCTGGGCCACCACACCTCGGGCCTGTTCACCCGCGACGATGATCAGCACAACGCCCTGGCCGACGAGCTGATGGACGCCGGCAAGCAGACCGGCGACACCGCCTGGCGCCTGCCGATCGGCGAGCAGTACAACGAGCAGCTGAAGTCGAACTTCGCCGACCTGGCCAATATCGGCACCCCGGGCGGCGCCTCGATCACCGCGGCCTGCTTCCTGGAGAACTTCACCCGCAACTACACCTGGGCTCACCTGGACATCGCCGGCACCGCCTGGAAGTCGGGCGCGGCGAAAGGCGCCACCGGACGTCCGGTGCCGCTGCTGACGACTTTCCTGTTGAACCGCGTGTAATTGCTACGCCGCCCCACGCGACGTCGCCCCCGCGCAGGCGGGGGCCCAAGTTCGTAGTGCCCTGGTTACGTTTGAAGCTGGCGGTATGCGTATAAACTTGGATCCCCGCCTGCGCGGGGACGACGCACTTTCTCAGAAAATGGGCGTAGCGGAATCCCCCACCCCATGCTCCCCTTCGCCAGGCTTAGCCGGGCGCATGAACACCGTCAGGGTGGGAGCATAGGCGTAGTTGTTCTCGACATAGTCGCGCAGGCCCGCGGTAAAGAGGATGTTGCCGACCAGGCGGTTGGCCTTGTAGTGGGCGCCCCACCACTCATCGGCGCTGCCGACGCCGTCGCGCTTGCAGTAGACGGCCAGCGGCTTGCTGCTGCGGGTCACCGTCACCCGTCCGGGCGCGACCACGAACCAGCGGCCGATGTCGTTCGCCAGCAGGCAGCCGACGCCGGTCACTTCGCGATGATCGAGAATGGCGTGCACCTCCACCTGCTGCTCGGGGGAGTCGCCGTTGATGCCGCCGCTGCCCACGCAGCCCGCCAGGCAGGCGCCCAGCGCAAGCAATGAAACTTTCTTCATGTACCGTCCGCGGCAAAGCGCGGCAGGCGCACGCCGTCGACCTCGACCGTTTCGAAAAAGACGTGCTTCGGCCGGACCCAGGTCCTGCCGTCCTCGCCACGGTAGACGATCACCGGCGTATGATCCGCCTCGAGCACGGCCTCGCAGACCAGCTCGTAGACCCCGCCCTTGTAGTGGCGGTAGCGCATCAGGCCTGTTCTGCGACCTGGCGGCTCTGGTTCTGGCTCTGGCTCTTTTTCTTCAGGCTCTGGATGACCCGCACGATGCCTTCGACGCCTGCACTCTCGTCGAGCGCACTGAAGGCATCCAGGACCTCGTTCAGCACGCGGTTGCGCACCGCAGCCTCGTCGGCCAGCATGACCGGGGCCTTGTCCTCGGCCGGCGCGAATTTCTGCACCTGCTGGGCCT
This sequence comes from Massilia sp. 05N420, assembly GCF_056397205.1. NCBI lineage: Bacteria > Pseudomonadati > Pseudomonadota > Betaproteobacteria > Burkholderiales > Oxalobacteraceae > Massilia > Massilia sp. 05N420. The sequence goes on from NZ_JBFTMX010000014.1 coordinate 114,014, forward strand.
GCTGCGCCTCGAGGGCCTTGCTGCCGTGCGTCAGCGCGGCCTGCCAGATCAACCAGCGGCGCTGGGTTTCATATACCAGGTACTCTTCCGGCTTATCCTCACGGCGCCGGACAATGTGGCCATCGCGTTGGGCCCATGCTTCGAATGCTTGACGCATTGCTGTCCTTTACAAAAGCTGTGTGCAAATCCTGCTTGCGGATCCGCGATCGTTACACACCTGCCAGTGGCCGGAGCGGTTCCGGCCCGGGCAACCCTAACAAAGCAATGAATTGCCAGGAGATACTTGACTTCAAAGAAATGTGCAAATACTACACTAAAATTGGCCTACTGCAACTTTTTCTTCCCGAATGAAAAAAGATACGAAATCGTTCCGCGTCTTGCCCCGATTGTTACATCTTGTCACAGTCAGGCCGTGTTTGCCAGACCTGTCATATGTTTTTCTTATCGAGCAATGATTTTACGTCATCACCATTGCATTTTCTACAAATTATTGCAATTGAGCATGGTTTCAAAAGGAAACCCTCCACAAATACAACAGGTAGCTGAAATCGCCTTACCGTCTCGCAACCGAGGTAAAGCAACATTCATTCCTCCTTGAAGAAATTTCATAAAATCAAATAGTTAGCGTTTTCCCGTTAAAGGATTTCCGCTGTCCTGTAAGTAATTCCGACAGGCATCGACTAAAGACGTTCTCATAAGCCGGTTGAGCTATTAAGATGCAGGTCTGTTTGATCTTTCGACGCTCACATTAATGAAAATTGCCACCTGGAACGTAAACTCCCTCAAAGTGCGCCTGCCGCACCTGCTGCAATGGCTTGCCGCCAATCCGGTCGACGTGCTCTGCATCCAGGAAACCAAGCTCACCGACGACAAATTCCCCGTCGCAGAGATCAACGCCTCCGGCTACGAGGTCGCCTTCACCGGCCAGAAGACGTATAACGGGGTCGCCATCCTCTCCCGGCATCCGCTGAGCGACGTGGTGCGCAACAACCCGCACTTCCCGGACGAGCAGCAGCGCCTGATCGCCGCCACCGTGCAGGGCGTGCGCATCATCTGCGCCTATGTGGTGAACGGCCAGGCGGTCGGCTCCGACAAGTACGCCTACAAGATGGCCTGGCTGTCCGCCCTGCGCGAGTGGGTGAAGGAAGAGATGGCGGCGCATCCGGACTTCGCGATCCTGGGCGACTACAACATCGCGCCGGACGACCGCGACGTCCACGATCCGGCCGAGTGGGAAGGCCAGATCCACTGCTCCGAACCGGAGCGCGAAGCCCTGCGCGCGCTGTTCGGCCTGGGGCTGACGGACGCCTTCCGGCTGTTCGAACAGCCGGAAAAGCAGTACAGCTGGTGGGACTACCGGATGATGGCCTTCCGCCGCAACCGCGGCCTGCGCATCGACCACATCCTGCTGTCGCCGGGCCTGGCGCAGCGCTGCACCGCCTGCACGATCGACCGCGAACCGCGCAAGTGGGAGCAGCCTTCCGACCACACCCCGGTCATCGCAACGCTCGACTGAACAGCGGCGGTATCTCCTCGGCGGCGGCCGGCTTCGCGAACAGGTAGCCCTGAAGATAAGCGCAGCCGTGCTGGCGCAGCAGGTCCATCTGGCCCTCGGTCTCCACCCCTTCGGCCACCACCGACAGCTGCAGGCTGCCGGCCAGCGCCATGATGGCGGCGACGATCGCCTGGTCTTCGCTGCTCGATTCCAGGTCGCGCACGAAGGCGCGGTCGATCTTGATCTTGTGGACCGGGAAGCGCTTCAGGTAGGCCAGGCTCGAATAGCCGGTGCCGAAGTCGTCGATCGACAGGCGGATGCCCATCTTCGAGATCTGCCCCAGCGTCTCCAGAGTCTGCTGGCCGTGCTGCATCAGCGCGGTCTCGGTGATCTCGAATTCGAGCAGGCTCGGGTCGATGCCGGTATCAATGAGGATGCGGCGGATCGATTCGATCAGGCCGCGCTGCATGAACTGGCGCGCCGACAGGTTGATCGCCAGCGGCACCGCCGGCAGCCCCGTGCGCTGCCACGCCACCGCCTGTTCGCAGGCGGCGCGGATCACCCACTCCCCCACCGGCACGATCAGGCCGTTCTCCTCCAGCATCGGGATGAAATCGTCGGGCGCGACCAGGCCGTGGCCGGGACGGCGCCAGCGCAGCAGCACTTCCAGGCCTCTCACGCTGCGCTCCCGCATGCAGACGATGGGCTGGTAGAACAGCGTGAATTCATGGCGTTCGAGGGCCCCGCGCAGGCTGGTCTCGAGTTCGAAATGGCGCGCCGCCGCCACGTTCATGCGCTCGGCGAAGAACTGGTAGTTGTTGCGGCCCGAGGCCTTGGCGTGGTACATCGCGGCGTCCGCCTTGCGCATCAGGGTCTCGACGTCTTCGCCGTCGTCCGGGCACAGGCAGATGCCGATCGAGGGCGAGATATGCAGGCTGCGGCCTTCGAAGCGCACCGGCTCGGCCAGCGCGCCGATGATCTTCTCGCCGACCAGCGCGCATTCCTCGGCCGCGCGCACGCCCGGCACCAGCACCACGAATTCGTCGCCGCCCAGGCGCGCCACGGTGTCGACCGCGCGCACCACCTTGCACAGGCGGTTCGCGACTTCCTTCAGCAGGTGGTCGCCGGTCAGGTGGCCGAGCGAATCGTTGATGGTCTTGAAGCGGTCCAGGTCGATGAACATCACGGCCAGCTTGCGGCCCTCGCGGCGCGCCGCCAGCATCGCCCGGTCCAGGCGTTCGGAGAGGAGCGCGCGGTTCGGCAGCCCGGTCAGGGCGTCATGATAGGCCATGTGGTGGACCCGTGCCTCGGCCTGGCGGCGCTCGACGATCTCGGCCTGCAGCAGCCGGTTTGCGCCGGCCAGTTCGGCGGTACGCTCGTGGACCCTCACTTCGAGTTCGTCGCGCGCCCGGCGCAGGGCGTCGGCAGCCTCGCGCTGGTCGGTGACGTCGTCGATCAGCCAGACGCTGCGGCCGCTGCTCTCGGCCAGGTCGAAAGGCCGGCCCGACAGGCGCGCCCAGAAGCGCGTGCCGTCACGCCGCATCAGCTGGTATTCGGCCATGTGCACACGCCCGGCCGCGAAGTCGGAGCGGGTCTGGCGACGCGCCTCGTCCCAGCTGGCCGCGTCCGGATAGAGCGCGCGCACCGAGGTGCCCTCGATCGCGGCGCCGGGATAGCGGAACAGCTCTTCCATCTTGCGATTGCAGCGCAGCGTGCGCCCGTGCTCGACCACCGCGATGCCCAGCACCGCGTTGTCGAGGATGGCCTGGTTTTCCAGCAGGGCGTTGCGCAGCGATTCCTCGTCGCACTTCTGGCGGGTGCGGTCCTCGATCATCCAGATCGTACCCTTGGCCGGCGCCTCACGGTTGATCGCATAGCCGATCAGCCTGGCCCACATCGGCGTGCCGTCCTTGCGCACCATGGTGCTCTCGGCCTCGAAGGGCTTGCCCTGCCCGAGCACGCTGTAGGCCGCCACGCCCAGCGCGTCGAAAGACTGGTCGTCGGCATACAGGATCCGCGTCAGCCGTTCCAGGGTCTCGCCCTCCCGGTAGCCGAACATGCGGTCGAAGCTGCTGTTGGCGCGCGTGATGACGCGCTCGCGGGTGAAGAAGATGCCGATCGAGGCGTTGGTCATGATCGCCTGCACCTCGATCAGGGCCTGGCGCGCCTCGGTGACGTCTTCCAGGATCCAGATCGTGCCGGCCTCGCGCGAGGTCATGTCGACCGCCTTGGCGCGGATGCGGCACCAGATCAGCGAGCCGTCGCGGCGGCGCAGCTGGATCTCGGCCTGTTCGAACAGCTCGCCGGCGGCCAGGACCTGGATCGCCTTCTCCATGAAGGCTGCGTACTGCGTCCGCGAGAAGAAGAACTCGACCGGGTCGCGTCCGACCAGCTCGCAGGCATCGTAGCCCAGCATCTGGGCCATGCGCGGATTGCAGGACTTGACCATATGCGGCAAGGTGACGACGATGCCGACCGGGGCGTGTTCGAGCACCGCGGCCTGCTCCAGGCGGGCGCGCTGGTCGGCCTGGCCAGTGCGGCGGTCTCGTGCAGCGCCTGCGGGACGCTGCGCTCGCAGAACAGCGCCGGCAGCGTGCGGCCCTCGATCGGCGCACCGAGCAGCCGCTCGAGCGCCTCGTTGGCCGCCCAAATCATCCCCTGCGCGTCGCAGGCGCATGCCGGCGCCGCGAGCAGCGCCAGCGCTTCGGCCACCAGGGCCGGTTTGCTCGTTACACGATCCATCCCTTGTTCCAGTCTCCGGGTCCGTCCATCGGACCTCTATTTCCCATGGGAATCATAAACCACAAATCACCGGAAATATCAAACTGGCAAAAAAAAGGCCCGCCGTGTTGTACGGCGGGCTCATCGGCTGAATGCGCTCCTGGAGTCGCTCTTAGAAAGCGTCGCCGGGGATGCGTACCCAGCCCTCCATCAGCACACGGGCGCTGCGGCTCATCACGGCCTTTTTGACGACCCAGTCGCCATCCACCTGCCCGGCCTGGGCGCCGACGCGCAGGGTGCCGGACGGGTGGCCGAAACGCACGGCCTCGTGCGCACGGCCGCCGGCGGCCAGGCTGACCAGGGTACCGGGAATCGCCGCCGCGGTGCCGATCGCCACCGCCGCCGTGCCCATCATCGCGTGGTGCAGCTTGCCCATCGAGAGCGCGCGCACCAGCAGGTCGATGTCGTGCGCTTTCACCTGCTTGCCGCTCGACGCCGTGTAATCGGCGGGCGGCGCGACGAAGGCGACCTTCGGCGTGTGCTGGCGGCGCGCGGCTTCCTCCACGTGCGCGATAAGGCCCATGCGCATGGCGCCGTGGGCGCGGATCGATTCGAACATCGCCAGCGCCTTCGGGTCGCCGTTGATGTCGTCCTGCAGCTCGGTGCCCTTGTAGCCGACATCCAGAGCGTTCACGAAGATGGTGGGAATGCCGGCGTTGATCATCGTGGCTCTCAGGGTGCCGACACCGGGCACCTCCAGCTCGTCGACCAGGTTCCCGGTCGGGAACATCGAATTGCTCCCCCCTTCGCCGCCCTCGCCCTCCTCGGACGCCGGGTCCATGAACTCGAGCTGCACTTCGGCCGCCGGGAAGGTCACGCCGTCCAGCTCGAAGTCGCCGGTTTCCTGGACCTGGCCATTGGTGACCGGCACGTGGGCGACGATGGTTTTCTGGATATTCGCCTGCCAGATGCGGATGGTGACGCTACCGTTTTCCGGAATACGGCCGGCGTCGATGAAACCGTTGGCGATGGCATAGGGGCCGATCGCCGCCGACAGGTTGCCGCAGTTGCCGCTCCAGTCGACGAAGGGCTTGTCGATCGAGACCTGGCCGAACAGGTAGTCGACGTCGTGGTCCGGGCGCGTGGCCTTGCCGACGATGACGGTCTTGCTGGTGCTGGAAGTGGCGCCGCCCATGCCGTCGATCTGCTTGCCGTAGGGGTCGGGGCTGCCGATCACGCGCATCAAGAGCTTGTCGCGCGCCTCGCCGGGGACTTGCGCCGCTTCGGGCAGGTCCTGGAGGCGGAAGAAGACGCCCTTGCTGGTGCCGCCACGCATGTAGGTGGCGGGGATTTTAATCTGTGGGACGTGGGCCATATGTGTTAGCTCCAAAACCGTCATTCCCGGCATTGCCGGGAATGACGGGTTCAATATCATGCAGCGACTTTGGTGGTCGCCAAAAAGTCCTGCGCAAACCGCTGCAGCACGCCGCCGGCCTCGTAGATCGACACCTCTTCCGCCGTATCCAGGCGGCAGATCACCGGCACCTCGACCGTCTCGCCGTTCTTGCGATGGATGACCAGCGTAAGCGTCGCGCGCGGCGTGCGCTCGCCCACCACGTCATAGGTCTCGGTACCGTCCAGGCCCAGGGTCAGGCGGGTGGTGCCCGGCTGGAATTCCAGCGGCAGCACGCCCATGCCGACCAGGTTCGTGCGGTGGATGCGCTCGAAGCCTTCGGCCACGATGGCTTCCACGCCCGCCAGGCGCACGCCCTTGGCCGCCCAGTCGCGCGAGGAGCCCTGGCCATAGTCGGCACCGGCCACCACGATCAGCGGCTGCTTGCGTTCCATATAGGTCTCGATCGCTTCCCACATGCGCGTGACCTGCCCTTCCGGCTCGATGCGGGCCAGCGAGCCGGCGCGCACGCTGCCGTCGGCATTGCGCACCATTTCGTTCTTCAGCGTTGGATTGGCGAAGGTTGCGCGCTGGGCCGTCAGGTGGTCGCCGCGGTGGGTCGCGTAGGAGTTGAAGTCCTCTTCCGGCAGGCCCATCTTGTGCAGGTATTCGCCGGCCGCGGAGTTCATCATGATGGCGTTCGACGGCGACAGGTGGTCGGTGGTGATGTTATCGCCCAGCACCGCCAGTGCGCGCATGCCTTTCATGGTGCGCTCGCCGGCCAGCGCGCCTTCCCAGTACGGCGGACGGCGGATATAGGTGCTCATCGGGCGCCAGTCGTACAGCGGCGACACGGCTTCTTCCGTCGTCTCCTGGCGCGCGAACATCACGTCGTACACATTGCGGAACTGCTGCGGCTTGACCGACTGCTCGACCACGGCGTCGATCTCGGCATCGCTCGGCCAGATGTCGGCCAGCCTGATCTCGCGGCCGGAGGCATCGACGCCCAGCACGTCCTTCTCGATGTCGAAGCGGATCGTGCCGGCGATCGCATAAGCCACCACCAGCGCCGGCGAAGCCAGGAAGGCTTGCTTGGCATAGGGGTGGATGCGGCCGTCGAAGTTGCGGTTGCCGGACAGGACGGCGGTCGCGTACAGGTCGCGCTCGACCACTTCTTTTTGAATGACCGGGTCCAGCGCGCCCGACATGCCGTTGCAGGTGGTGCAGGCAAAGGCGACGATGCCGAAGCCCAGCTTTTCCAGTTCCGGCAGCAGGCCCGCCTCTTCCAGGTAGAGCGCCACGGCCTTCGAGCCTGGCGCCAGCGACGATTTCACCCAGGGCTTGCGCAGCAGTCCCAGCTTGTTGGCGTTCCGCGCGATCAGGCCGGCGGCGATCATATTGCGCGGGTTGTTGGTGTTGGTGCAGCTGGTGATGGCGGCGATGATCACGGCGCCGTCCGGCATCAGGCCCGGCTCATTCTCGACCTTGCCGGCGATGCCCCGGGCCGCCAGTTCCGAAGTCGGCACGCGATTGTGGGGGTTGGAGGGTCCGGCGATGTTGCGCACCACGGTCGACAGGTCGAAATGCAGGGTGCGTTCGTACTCGACGTTCGCCAGGGTGTCGGACCACAGGCCCGCTTCCTTCGCATAGGTCTCGACCAGCTTCACCAGTTCGTCGTCGCGGCCGGTGAGCTTCAGGTACTTGATGGTCTGCTCGTCGATCGAGAACATGGCTGCGGTGGCGCCGTATTCGGGGGCCATGTTCGAGATCGTGGCGCGGTCGCCCAGGGTCAGGTTCGCCGAACCCTCGCCGAAGAATTCAAGGTAGGCGGAGACGACTTTCGACTTGCGCAGGAATTCGGTCAGCGCCAGCACGATGTCGGTGGCGGTGATGCCGGGCTGCGGTTTCCCGGTCAGCTCGACACCGACGATGTCCGGCAGCCGCATATAGGAAGCACGGCCCAGCATGACGCTCTCCGCTTCCAGGCCACCGACGCCGATCGCGATCACGCCCAGCGCATCGACCATCGGGGTATGCGAGTCGGTGCCGACCAGGGTGTCCGGGAAGGCCACGCCATCCTTTACCTGGACCACGGGGCTCATGCGTTCGAGGTTAATCTGGTGCAGGATGCCGTTCCCCGGCGGGATCACGTCGACGTTCTGGAAGGCCTTCTTGGTCCACTCGATGAAGTCGAAGCGGTCTTCGTTGCGGCGGTCTTCGATGGCGCGGTTCTTGGCGAAAGCGTCCGGATCGAAGCCGCCGCACTCGACCGCCAGCGAGTGGTCGACCACCAGCTGGGTCGGCACCACCGGATTGACCAGGGCCGGATTACCGCCTTGCAGGGCGATGGCGTCGCGCAGGCCGGCCAGGTCGACCAGGGCGGTCTGGCCCAGGATATCGTGGCAGACCACGCGCGCCGGGAACCATGGGAAATCGAGGTCCCGCTTGCGTTCGATGAGCTGCTTCAGCGAAGGCACCAGGGCCTGCGGCTCGCAGCGGCGTACCAGGTTTTCGGCCAGCACACGCGAGGTGTAAGGCAGGCCGTCCCAGGCGCCCGGCTGGATTTCCTCGACTGCGGCCTTGGCGTCGAAGTAGTGCAGATTGGTCTGGGCGGCATCCTGTCCGCGCAGGGGTTTGCGATATTGGCTGTTCATGATGGATCAGGTGAAACCAGAGATAAGAGCAGGTGCTGCGTGGCGCAGTACCGGCCTTCGTGAAAGATGGCATCCGGCTGGACGCCGAATTGCTGGAAGCCGAGGCTGTCGTACAGGCGACGGGCCGGCGCGTTGTCCTCGTTGACCACCAGCGTGAGCTGCCGGAGGTGGCCGAGCGAGCGGGCGAAGGCGATCAGATGCGCCGTCAGCAGTCGCCCGATGCCGGCGCCCTGATGCTCGCGCCCGACCATCAGGCTGTTCAGGCTGGCGACGTGACGCAGCCGCCTGCCCTCCTTGGCGCGCAGGCAGATGGCGCCGACCAGAAGTTCACGGTCGAAAGCGCCGAACCAGTGGTAGTCCGGCCTGGCAAGGCGCTCCGCATGCCAGGCGAGGGATTTGCCGAGCGCTTCTTCGTAGTCGGGACCGTGCGCGAACTGGAACTCGCGCAGGCTGGCCAGGCGCAGCTCGCGGTAGGCGGCTGTGTCGCTTGGGGTGAGTCGGCGGATAGTCGGGTCGTTCATGTCATCCTTCGTCATCCCCGCGAAAGCGGGGATGACGGCAGTGGTTTACTTACGCTCCGCCAGCGGCACGAACCTCAGATCCTCCGGACCGACATAGTTCGCGCTCGGACGAATGATCTTGTTGTCGATACGCTGCTCGATGATGTGTGCCGACCAGCCCGAGGTACGCGCGATCACGAACAGCGGCGTGAACATCGCGGTCGGCACGCCCATCATGTGGTAGGACACCGCCGAGAACCAGTCCAGGTTCGGGAACATCTTCTTCACTTCCCACATGACCGTTTCCAGGCGCTCGGCGATGTCGAACATCTTCATCGAACCGGCGCTCGCCGACAGATCGCGGGCTACTTCCTTGATCACCTTGTTGCGCGGGTCCGAGATCGTGTACACCGGGTGGCCGAAGCCGATCACGACTTCCTTGTTGGCGACGCGGTTGCGGATGTCGGCTTCGGCTTCGTCCGGGTTCTCGTAGCGCTTCTGGATCTCGAAGGCGACTTCGTTGGCGCCGCCGTGCTTCGGACCGCGCAGCGCGCCGATCGCGCCGGTGATGGCCGAGTAGATGTCGGAACCGGTGCCGGCGATCACGCGGCCGGTGAAGGTCGAGGCATTGAACTCGTGTTCGGCGTACAGGATCAGCGAAGTGTGCATCGCTTTCACCCACTCATCGGATGGCTTCTGGCCGTGCAGCAGGTGCAGGAAGTGACCGCCGATCGAGTCGTCGTCGGTCTCGACTTCGATGCGCTTGCCGTTATGGCTGAAGTGGTACCAGTACAGCAGCATCGAACCCGTTGACGCCATCAGGCGGTCGGCGATGTCGCGCGCGCCCGGGATGTTGTGGTCGTCCTTTTCCGGCAGGGTGCAGCCCAGCACCGAGACGCCGGTGCGCATCACGTCCATCGGGTGCGAGGCGGCCGGCAGGGCTTCCAGCGCGCTCTTCACCGCTTGCGGCAGGCCGCGCAACATCTTCAGCTTGGCCTTGTAGCCTTTCAGTTCGGCGGCGGTCGGCAGCTTGCCGTGCACCAGCAGGTAGGCGATCTCTTCGAATTCGGATGTGTCGGCCACGTCCAGGATGTCGTAGCCGCGGTAGTGCAGGTCGTTGCCGGAGCGGCCCACCGAGCACAGCGCGGTGTTACCGGCGGCGACGCCGGACAGGGCGACCGATTTCTTGGGTTTGAAAGTCGGGGTCTCGGTTTGGCTGGTCTGATCGGTCATGGTCTTGATATCTCCGTATTCGATGAATTATTTGGCTTTGTTCTGGGCAAACAGGGCATCGAGCTTCTGCTCGAAGCTATGGTAATCGATGCGGTCGTACAGTTCGGCGCGGGTCTGCATGGTGTCGACCACGCTCTTCTGGCTGCCTTCGCGGCGGATGGTCTCGTAGACGTTCTCGGCGGCCTTGTTCATGGCGCGGAAAGCCGACAGCGGATACAGCACGATGTCGACGTCGGCACCTTTCAACTCTTCGACGCTGAACAGCGGGGTCGCGCCGAATTCGGTGATGTTCGCGAGGATCGGCACCTTGACCGCCTTCTTGAACTGGGCGTACATCTCGAGGCTGGTGATCGCTTCCGGGAAGATCATGTCGGCGCCGGCTTCGACGCAGGCGACCGCGCGCTCCACGGCCTTGTCCAGGCCCTCGACGGCCAGCGCATCGGTGCGCGCCATGATGACGAAGTTGTCGTCGGTGCGGGCGTCGACGGCGGCTTTCACGCGGTCGACCATCTCGCCCTGGCTGACGATCTCCTTGCCCGGTCGGTGGCCGCAGCGCTTGGCGCCGACCTGGTCTTCGATATGGCAGGCGCCGGCGCCGGCCTTGATCAGCGAGCGCACGGTGCGGGCCACGTTGAAGGCGGACGAGCCGAAGCCGGTGTCGATGTCGACCAGCAGCGGCAGGTCGCAGACGTCGGTGATGCGGCGCACGTCGATCAGCACGTCTTCCAGGCCCGAGATGCCGAGGTCGGGCAGGCCCAGGGAGCCGGCAGCCACGCCGCCGCCCGACAGGTAGATCGCGCGGTAGCCGGCGCGCTTGGCCAGCAGGGCGTGGTTGGCGTTGATCGCGCCGATCACCTGCAGCGGATGTTCTTCCTGCACGGCCTGGCGGAATTTGGCGCCTGCGGAGAGTTGGCTCATGTCCTCTTACCTTTCAATGATGCGTTGACGGGAATATGCCCTCACTAATGCAAACGGCGTGCCAAGCCAATCGCTGGCGCCTTGCCCCGTGTTTTCAAGCACTTGCGCCGTTTCGCCCTGCGTGTTTCGGCATCGATGTTTCACGAACGTTTCATTTTGAAACATCGTTGCGCAACACGCAAGCCTGGATCCTGTTCGCACAGCTGAGTTGCTCAGGCGTAGAATCCCCTGCGCAATTCCTTTTTGACAAAAACAACCAAGAGGATCTATGTGCGACATTCGTAAGGCCGGCCTGCTCGCCGGCATCGCCCTGCTCTGCTTCGGCGCCCATGCCGAACCGGTCGACGCCAACACCATCAACCGCGTCGCCGACGAAGGCTATAACCGTGGCCAGGTCGTGAACCTGGCCGCMTACCTGAGCGACCGCATCGGCGGCCGCATGACCAATTCGCCGGCGATGCGCCAGGCGGAAAAGTGGACCCAGCAGATGTTCACGAGCTGGGGCCTGAAGAATGTCCACGCCGAAGGCTACGATTTCGGGCGCGGCTGGTGGATCGAATCCTCGAGCGTGCGCATGGTGGCGCCGCGACCGCTGGCCCTGACCGCGATCCCGGTGGCCTGGACACCGGCGACCCGTGGCACCGTGAGCGCGACTATCGTGGTGGCGCCGGTCCGCAACGTGCGCGACCTGGCCCAGTACAAGGGCAAGGTGAAAGGCAGGATCGTGCTGGTCAGCTATCCGGAGGTGCCGAAGGACGACACCAGCGCCACCTTCAAGCGCTACGACGAGGCCGAACTGGGCAAGTTGTCGACCTACGACCAGCCGCACTACGATCCGGACCAGTCGTTCGACCTGTACAAGAAATACTTCGAGCAGGCGCGCGAGATCGACCGCTTCATGGCGGCGGAAGGAGCGGTCGCGCTGGTCAAGATGTCCTACCGTAACGGCGGCCTGGTGCAGGGCGAAGGCTACTTCCACCGCAAGGGCGACACCGTCTCCCTGCCCGAAGTCGAGATGGCGGCCGAAGACTACCGCCGCCTGGCGCGCCTGGCCAAGGTCGGCGAAGTGAAGCTCGAACTGAACAGCAATGTCCACTTCGACGACCGCGACACGAACGCCTACAACATCCTGGCCGAGATCCCGGGCAGCGATCCCCAGGCCGGCTACGTGATGGCCGGCGCCCACCTCGACAGCTGGGTGGCCGGCGACGGCGCCGCCGACAACGGCGCCGGCTCGGTGGTGGTGATGGAAGCGGCGCGCATCCTCTCGCAGCTGGGCGTGAAGCCCAAGCGCACCATCCGCTTTGCGCTGTGGTCGGGCGAGGAACAAGGCCTGCTGGGCTCCCTCGCCTATATCAAAAATCACATCGCGACCCGCCCGCGCCCGAGCAATCCGGAGCACGCCAAACTGCCCGAATTCATGTGGGAGACCTACCCGGTCACGCCGCTGCCCGGCTATGACGAGATGGCCGCCTACTTCAACCTCGACAACGGCTCGGGCAAGATCCGTGGTATCTATGCCGAGGGTAACTTCGCGGCGATACCTGTGCTGAAGAACTGGCTCGCTCCCTTCGACAGCCTGGGTGCGAACAAGGTCGTGGCCAAGAAGACCGGCGGCACCGACCACCAGATCATGGCCGGCATGGGCCTGCCCGCCTTCCAGTTCATCCAGGACCCGCTCGACTACGGTTCGCGCGTGCACCATTCGAACCTCGACACCTTCGACCACCTGCGCACCGAAGACCTGCGCCAGGCCGCGGTGATCATGGCCACCGTGCTGCTGCAGGCGGCCGAGAGCGACACACCGATGCCGCGCAACGTGCTGCCGAAGCAGCCGACGCCGACCGATCCCTTCCACTACCGCGATCCGGCCAAGGAATGAGGATGAGGCGCGCATACGCATCGCTTGCCTGCGCGCTGCTGCTGGCCGGTCCGGGTGCGAACGCCCGGGCCGACGGCATCGCCAGCCGCGCCGAGGCGGTGAAGATCGTCGCCGACATGCGCCGCATCGTCACCTCGCAGGGCATCGAAAGGACGCAGGCGGTCAGGATCGGCGGCATCGAGCAGTGGATCAGTGTGCGCGGCGCCGACCGCCGCAACCCGGTGCTGCTGATGCTGCACGGCGGCCCGGGCTATGTGGCGATGCCGACCAGCTGGTACTTCCAGCGCGGCTGGGAAGAGTATTTCACGGTCGTGCAATGGGACCAGCGCGGCGCCGGCAAGACCTATGCCGCCAACGATCCGGGCAAGGTAGCGCCGACCATGACCCGCGCCCGCATGCTGGCCGACGCCGAGGAGATGGTGGCCTGGCTGCGCAAGGAATTCGGCAAGCAGCGCATCTACGTGATGGGGCACTCATGGGGCAGCTCGCTCGGCATCGAACTGGCGCAGCGCCATCCTGACTGGCTGCACGCCTATATCGGCATCGGCCAGATCACGGATGCGCCGGAAAGCGAGCGGCGCGGCTGGCGCTTCGCGATGGATGCGGCGAAGAAGGAGAACAATCTCGAGGCGGTGCGCGAGCTGGAATCGATCGCGCCCTACGCCCAGCCGGGCAAGCAGGTAGCACTGAAGGACCTCTACCTGCAGCGCAAATGGCTGGGCCGCTACGGCGGCGCGGTGTACGGCAGGACCGGCTTCGACGCCGAGGCGGCCGCGGTGAAGCTGTCGCCGGAATACACGGATGCGGATTTGAAGACCATCTGGGACGCCACCGAATTCTCGTCCAGCCGGCTGCTGGCGGAGACGATCTCGATGGACTTCAGCGGCTACACGACATTCCGCTGCCCGATCCTGATCTTCAACGGACGGCACGACTACAACGTGTCCTCATCGGCCACCGCGGAATGGTTCGGGAAGGTGAAGGCGCCGTCGAAGCGGCTGGTGTGGTTCGAGCATTCGGCCCACGAGATCTTCAACGAGGAGCCGGGGAAGACCCTGGTGTCGCTGGTGCGCCATGCGCGGCCGTTTGCGGAGAAGGCGGGCGACGTCGCGCCCTGACGCAGCTTCAGCGGCGCTGCTGGAAGACCAGCGTGTTTCCGCTCGGGTCGTCGACGTAGAATTCGCGGGTGCCCCAGGTCTGCTCGAGCGGGCCGGCGTGCACCGGCGACTCCGGCCGGGTGGGCGGATTCAATCCGCGCGCGACGAAGCCTGAAAACAGGGCATCCACGTCCTCGCACAGGACGATGACGCTGGAATGGCCGAAGCGGCCTTCCCCGGGCGTCAGGTTCAGGTGCAGCTCTTCCTTGCCCCTGGCCAGGCCCGCGTAGCACGCGGATTCCTCGGGCCAGCTGAAGCGCAGCTCGAAATCGAGCACGCGCGTATAGAAGGCGATGGCTTCCTGGATGTCGCGCACGACCAGTATCGGTATCATCTTCCCCGCCCCTTCCCAAATAAAGAACCCGAAGGCCGGAAACCGGCTTTCGGGTTCAGTGTACAGCAGCGGCGGATCAGTGTGCCGATGCGGCGGCGGCGCCGATACCAGTCTCCGAACGCACTTCCTGCGCCTCGAAACCAGCCTTGTCGATCGCCGCGCGCGGGCTCTTGTCGGTGATCGAGAACAGCCACACGCCCACGAAGCCGACGATCATCGAGAACAGGGCCGGCGAGGTGTACGGGAAGATCTCGGTCTTGTTGTGGAAGACGTCGACCCACACCGATTTCGACAGCACGGTCAGGCCCACGGCCGTGATCAGGCCCAGGAAGCCGCCGATGGTGGCGCCGCGGGTGGTGCACTTGCTCCACAGGACCGACATGAACAGCACCGGGAAGTTGGCCGAGGCGGCGATCGCGAAGGCCAGCGACACCATGAAGGCGACGTTCACGGTTTCGAACACATAGCCCAGGCCCACGGCGATGATGCCGAGGATGATGGTGGTGATCTTCGAGACGCGCAGTTCGCTGCCCGGGGCCGGCTGGCCCTTCTTGATGACGGTGGCGTAGATGTCGTGCGAGACGGCCGAGGCGCCCGACAGGGTCAGGCCGGCCACCACCGCGAGGATGGTCGCGAAGGCCACGGCCGAAATGAAGCCGAGGAAGACGTCGCCGCCGACCGCGTTCGCCAGGTGCACGGCCGCCATGTTGTTACCGCCCAGGAGCTTGCCTGCCGCATCCTTGAAGGCCGGGTTGGTACCGACCAGCACGATCGCGCCGAAGCCGATGATGAAGGTAAGGATGTAGAAATAGCCGATCCAGGTGGTGGCCCACAGCACCGACTTGCGCGCTTCCTTGGCGCTCGGGACGGTGAAGAAGCGCATCAGGATGTGCGGCAGCCCGGCGGTGCCGAACATCAGCGCCATGCCGAAGGAGATGCCGGAGATCGGGTCCTTGATGAAGTTACCCGGGCCCATGATCGAGTCCTTCTTGGCGTGCACTTCGACGGCCTTGGCGAACAGCGCTTCCGGGCTGAAGTTGTACATGGCCAGCACCGAGAACGCCATGAAGGAGGCGCCCGCCAGCAGCATCACGGCCTTGATGATCTGGACCCAGGTGGTGGCGGTCATGCCGCCGAACAGCACGTACACCATCATCAGGATACCGACCAGCACCACGGCGATGCTGTAGTCCAGGCCGAACAGCAGCTTGATCAGCTGGCCGGCGCCGACCATCTGGGCGATCAGGTAGAACAGCACGGTGACCAGGGTGCCCGAGGCGGCGAACATGCGCACCGGTTTCTGGGCGAAGCGGTAGGCGGCGACGTCGGCGAAGGTAAAACGGCCCAGGTTGCGCAGGCGCTCGGCCATCAGGAAGGTGATGACGGGCCAGCCGACCAGGAAGCCGATCGCGTAGATCAGGCCATCGAAGCCGTTGGCGAACACCGCGGCCGAGATGCCCAGAAAAGAAGCGGCCGACATGAAGTCGCCGGCGATGGCGAGACCGTTCTGGAAGCCGGTGATGCCGCCGCCCGCGGTGTAGAAGTCGGACGCCGAGCGGGTGCGCTTGGCGGCCCACTTGGTGATGAACAGGGTCAGGATGACGAACACAGCGAACATCGTGATCGCGGTCCAGTTGGTGGCCTGCTTGGTGGCCTGGCCCAGGTCGGGCGCGGCGATGGCGGCGTTGGCGGCCGCCAGGACGGCCAGCGCGCTGGCGTTACGGATCAGGTTCTTCATGCTGCGCGCACCTTGTTCGGCTGGTTGGTCTGTGCGGGCTGGCCGGCGGCGGCATTGCGCTGGATGGCGTCGGTCAGGGCGTCGAATTCCTTGTTCGCGCGGCGCACGTAGATGCCGGTGACGACGACCGTGAACAGGATCACGAACAGGCCCAGGGGCACACCCCAGGACATCACGCCCGCACCGATGCGGGAACCCATGAATTCCTTGTCGAAGGCGTTCAGCAGGGTGAAGCCGTAATACACGACCATCACGGCCCAGGTCAGCATCCAGCCGTAGCGGGAGCGGGTCTTGACCAGCTTCTGGTAATTCGGGTCGCTCTTGACCCGTTGAACAATGTCTTGATCCACTTTTGTCTCCAATACTTTTAGTGATGCCTTTTATGCAGGCTGTTTGCGATCCTACGGGCCGGTCCTTACCCGATTCTTACGGCATGGGTCGGATTCCACTACACTTGCGATATGAGTCATCCCACCCGCACCCTGCACGAGGGCCTCGACAAGCCTGTGATCTGGACCGTTTCCGTGTCCCGCCTGTCCGATCTGTTCCGCGACATCACCCTCGAATACGACCACCTGGCCCAGATCGAGCCGCTGCACCTGGGCTTCGACGACGCCGCGCGCCATATCCGCGAACGCATGGCGCTTGAGCACTGCGACGTCGTGATCGCGGCCGGCTCCAACGCCGCCTACCTGAAGGGACGGGTCTCGGTGCCGGTGGTGGTGGCGAAGGCCAGCGGCAGCGACGTGATGCAGGCGCTGGCGCGGGCGCGCCGCCTGTCGCCGCGGGTCGCGGTGATCAGCTACCAGCAGCCGATGCCGGAACTGGCGGAGTTCGCCGCCACCTTCGGCCTGTCCATCGTCCAGCGCACCTATGTGACCGAGGAGGATGCGCGGGCCGCCATCGACGAGCTGAAAGCGGACGGGATCGGGGCGATCGTCGGCGCCGGCCTGATTACCGACCTGGCCGAGGAAGCCGGCCTGAAGGCGGTGTTCGTGTATTCGGCGGCCTCGATCCGCCAGGCCTTCGACGATGCGCTGGAGATGGCGCGCCTGACCCGCCTGGAAGCGGGGCGCGGACGGCGCGTCAGCCCCGATCCGCGGCGCGCGCGGCGCGGCCTGAACGACCTGCGCGGCGACTCGCCGGCGATGGAGCGGCTGCGCCAGGCCGTGGTGCTGTACGCACGTTCGCCGGCCACGGTGCTGATCCAGGGCGAGACCGGCAGCGGCAAGGAGCTGGTGGCCCAGGCCATCCACCGCGAGAGTCCGCGCCGCGGCGCCCTGCGTCCCTTCGTCGCCGTGAACTGCGGCGCGATCGCCGAGTCGCTGCTGGAATCCGAGCTGTTCGGGCACGAGGAAGGCGCCTTCACCGGTGCGCGGCGCGGCGGGCGCGCCGGCCTGTTCGAAGCGGCCAACGGCGGCACCCTGTTCCTGGACGAGATCGGCGAGATGCCCCTTAGCCTGCAGACCCGCCTGCTGCGCGTGCTGGAAGAACGCGAAGTGATGCGGGTGGGCGGCACGCGGCCGGTGCCGATCGACGTGCGGGTGATCAGCGCCACCCACTGCGACCTCGACGCCCGCGTGCGCGAGGGACGCTTCCGCGCCGACCTGTTCTACCGCCTGGCGGTGCTGCGCCTGGCGCTGCCGCCCCTGCGCGAGCGCCGCGCCGACATCCCGCAGTTGGCCGAATGGTCGCTGAAGAACGCGATGGCGGCCCTCAGCGCCCGTCCGCATCCGAACCAGGCCGCCGAGATCGCCGCCTGCGCGCCGCTCCTGCAGGCCTATGCCTGGCCGGGCAATGTGCGCGAGCTGCGCAACCTGATGGAGAGGCTGGCGCTGTTCCTGGCCGCCGAGCCGCTGCAGGCCCTGACGCCGGCCTTCCTGCTGTCGGTAGCGCCGGAGCTGGGCCAGGCCCTGCCCTCGCCGGCTCCGGCCCCGTCCGCTCCCCCGCCCGCCGCGGCCGTTCTTCCATCGCCGCATGAAAGCGTGGCCGAGGTGCTGGCCCGTTTCGGCGGCCAGCGCGACGCCGCAGCCCGCCACCTGGGGATCAGCCGGACCACGCTGTGGCGGCGCCTGAAATCCGGCGCCTGACTTTCCTCAAAAGAGTTAATCTTCCCCAAGCCGGGACGCCAACAGGCGTCCTATGCTCGTCTTTTTTTGACGACCTGGCCACCTTGGAGGAGATATGGAAACCGCGCAACCCGCGTCATCCGCTGCAATCTTTTCGCTGATCGGCAACACCCCGCTGGTCGAGGTCACCCGGATGGACACCGGCCCCTGCCAGTTATTTCTCAAGCTCGAGTCCCAGAATCCTGGCGGTTCCATCAAGGACCGCATCGGCCGCGCCATGATCGAGGCCGCGGAAAAGGATGGCCGCCTGCAGCCGGGCGGCACGGTGGTCGAGGCCACCGCCGGCAATACCGGCCTCGGCCTGGCCCTGGTGGCCCGCATCAAGGGCTACCGCGTGGTGCTGGTGGTGCCGGACAAGATGGCGGCCGAAAAAGTCCTGCACCTGAAGGCCCTCGGCGCCGAGATCCACCTGACCCGCTCGGACGTCGGCAAGGGCCATCCCGAGTACTACCAGGACTATGCCGCGCGCCTGGCCCGCGAGATTCCCGGCGCCTGGTTCGCCGACCAGTTCAACAATCCGGCCAACCCCTGGGCCCACGAGACCACCACCGGTCCCGAGATCTGGGAACAGATGCGGCATGAGGTGGACGCCATCGTGGTCGGGGTCGGTTCTTCCGGCACCCTCACCGGCCTGTCGCGCTACTTCGAGAAGGTGCAACCGGCGCTCGAATTCGTGCTGGCCGACCCCGAGGGTTCGATCCTGGCCGAGTACGTGCGTACCGGGCGCGTGTCCGAGGTGTCCGGCTCGTGGGCGGTCGAGGGCATCGGCGAGGATTTCATTCCGGCGATCGCCGACCTGTCGCGGGTGCGCCGCGCCTACTCCATCGGCGACGAGGAAAGCTTCAACACCGCGCGCGCCCTGCTGCGCCAGGAAGGCTTGCTGGCCGGTTCCTCGACCGGCACCCTGCTGGCGGCCGCCCTGCGCTACTGCCGCGAGCAGACCACGCCGAAGCGCGTGGTCACCTTCGTGTGCGACACCGGCACCCGCTACCTCACCAAGGTCTACAGCGACGGCTGGATGGTCGACCAGGGCCTGCTGCACCGGCCGCGTACCGGCGACCTGCGCGACCTGATCGGGCGCCGCTTCGACGACGGCGAAGTCGTCACCGTGTCCCCGACCGACCCGCTGCTGACCGCCTTCAACCGCATGCGAAGCGCCGACCTGGCCCAGCTGCCGGTTGTCGACCGCGGCCGCCTGGTCGGACTGATCGACGAATCCGACCTGCTGCTGCACGTGACGCAAGACCAGCAACACTTCCAGGCCCCGGTATCCGGCACCATGACTTCCGAGCTGCAGACCCTGCCGCCTTCGGCCGGCATGCAGCAGTTGCGCGAGATCCTCGACCGCGGCCTGACCGCCGTGATCGCGGAAGGCGATCATTTCTACGGGCTGATCACGCGCTTCGACCTCCTCAACCACCTGCGCAGAACATTGAAATGAAATGAGTGAAATGAACGATAGAGAAAGCAAGCGCCATCTGGCCACCCGCGTCATCCACGGCGGCCAGGCACCCGACCCCGCCACCGGCGCGGTGATGCCGCCCATCTACGCGACCTCGACCTTTGCCCAGGAAAGCCCGGGCGTGCACAAGGGCCTCGACTACGGCCGCTCGCACAACCCGACCCGCTGGGCGCTGGAACGCTGCGTGGCCGACATCGAAAGCGGCGGCGCGGCCTTCGCCTTCGCGTCCGGCCTGGCCGCCATCTCCGCGGTGCTGGAACTGCTGCCCGCCGGCTCCCACATCGTGGCCGGCGACGACATGTACGGCGGCACCTACCGCCTGTTCGAAAGGGTGCGCCGCCACAGCGCCGGCCACGATTTCACCTACGTCGACCTGACCGATCCGCTGGCCGTCGCCAATGCCCTGCGTCCGGAAACCAGGATGGTGTGGGTGGAGACGCCGACCAACCCGATGCTGAAGCTGGCCGACCTGCACGCCATTGCCACCCTGTGCCGCGAGCGCGGCGTCCTCAGCGTGTGCGACAACACTTTCGCCAGCCCCATCGTCCAGCGTCCGCTGGAGCACGGCATCGACATCGTGGTGCACTCGACCACCAAGTACATGAACGGCCATTCGGACGTGATCGGCGGCGTCGCCGTGGTCGGCACGGAAGCGCGCCACCAGACCTTGCGCGAGCGCCTCGGCTTCATCCAGAACGCGGTGGGCGCGATCCAGGGACCATTCGACAGCTTCCTGGTGCTGCGCGGGATCAAGACCCTGGCGCTGCGGGTCGAGCGCAGCTCGGCGAATGCGCTGGAACTGGCGGGCTGGCTGGAAAGCCAGCGCAAGGTCAGCCGGGTGTTCTATCCCGGCCTGGCCTCGCATCCCCAGCACGAGCTGGCGCGGCGCCAGATGCACGGCTACGGCGGCATCATCTCGATCGACCTCGATACCGACCTGGCCGGGGCGCGCCGCTTCCTGGAACACTGCGAGATCTTCACCCTGGCCGAGAGCCTGGGCGGAGTCGAGAGCCTGATCGAGCACCCGGCCATCATGACCCATGCGACCATCCCGCCGGAGCAGCGGGCGCTGCTCGGCATCGGCGACGGCCTGATCCGGCTGTCGGTCGGCATCGAGCACATCGACGACCAGCGCGCCGATCTGGCGCGGGCGCTGGCCGCCGTTTGAAGGGCGAAACTCAGCGCTTCAGGGCCGGAATCGCCGCCGGCTTCAACGGCTTCACCGGCTCTTCCTTCATCTTCTTCTCCAGCAGCTCGAGGGCCACCTCGAGCTGGCGGTCGCGCCCGTTGAAGGTCTCGAAAGGCAGGTTGTCGACCTCGACATCCGGGGTCACGCCGACGCCTTCGATCAGCCACTCGCCATCGGTCGAGAACTGGCCGTTCTCGGCGACCCGCGCCATGCCGTTATCAAGCAGGCCGTTGCCGTCGCTGAGCCAGACGCCGGCGCCGGCGGTGCGCTTGCCGACCAGCGGGCCGAGCTTCAGGGCCTTGACGCCGGCGGCGAAGGTTTCGCCGTCCGAATAGGTCAGCTCGTCCGTCAGCACCACCAGGTGGCCGCGGAAGGTGTTCTGCATGTTCGAATAAGGCTGCTTGCCGTTCGAAGACCAGAAGGCCCAGGCGCGCCGCAGCAGCTTTTCGATGATCCAGCTGTCGATATTGCCGCCGTTATTGCGGCGCACGTCGATGATCAGGCCGTCCTTGTTGATGTTGGCGTAGAAGTCGCGCGCGAAGGCGTTGATGTCGCGCGCCACCATCGCCCGCAGGTGCAGGTAGCCGATCTTGCCTTTCGAGGCGCTCTCGACCTGCTGGGCCCTGCCCTGCTCCCAGTCGGCGTAGCGCAGGCTGGCATGGGTCGCCATCGTGACCGGGGTGACGATGACGGCGCGCAGTTCAGCTTTACCCCGCGCATCCTTGGCGCCCGGGCTCTTCACGTTCAGCAGCACCTGCTTGCCGGCGGTGTCCAGCAGCAGGTCGGAAATGTCGCGCGCTTCCAGCAGCGACTTGCCGTTGACGGCCGTGATGATGTCGCCTTCCCTGACCTGGACGTCCGGCGCGGCCAGCGGACCGGCCTCGGACGGCAGCTCCGGCTCGCTGCGGTAGACGTGGTCGACGCGGTAACCGTCGGCCACCCGGGTCAGCACCGCGCCCAGGCTGGCGGGCGTGCCCTCGGCGGGCGCGCGGCGCACGTCGCCCGGACGGATCTGCGAGTGCAGCGCGCCGACCTCGCCGATCATCATGCCCAGCACGTCGTCCAGTTCGGCGCGGTCGGTCACGCGCTCGACCAGCGGCGCATAGCGCGTACGCGCGGCGTTCCAGTCGATGCCGCGCATGTTGGCGTCGTACAGGAAGTCGCGGTGCATGCGCCAGGCGTCGTTGAACATCTGCTTCCATTCCATGCGCGGGTTCGAGCTGACCGCCCAGTCGTCGACCTTGACCTTGGACTTCGTGAGATCCGCGGGCGCCTTGGCGGCGGCGTCGACGATCAGCATGTCGCCCGGCGCGCCCTTGGCGAAAGTGCGGTAGAAGACGTGCTTGCGGTCGGTGGACAGGCCGAATTCGCGCACATTGGCGGCGAAGGTTTCGGGTTGCGGGCTGCTGCGCGAAATGGCGAGGGTCTTGAGGGTGCCCTTGGCGCGCTCGTCGTCGCCGGCGTCCAGCAGGTAGAGACGCTTGTCGTCGACGGCGAGGGCGCTGTAGTTACCCGCTGCGAGCGGCACTTCGTACAGGCGCTCGCGCAGGCCCTCGTACACGATCGGAGGCAGCGGCGCCGCCGGTTTGTCGGCACCCGCCCTGGCTTCCGCCGCGGCGGCGGCGGCGGCGACTGCCGCGCTCTTGGCGGCATCCGCCTCTTCCGCGCCGGGCGACTTCACGGCCGCCTTGGCCGCCGCCTCCGGCGACTTCTCTTCCGGCTTGGTCAGCTCGTCTTCCGGCTTGAACGGGAAGCGCACCCCGGGCTGCAGCGCCAGCGCATACACGCCCACGCGCTTGTCGAACACCGGGCCCATATTGCGGTCGCCCCAGGGCGAGGCATTGCCCAGGTTGAAGTGGCGCGCGGAGAGGAAGTACAGCCATTTACCGTCCGGCGAGAAGGCCGGCGAGCTGGCTTCGTAGCGATCGGTGGTGACGAAGCTGAGCTTGCGGCTGGCCAGGTTCAGCATGCCGATCTGGCTGCGCCGTTCGCTGCTGCCGTCGCGCACGAAGGCCAGGTTGCGGCTGTCCGGCGACCAGACCACCTGGTCCGGACGCTCGAGGCCGGCCTGGCCGGCATCGTCGATGATGACGTTGGCCTTGCTGGCCAGGTCGAGCAGCCAGGTGCGGCCCTTCTTGTCGGTGTGCGCCAGCCATTTGCCGTCCGGGGACGGGTAAAGGCCCAGGCGGTGGCTGGCGCCGTCCGTGGTCAGGCGTTCGCCGTGGCCGGAACCGTCGGCCGCATAGCGCCAGATCTCGTTCTCGCCGCTGGTGTCGGCGATGGCATAGATCCACTTGTCGTCGTGGCTGAAGACGGCGCCGCGGGCACGCGCGCCTTCCGGCACCGCGATCTCGACGCGGCGATGGCTGCCGGTGCCGGCGATCGTCACCCTGCCGCGGGCGGTGAGGACGATGCGATCAAGCTTGCTGGCGACCTCGATGCCGGTCAGGGCGTCGAGCGGCGACTTCACACGGCGCAGGCGCTGCTGGTCGAAGTCGGACACCAGGCTGGCGTGGACCAGCGAATCGCGCCCGCTCGCGATATCGAACACGTGCAGGTCGGCGCCCAGTTGGTAGGCGATGCGTCCATCGCCGAGCGAGGCGGTGCGCACGTCCCATTCCTTGTGTTGCGTGAGCTGGCGGCGGTCGCTGCCGTCCGGGAGCGAGGTCCACAGATTGTCGGCGCCGTTCGCATCGCTGATGAAGTACAGGCGGCCGTTCCACCACATGGCGTGGCGGTTGTTGGCGCGATTGTCAAGAGATTCGCCCTTGAACAGCGGCTCGGCCTCGGTCTTCGAACCCAGGTCGAAGCGCCACAGCCGGGCATGGGCGCCGCCGCGGTAGGACTTCACGTTGTCGCGGGTCTCGGACAGGCCCATGCGCGTGAAGTAGACGGTGCGCCCCAGATCGTCCAGCACGGCATCGTTGGCGTCGGCGAGCGGCAGTACGCGGCGCGTGAGCTTGACCGGATCGAGCACGGCGACCACGCGGCGCTTGCTCGGGCCGACCGGGTTGTCGATGGCGACCAGGACTTCGCCCTGGGCCGTCCAGCCGAGCACGCTCACGCCGCCATTCTCGAAGGTGATGCGCTTCGGCAGTCCGCCTTCGATCGGCATCACATAGGCTTCCTGGGCGCCCTCGTAGGAAGCGACGAAGGCGACCAACTTGCCGTCCTGGGAAATGGCGGCATGGGTTTCGCTCGACKGGTGGGTGGTCAGGCGGGTCGCCTTGCCGCCGGCGATGGAGGTGCGCCAGAGGTCGCCTTCGGCGGTGAACACGATGGTATCGCCGCGCACGGCGGGGAAACGGATATAGGGATCGGCGGCGACCGCCTGCTGGCCGATGAGGGCCAGCGACATTGCGAGGAGGGTGCGGGACACGTTCATGTTCACTAGGCAAGTTTGCTAAAGAACATGAGTTTGCCATAGCGAAACGCTTAGTTGGCGTGCATACGTGCAAAAAAGAGTGCCGTTGACCTCAGGCCGGCAACAGCCGCACCTCCCTGCCCTGCTCCCTCACCTTGAAGGTCGAGACCACGCCGGTCAGCTGCTCGGCCTGGGCGCGCATGGTGCCGGCGGCGGCCGCGGCCTGCTCGACCATCGCCGCGTTCTGGCGGGTCGCCTCGTCCATCTCCGCGATCGTGCGGCGCACCAGGGCGATGCCCTCGGCCTGCTCGGAGCTGGCGGCATCGATGGCGGCCAGCAGGTCGGCCACCTGCTGCACGCGCTCGAGGATCTGGCGCATCGTCAGGCCGGCCGCGCCGGCAATCCCGGCGCCCGATTCGATGGCGCCGAGCGATTCCGCGATCAGGCTCTTGATTTCCTTGGCGGCCGCGGCCGAATGCTGGGCCAGGCTGCGCACCTCGTTCGCCACCACGGCAAAGCCGCGGCCTTCGGCGCCGGCGCGCGCCGCCTCCACCGCCGCGTTCAGGGCCAGGATATTGGTCTGGAAGGCGATCCCGTCGATCATCGCGGTGATGTCGCCGATCCTGGCGGCCGACTGGCGGATCGTCGCCATGCGCTCGACCATCTGCTCGACCGCGCCCGCCCCTTCGCGCGCCACGCCGGATGCCGCCAGGGCCAGTTCGCTGGCATCGTGGGCGTTCACGTGATTCTGCTGCACCGCCTCGGTCAGCTCGGCCATCGAGCGCACGGTGGCATGCAGGCTGCTGGCCTGCTGCTCGGTGCGCTGCGACAGGTCGCGGTTGCCGGCGGCGAGGTCGGCCGAGGCGTCGTCGATCATGCGCGCGCTGTCGAGCACTTTCACGACGGTGGCGGAGACGCCGCCGGTCATGTGGTTGAGGGCGTCGAACAGGCGCCCGATCTCGTCGCCGCGCGCGTGGCGGATGGTGGCGCTGAGGTCGCCGCGGGCGACCCGTTCGGCCAGCCGCACGGCGTCCTGCAGCGGCGCGACGATGCTGCGCGTGAGCAGCCAGCCGGCCAGGCCGCCGAGCAGCAGCGCGGCGCCGCCGACGCCCAGCAGCAGGACGCGGCTGAACAGCGAGGCGCTTTCCGATGCCGCGGCCAGCGCGTGGGCCTGGCGGGTCTGGTGGGCCAGCAGCGCCCCCAGCGCCCGGGTATAGGCATCGAAGGTGGCGGAGAGGCTGGTGGATGCGAGCTGTTCGACCTCGACGGTCTTGCCGAGGTCCTTGGCCTGGAAGACCTGTTGGCGCACCTTCATGTAGGCGGCCTTGTCGGCGGCGGCCTGCTGCTGCAGCTTGCGCTCGTCCGCGCTGGTGGCCAGCGCCGCGATGCGCGATTCGAGTCTGGTGGCCTCCTGCTCGCCCTGGCCGAGCTGGGCCTGGAAATAGTCGCCGACTTCGAGGCTGTCGCTGCGGGCGATGGCGACGGCGCGCATGCCGTTCAGGCGCGCCACGCCGAGCAGTTCGGAACTCAGCTGCTGGCCGGCCAGGCGGTTGTTGACGAGATCGCTGGTCAGGGCATCGGCGGCCTGCATGCGCCACAGGGCGACGGCGCAGATGACGGCGATGGCGGCAGAGACGACGGCGAAAGCGCCGAGGATCTTGGTACCGGTCTGGAGCTTGGCAAGTCGCATGGGAGCAATGCTGGTTAAATTGCCGCCCAGTATAGGATTGCATTATGACAATCCGATGACGAAAAAAAAGCCCGCACGCGGCGGGCTTCCTGTGGCGGGGCGAACCCCGCGCACATTGTTACGTACTCGTTACTCGATCTCGACCGTTTCGACCGGCTCCGGCGGCGGCGGGACGTCGCCTTCCGGGAACTCGAGGAAGACGTCGTCCTTCTCGTTCAGGTCCACCGTCACGCGTCCGCCGTTGACCAGGCGGCCGAACAGCAGCTCGTCGGCCAGCGCCTTGCGGATCATGTCCTGGATCAGGCGCGACATCGGACGGGCGCCCATCTGCGGATCGAAGCCCTTCTTCGCGAGGAACTTGCGCAGCTTCTCGCTGAAGATGGCTTCCACCTTCTTCTCGTGCAGCTGCTCTTCCAGCTGCATCAGGAACTTGTCCACGACGCGCAGGATGATTTCCTCGTCCAGTGCGCGGAAGCTGATGATCGCATCCAGGCGGTTGCGGAACTCCGGCGTAAACATACGCTTGATGTCGGCCATCTCGTCGCCTGCCGCCTTCGAATCCACGAAGCCCACCGAGCGCTTGGTCAGGCTCTCGGCGCCCGCATTCGTGGTCATGATGATGATCACGTTGCGGAAGTCCGCCTTGCGGCCGTTGTTGTCGGTCAGCGTGCCATGGTCCATCACCTGCAGCAGGATGTTGAAGATGTCCGGATGGGCCTTCTCGATCTCGTCCAGCAGCAGCACCGCGTGCGGCTTCTTGGTGATGGCCTCGGTCAGCAGGCCGCCCTGGTCGAAGCCGACATAGCCCGGCGGCGCACCGATCAGGCGCGACACCGCATGGCGTTCCATGTACTCCGACATGTCGAAGCGCACCAGCTCGATGCCGAGGATGAAGGCCAGCTGCTTGGCCACCTCGGTCTTGCCGACGCCGGTCGGACCGGAGAACAGGAAGGAGCCGATCGGCTTGTCCTGTTTGCCCAGGCCCGCGCGGGCCATCTTGATCGCGGCCGACAGCGCCTCGATCGCCGGGTCCTGCCCGAACACGACGTTGCGCAGGTCGCGGTCGATGGTCTGCAGCTTGCTGCGGTCGTCCTGGTTGACGGTCTGCGGTGGAATCCGCGCGATCTTCGCGATGATGTCCTCGATCTCGGTCTTGCCGATGGTCTTCTTCTGCTTCGACTTCGGCAGAATGCGCTGGGCCGCGCCCGCTTCGTCGATCACGTCGATCGCCTTGTCCGGCAGGTGACGGTCATTGATGAAGCGCGCCGCCAGTTCCGCCGCGGTGGAGAGTGCCGACGACGAGTACTTCACGCCGTGGTGCTCCTCGAAGCGCGACTTCAGGCCGCGCAGGATCTGCACGGTCTGCTCGACCGAAGGCTCGTTGACGTCGACCTTCTGGAAGCGGCGGCTGAGCGCATGGTCTTTCTCGAACACGCCGCGGAATTCCGTGAACGTGGTCGCGCCGATGCACTTCAGCTGGCCGTTCGCCAGGGCCGGCTTCAGCAGGTTCGAAGCGTCGAGCGTGCCGCCCGAAGCCGAACCGGCGCCGATGATCGTGTGGATCTCGTCGATGAACAGGATGCCGTTCGGCATATCCTTCAGCTGCTTGAGCACCGCTTTCAGACGCTGCTCGAAGTCGCCGCGG
This sequence comes from Massilia sp. 05N420, assembly GCF_056397205.1. Taxonomy (NCBI): domain Bacteria; kingdom Pseudomonadati; phylum Pseudomonadota; class Betaproteobacteria; order Burkholderiales; family Oxalobacteraceae; genus Massilia; species Massilia sp. 05N420. The sequence goes on from NZ_JBFTMX010000014.1 coordinate 141,518, forward strand.
TACTTGGTGCCGGCCAGCAGCGCGCCCATGTCCAACGAATACACGACGGCATTCTGCAGGATGTCGGGCACGTCTTCCTGGACGATGCGCCATGCCAGGCCTTCCGCGATCGCGGTCTTGCCGACCCCGGCCTCGCCCACCAGCAGCGGGTTGTTCTTGCGGCGGCGGCACAGGATCTGGATCACGCGGTCCACTTCCTCTTCGCGGCCGATCAGCGGATCGATGCGGCCATCGGCGGCAGCCTTGTTCAGGTTCTGGGTGAACTGGTCCAGCGGGCTTTCCTTGGCCTGGCCTTCGACCTGGGCTTCTTCCACGCCTTCCGACGCCTTCTGGCTGTCGATCTGCTGGTCCTTGCGCACGCCGTGCGAGATGAAATTGACCACGTCGAGACGGGTCACGCCCTGCTGGTGCAGGTAGTAGACGGCATGCGAGTCCTTCTCGCCGAAGATCGCCACCAGCACATTTGCGCCGGTCACTTCCTTCTTGCCGTTCGAGGCGGATTGCACGTGCATGATCGCACGCTGGATCACGCGCTGGAAGCCAAGGGTCGGCTGGGTATCGACCTCGCCCGTGCCCGGCACGGTCGGGGTATTGTCGCCGATGAAATTCGTCAAGGTCTTACGCAGGTCTTCGATGTTGACCGCGCATGCACGCAGGACTTCAGCGGCCGACGGGTTGTCGAGCAGCGCCAGCAGCAGGTGTTCGACCGTGATGAACTCGTGACGAGCCTGCCGCGCTTCGACAAAGGCCATATGTAAAGAGACTTCTAATTCCTGCGCAATCATACTTCCTCCATCACGCACTGCAGGGGGTGACCTGCCTTACGCGCATGCGTTAATACAAACTCCACTTTGGTACACGCTATATCTTTGGAAAACACGCCGCACACCCCTTTACCATGGCGATGTACGGAAAGCATGATCTGCGTCGCCGTCTCGCGATCCTTGTTGAAGTACTCCTGGATGATGGCGACCACGAATTCCATCGGCGTGTAGTCGTCATTCAGCAGCGCCACCTGATACAGGGGGGGTGGCTTTACGGTCTGCCGCTCCAGCAGCTGTTCGGTATCGTGCTTGGTTGCCATAAGAGTATTCTAAGATGCTTTCGCTGTTCGTGCGTACGTTAACAATCAGGGACAATTGAGGGAATCCCCCTATGCAATCCCATGTGCTTTCCATCTTACGCGTTTTCCCAACTGAGCGCAGATGGCGGTCCGATTGTAAAAATCAAGAGCTTGTTGCAAAGCAGTAGTGAATGTTTTTACAACACCCGTTCAAAAGCGCTTGACTTACAAGATTATTGCACCAACAATGCAAACATTGACATGTACTTATGTACTTGTTGATAAGAAGTGAGCAGGCTGAGGAGGGGGCAAGAAGCTTCTTGCTTTTATGGCTCGTGTGATTAGTTTTTATTTGAAAGTTTTTTATGGCAACTGGTACTGTTAAATGGTTCAATGATTCCAAGGGTTTTGGCTTCATCACTCCTGATGACGGCGGCGAGGATCTGTTCGCGCACTTCTCCGCAATCAATATGGCCGGTTTCAAGACCCTCAAAGAAGGTCAGAAAGTCCAATTCGAAGTCACGCAAGGCCCTAAAGGCAAGCAAGCTTCCAATATCCAGGGCGTGTAATCTCCCTCGGAAGCCAGAAAGCCCCGCTGCGGCGGGGCTTTTTTTCTTGGGCGCAGTCTCTCAGCCGCTGCGCCCCCGCTCCCCAGGCGCAACCCTCCACCAGCGCCGCAAGCAGTTCCGGCGTGCCCCGCAGAATCTCCTCGACCTCAGGCCCATCCAGCGCCGCCTTCTCGTCCATGCGTTTGATGAAGGTCTCGTAGCGCTCGGCCAGCTGCCTGGCGCTGGACGCCATAGATCAGCTTGCCGATCCGTTCGTAAAAAGGTAGGTCGGCCATGCCGCGTCTCAACCCATGTAGTCGATCATGACCTCGCCGAAGCCCGAGCAGGAGACCTGGGTCGCGCCCTCCATCAGGCGCGCGAAGTCGTAGGTGACGCGCTTCGACATGATCGCCTTCTCCATCGAGCTGATGAGCAGGTCGGCCGCCTCGGCCCAGCCCATGTGACGCAGCATCATCTCGGCCGACAGGATCAGCGAACCCGGGTTCACATAATCCTTGCCCGCATACTTGGGCGCGGTGCCGTGGGTCGCTTCGAACATCGCCACCGAATCCGACATATTGGCGCCTGGCGCGATACCGATGCCGCCGACCTGGGCCGCCAATGCGTCCGAAATATAGTCGCCGTTCAGGTTCAGGGTCGCGATCACGCTGTACTCGGCCGGGCGCAGCAGGATCTGCTGCAGGAAGGCGTCGGCGATCGAATCCTTGACGACGATGTCGCGGCCGGTCTTCGGGTTCTTGAACTTGCACCACGGACCGCCATCGACCAGCTCGGCGCCGAATTCGCGCTGGGCCAGCGCATAGCCCCAGTCGCGGAAGCCGCCTTCCGTGTACTTCATGATATTGCCCTTGTGGACCAGGGTCACCGAAGGCTTGTCGTGGTCGATCGCATACTGGATCGCCTTGCGCACCAGGCGCTCGGTGCCTTCGCGCGAGACCGGCTTGACGCCGATGCCCGAGGTCTGCGGGAAGCGGATCTTCCTGACGCCCATCTCGTTGACGAGGAAGTCGATGATCTTCTTCGCGCCCTCCGACTCGGCGGCCCACTCGATACCGGCGTAGATGTCTTCCGAATTTTCCCTGAAGATGACCATGTCGGTCTTCTGCGGCTCCTTCAGCGGCGAAGGCACGCCGGTGAAGTAGCGCACCGGGCGCAGGCAGACGTAGAGGTCCAGCTCCTGGCGCAGCGCCACGTTCAGCGAGCGGATGCCGCCGCCGACCGGGGTCGTCAGCGGGCCCTTGATCGACACCACATATTCTTTCACCGCATCGAGGGTCTCCGGCGGCAGCCAGACGTCGGGGCCGTAGATCCGGGTCGACTTCTCGCCGGCGAAGATCTCCATCCAGCTGATCTTGCGCCGCCCGCCATAGGCCTTCGCCACCGCCGCGTCGACCACCTTCAGCATCACCGGAGTGATGTCGACGCCCGTGCCGTCACCCTCGATGTAGGGGATGACCGGCTGGTCCGGGACGTCCAGGGAAAAGTCGGGCTTGACGGCGATCTTCTGGCCTTCGGTGGGTACTTTAATATGTTCGTACATCGTGTTCTCCGTAGGGGCGCGCTGGGCTGCGATAATCACAATATTGATGACGATTGCTATTTTGCTCTAAAAACCGATTACATGTCCCTCATCTTATTCAACAAGCCATTCCAGGTACTCTGCCAGTTCAGCGCCGAGCCGGGCCGCGCCTCGCTGGCCGATTACATCGATATCCCGAATATCTACCCGGCCGGCCGCCTCGACGCCGACAGCGAAGGCCTGATGCTGCTCACCGACGACGGCCGCCTGCAGCACCGCATCGCCCATCCGGACCAGAAGGAAGCCAAGACCTATATCGTGCAGGTGGAAGGCGCGGCCGACGCCGAACTGCTGGCGCGCCTGCAGGCGCCGCTCGACCTGGGCGACTTCGTGACCAAGCCCTGCCGCGCGGTGCAGATCGCCGAACCCGAATGGCTGTGGCCGCGCAATCCGCCGATCCGCGTGCGCCATGACAAGCCGACCAGCTGGATCGCCATCACGCTCGAAGAAGGAAAGAATCGCCAGGTGCGGCGCATGACGGCCGCGGTCGGACTGCCGACCTTGCGCCTGGTGCGCACCAGCATCGGCCCGTTCTCGCTGGCCAGCCATCCGCTGATGCCGGGCGACTGGATGGAAGTGCCGGCGGAGGCCGTCGGTGCCGGAAAGGCGAAGAAAGGCTGAGGGTTGACTTGCCTCAAGGGCAAGACCCTCATCCCGAAAGGAATGCCTGCCGTTAACGAGCCAGATTCACGTCGTGGATCGATTTCTTAACGAAAAGGAACCCGAAATGTCCAAACTCATCGCTGGGCTGTTTGCTTCGCTGTTCGCCGTTTCCGTGTTCGCCGCCACCCCGGCAGCCGCGTCCGCAGCCGCACCGGCCGCGTCGCCGGCGGAGCCGGCCGCCGTCGCACCGAAGAAAGCCAAGAAGATGAAAAAGACCAGGAAAACCGCAGCCCCCGCGATGCCATCCGAACCGGCCAGGTAAGCACCGGCGCCGGACAAGCGAGGCAGGCCGCGGCCTGCCTTTTTTCAAATTCGGGGTCAAATTCGGGGTCAGAGCACTTTTTTTGGCAAGATCCTCACGGCATCCCTGCTGGGCGATTAGTCGCGATGGAAGGCTGGACCTGCCCTATCCCAGCGCTGAAGCATGCGCCTGGGCAGTTGCCCAAAAAAGTGCTCTGACCCCGAAGTTGGCAAACGAAAAAACCCGCCGGACCGGGGTCGGGCGGGTCTTTCATCCTTCGGAACTGCGCGCCCGGAGGCGCGGCAGGTGTCGCTATCAGGCCGACAGGGCCTTGATGGCGGCAGCCAGGCGGCTCTTGTGGCGAGCGGCCTTGTTCTTGTGGATAATTTTCTTGTCAGCGATGCTGTCGATGGTCGACACGGACTGCTGGAAGATGGTGGTCGCAGCGGCCTTGTCGCCAGCCTGGATGGCCTTCTTGACAGCCTTGATCGCGGTGCGCAGGGTCGAGCGCTGTGCCGAGTTGTGAGCGTTTTGCTTAACTGCTTGACGAGCGCGCTTGCGCGCCTGTGCGGTATTTGCCATGGAAATTCCTAATCGGTGTAAGTTGCGTCCGCAAACACCTCAAACGATTAGTGTCTGCCAACTGAATTCAATACAGCCCTCGATTATAGCGAAGGTTTCATCGCAGGGCAATTCCCAATTCATATTCCTGTCCGCTTTACCCCGCAAAAAGCGACGCCACGGAGGTTTCCTGGGGCTATTGCCCAGCTATAATCGCGGCCTATGAACCTACTCCGAACCTTGGCGGCCATCTCGAGCATGACGATGGTTTCCCGCATCACCGGCCTGCTGCGCGACAGCCTGTTTGCCCGCGCCTTCGGCGCCTCGCCCTACACCGACGCCTTCTATATAGCGTTCCGCCTGCCCAACCTGCTGCGCCGCCTGTTCGGCGAAGGCGCCTTTTCGCAAGCCTTCGTGCCCATCCTGGCCGAATACAAGACCCAGAAGGGCGAAGCCGCCACCCACAGCCTGGTCGACCACGTCGCCACCACCCTGGTCTGGGCGACCGTGCTGGTCAGCGTGCTCGGCGTTATCGGCTCGCCGCTGATCCTGATGGCCATCGCCAGCGGCCTGGACGGCGACGGCTTCGACAAGGGGGTTGTGATGACCCGCCTGATGTTCCCCTACATCGCCTGCATGTCCTTCGTGGTGCTGTCCGGCGCCGTGCTCAACACCTGGCGCGAGTTCAAGATCCCGGCCTTCACGCCGGTGCTGTGGAACCTGTCCTCGATCATCTTCTCGCTATTCCTGGTGAAGTACTTCGAGGTGCCGATCTATTCGATGGCGGTGGCGGTGATGGTCGGCGGCGTGGCCCAGATCGCGATCCAGATCCCGGCCCTGAAGCGCATCGGYATGCTGCCGCGCCTGTCCTTCAACCCGCTCTCGGGCCTCAAGGACCCCGGCGTGCGCCGCATCCTCAAGAAGATGGGCCCGGCGGTGTTCGCCGTCTCCGCCGCCCAGATCAGTCTGCTCATCAACACCAACTACGCCTCGAACATGGGCGGCGGCGCGGTCTCCGTGCTGCAGTATGCCGACCGCCTGATGGAATTCCCGACCGGGATGCTGGGCGTGGCCCTCGGCACCATCCTGCTGCCCAGCCTGTCCAAGGCCAATTCGGACGGCGACGTTGCCGAATACTCGGCCCTGCTCGACTGGGGCCTGCGCCTGACCCTGCTGCTGGCCCTGCCCGCCGCGGTCGGCCTGGCGGCCCTGTCGACGCCGCTGATTGCCGCCCTGTTCAACTATGGCGAATTCAACGCCGCCAACGTGGCCGCCGCCACCGCGCCGCTGATGGCCTATGCCGCCGGCCTGCTGGGCATCATCCTGGTCAAGATCCTGGCGCCGGCCTTCTATGCGCGCCAGGACATCCGCACCCCGGTGCGGATCGCCATCGGCGTGCTGATCGCGACCCAGGCGATGAACCTGGTCTTCGTGCCGCTGCTGGGCGTGGCCGGGCTGGCGCTGTCGATCGGCATGGGCGCCTGCATCAACGCGCTCTTCCTGTTCATCGGCCTGCGCAAGCGACGCATCTACACGCCGCATGCCGGCTGGCTGGGCTTCTTCCTGAAGGTGGTGGCCGCCGTCGTCGTGATGGGCATGGCGGCCTGGTTCAGCCAGGCGCAGCTCGACTGGGCTGCGTTGCGCTCCCATCCCTTCCTGCGCATCGGCGCCCTGCTCCTGATCATCGGCTTCAGCGCCGCCGTCTACTTTGCCGTGCTGTTCGCGCTGGGCTTCCGTCCGCGCGACTTCATGCGCCGCGCGAAGTAAGACGGTCCTTCGCGTCCTTCGCGTCCTTCTCGTCCTTCTCGTCGTCGCCGGAACCCGAGGCTTCCGACGGCGGCGGCGGTTCGGCCGGTTCCGGCGGTGCCGCATTTTCCGCCGGCGGCGGTTTTGCATTCTCCGGATCGCCGCGTCCCGGGAACAGCGACGGCGGCTCGGACGGCGCGGCGCCGGGCGGCTGGCCGGCGGGCGGCTGGCCGGCAGCGGGCTGGCCCGGCTGGCCGAACAACCCCGGCTGCCCCGGCTGACCCGGCGGCTGCCCCGGCTGCCCCTGCGCCACCCCCTGCCCGGTCGCCGCAAACTTCCAGTCCGAGATGTGCTCGCGCCCCTCCAGGTTCTGGAAGCGCGCATCGAAGTTCGCCTGCTTCAGCGGCTTGGCCTGCGACAGGCTGTACACCGCCACCACCCCGCTGCCCTTGCCGTCGATGCCGCCTCCCTTGTTCAGCCAGACGATGCCCCACTCGGCCTTGCCGCTGACCGGGTCGACGAAGATCTTGCGCAGGTGACGGCGGGTGCCGGGAAAGCGCGGATCCTTCAGCAATTCTTCCAGCGAGGGCGGCTGCGGCGGCTGGCCGCGCGGGGTGGCCTCCGCATAGCTGGCCAGCGCGGCGCTGAAGGCGGCACCGATCTCCAGCAGCTCCTGCTCGGCGGCGGCGCGGCGCAGCAGGGCGTCGGCCTTCAGGGTCGCGGCGCCCACCAGGCCGATGATCGTGACCAGCACGATCAGACCGACATAGGTGAAGCCGGCCTCGCGGCGCAGCCGCATGCAAGGCCCGCGCGCTACCATTCCGAATACGGCTTGCCGTTATGGCCCTTGCCCTCGGCGCCGCTGCGGATGTCGTACACGTTGCCGCGCGACGGATCCTCGGGCGGCACGACGATCCAGCTGGCGTCGCTGTCCGCCACCGGATCGAAGGGCAGGCGCGGCAGGTATTTTTTATCGACCAGCTGCTCCAGCGATTCCGGATAGCGTCCGGTATCGGCATGGAACTGGTCGATCACTGCGCGCATGGTGCGCAGGTTCTCGGCCAGGATGGTCTCCTTCGTCCTGTCGACGCTCGGGAAAAAGCGCGGCACGGCCAGGGTCAGCAGCAGAGCCACGATACCCAGCACCACCAGCAGTTCGATCAGGGTGAATCCGCGGTTCGTCTTCATGCGTTCACCACCTGCCGTAGGGGATGCCGTTCAGGCCCACCCGGCCGGACAGCGAATACACGTCGTACACGTCGTCGCCCTCCTTCGGTTCTTTGGCCTCGCTGGCATAGCTGCGCTTGCCCCAGGTCTGGGCATCGTCCAGCGCCGGGTCGGCGGCGAAGGGATCGCGCGGCAGGCGGCGCAGGAAGTAGATCTTCGCCTTCTTCGGGCTGCGCTGGTCGACCACGCCGTCGGCCAGCAGCTCCAGCCTGGGCGGATAGCCGGTCGCGCCCACGGCCTTGGCGATGCGGCCTTCGTCGCTGGCCTTCTTGTAGGCGTCGATGGCCTGGCGGATCTCGCGCAGGGCCAGGCGCAGGTCCTGCTCGTGGCGGCGCTGCATGGCCATGCTGGCGGCTGGCACCACCATGGCCCCGAGCAGGGCCAGGATGGCGAGCGTGACCAGCAGCTCAATCAGCGTGAAGCCGCGCGCGCGACGCATCATTGGCGGGACGGCACCGGYGTCACGTCGGGCTGGGGCAGCGGCACGGCCTGCACCTCGGGCGTCGGCGGCAGCGCGGTGGCGGGACTCGAAGGCGGCGCGGATGGCGGCGGACCGCCCATGTTGACGCTGGTGGCCGGCACCATCGCCGCCGGCGCAGGCGCAGGCGCGGGCACCGGTGCAGCGGCGGGCGAGGCCGGCGCGGACAGCTGCGGACGGCCCGGCAGCGTGGCCGGCAGGCGCAGCGCCTGGTCCGGACGGCGCCGGAAGCTGGCCTCGGTGCCGGCATTGAATTCGGCGGCGCCGGCGGCGGGACGCTGGATGTTGCGCACCAGGTGGGGCGTGATCGACAACACCACCTCGGTCTTGTCCCGGGTGTCCTGGCGGCTGCCGAACAGGCGGCCGACCAGCGGCAGGTCGCCCAGGCCCGGCAGGTGGGTGGCGCTGCTGCGCTCGTCGTTCTTGATCAGGCCCGCCAGCACCTGGTTCTCGCCATCCTTCAGCTGCAGCATGGTGGCGGCCGAGCGCGTGCCGATGCGGTAGGCGGTGGTGCCGGTCTTGGTCTGGATGGTGTCGACCAGGGTGCTGGCCTCGAGCGAGATGCGGATGCCGATCTCGTTGTTCAGGTAGATGGTCGGCTCGACGTTCAGGGTCAGGCCGACGTCCACGTAATTCACCGACTCGGAGGCGAAGCCGCCCACGCCCGAGGAGATGGTGGTGGTGATGGTCGGCAGCTTGTCGCCGATGACGACCTTGGCCTTTTCCTTGTTGCGCACGCGGATGCGCGGCGCGGCCAGGGTGTTGGCGTCGCCGTCGGTCTTCTTGGCGGCGATGGTCGCCGACACGCCGGTCACGCCGATATTGCCGGCATTGAGGCCGCGCACCTGGTCGATGGTGAGAGGGACGTCGTTCAGGTTCTTCAGCGGCGCGAAGGACAGCGCGGTCGGCCAGTCGACGCCGAGATCGAGCAGGCGGTTGCGCTGCACCTCGAGCACCTCGACGTCGAGCACGACCTCGGGTTCCGGCACGTCCTGCAACTGGACCAGCTGGGTGGCCAGCCTGACCGCTTCCGGGCTGTCGCGCAGGATCACCAGGTTGRGCTTTTCGTCGACCACCACGTCGCGCGACTTGAGGATGGTCTTGAGCGTGTTGGCGATGCTCTTCGCGTCGGCATTCGCCAGGAAGAAGGTCTTGACCGTCATCTCCTGGTATTCCTTCTGCTTGGCCGCGATGTTCGGGTAGATCAGGATGGTGTTGCCGTCCATGACCTGGCGCTCGAGCTGGTTGGTCATCAGGAGGTAGTAGACCGCCGATTCGACGGTGCTGTTCTTCAGGAAGATGGAGGCCCGCTGGTCGGTCTTGACGTCCTTGTCGAACAGGAAGTTGAGGCCCGAATGGCGGGCGATGACTTCGAAGATCTGCTTGATCGGGGCATCGCGGAATTCCAGGCTGATCGGCGTCCTGAAGGCCTGGGCCAGGGCCGCCTCGCCCGGCGCCGCCGCGGTCTTTTCGGTGACCTCGGCCAGCAGCCGGCGCGCCGGTTCGTGGCTGKGGCGCTCGCTCAGGATCGCGCCCAGCTTCTGGCGCGCGGCGTCGTAGTCCTTGCGTTCGAAGGCGGCGCGCGCGTCCTCGAGCAGCACGGCGTGGCGGCGATCGGCCTCGACCAGGCGCAGGCCGGCGCGGGCGCGGTCGTTGACCGGATCGATGCCCAGCACGCGCTGGTAATCCTGCAGGGCCAGCTGCACATTGCCGTCGGCGAGTTCGCGGTCGGCCTGGGTCAGCAGGCGGTTGGTGGCGTTGTCGCGCGCGCCCAGCCAGGCCGTCTTGTAGGCCGCATTCGCCGGATCGGCGGCCACCGCTTCCTGGTATTTCAGCAGGCCGGCCTCGACCCTGTCCTGGGCCACCAGCGCATTGCCCTCGCGGTAGGCCGCCTGGCCGGCGCAACCGGCCAGCAGGATGGCGACTGCAAGAGGTACCGCCAAGTTACGGGACAGACGCAGCATCAGTCGAATACTCCAATATTGAGCTGCTGAACCTGGTTCAGCGGCAAATAGGTCAGGGTCAGCAAGGGCGGTGCGATGGCGTCGACGCGATAAGTGCCGTCGATCAGGCTCTTGTCGTGCACGACATAGGTGCGGTCGCCGCGCGTCAGGTAGACCTCCCAGGCGCCGTTGGCCACCGCCTTGCCGATGAAGGTGAAGGGCAGCGGCGGCGCGCTCGGCGGCGCAGGCGGCGGCGCGGGTTGAGGCGGCGGCGGAGGCGGCGTCCAGTCCTGGCGTCCGAACACGCCGCTCTCGCCCTGGCGGAATGCGGCCTCGCTGTCGCCGACCAGGGCTTCGCGCGGTATCAGTGCCAGGATGCGCGGTCCGCCGGAGCCCTCCGCCGCGGCCGGTGTGGCCGCCGCGGTGGCCGCTGCGAGCGCGGATGGGACAGGTGATGCGGCACGCGGGCGCGGTGCCCGCTCCGCCGCCTCGGCCACCTCGACCTCGGGCGAGCGGTCGCCGAAGATGGCCAGCAGCGCGGCGCCCGCCAGGGCCGCGCCCAGCAGCAAGTGGCGCGGCTTCATCGCTCGCCTCCCGGAACGTCCTTCAGGTAGAGGGTCAGGCGCAGGCGCGCCTCCACCACCGGATCGCCGATGCTGTCGCGGCGGAAGCCGATGTCGTCCAGCGAGGCGAACGGGATCGCGCGCAGCGCGCCCAGCGCGAACTGCCAGATGGCGCCATAACTTCCCTTCACCGGCAGGTTCACCTGGTAGGTGTAGAAGCGCGCATTGCGGTCGTAGGCGCTCTTGTACTCGCCCTGGCTGAGCGACAGGCCGTTCTTCGCCGCCAGCGCGAACAGGGTCTTCACCTGTTGCTCGGCGTAGCTGCGCGGGCCGAGGGCGGCATAGAAAGCGTCCAGCGTGTCGGGCGGCGGCGCGGCCGGAAGCGCGGGCGCCGGCACCTTTGATGCCGGGCTCGCCGTGCGCGCCGCGGCCGCCTTCAGCGCATCGTGTTCCTGGTCGGCCCGCACGGCCGCGTGCAGGGTCCAGGCCAGCGCCGCGAGGCAGGCCAGGATGGCCAGCCCGATCACCGTCAGCAGCGGATTGGCGCCCACGGCCAGCCGCAGGCGCAGCATCAGGCCGCCGAAGGATGGGGAGCTCATTGCGCCGCCCTCCACTGCGCGTCGAGCTGGAAGCGGATCGGCCGGTTCGGATCCTGTTCGTTGATCTCGTGGCGCGCCAGGACGACGCTGCTGAACCATTCCTGTTTCCGCAGCTGCCCGACGTAGGCGATCATGTCGTCGCTGCTCTTCGCCTCGGCGGTGATGAGCACGCTGTGCCTGCGTGCATCCGGTTCCAGGGCCAGCAGCGCGACGCTGGCCGGCGTGCCGGCCTGCACGGCGTCGTGCAGCGCGCGCCAGGGCAGGTTCAGCTGCAGCACGGCGGCGTTCACCGCGGCCGCCTGGGCGTCGGACACGGGCGGCCGGGCCACGGCCGGCGCCACCGTCCGCGCCTGCGCCTGGGTGCGCGCCTGCGATTGCGCGCGCAGCAAATCGATTTCCCACTGCCGCTTGCCGAGTCCGAGAGCGGCGGAAACCAGGCCGAATGCGACGCAGGCCAGCACCCACAGCGCGACCCAGCTCAGGCGTGGCGTGCGGAACACGCTGCGCACCAGGCCCGGCGGTGCGAAATCGATGCGGACCTTCTTCATGGCGCCCTCCCCGTCATGGCCAGGCGCGCGCTGTCCGGCCACAGCGGATCGAGCTCGTCCTCGAACAGGGTGCAGGCGAACTTCAGGCGCCCGGCGCTGCTGGCCCAGCCTTGCGGCGCCGGGCCGCAGACCTGCAGGCGCTCCGGGCGGCCCAGGCCCACGCGCAGAGCCTCGCGCGCGACGTGGCTTTCCAGCCAGTCGCGGTCGGCGCCGTCGGGAATCGGCGCGGTACGCACCGCGGCCAGCTGTCTGCCCTCGAAGGCCGCCACGCTCAGCACGCCGCCGTGCACCAGGCCGAACCAGGCGCCAGGACGCAGCCGCGAACGGAACTGGTTCAGCGCGGCGACGAATTGCGGCGCCACCTCGACCAGGTGGAAGCGGTGGCTGGCAGCGGCCTGCCGCRGCTGCGCCAGCAGGGCCTGCGGCACGGCCGCGGCCAGGAAGGGCTGGCTGGCGTTCCAGTCGGCGCGGATGCTCCATCCGGCCAGGCCGGCGCCGAACAGCGCCTGGTAGCGCAGCGCGGCGGCGGCTTCCAGGTCGGCCATCCGCGCCGCGCCGCCCGGGGGCGCAACCTGCCACAGGCGCACCAGTTCGTCGGACAGCACCACGCTCACGCGCATGCCGGCCACGTCGTGCTCATCCAGCAGCAGCGGCAGCGCCTCCGCGATCGCATCCAGGCCAGTGTACGCGCCATCCGCGGCCAGGCGCAGCTGTCCGAGCAGCAGGGCGCGCTCGTGCTGCCAGGCGCTGGTGCGCACCAGCGCCAGACCGTCGGGCGCGATCCCGAGGCGCAGCGCCTGCGCCAGCCAGGGTCTCAGCCATCTACGCATGCAGGGTCACCCGTTTGATCTCTTCGATGGTGGTGGCGCCGCGCCTGACCAGGTCGAGCGCGGCCATGCGCAGGCTGCGGGTGCCGTTGGCGGCGGCCGCGGCCTTGATGCGGCGGATCGGCTGCTTGTCGACGATCAGCTCGCGGATCTCGTCGTTCAGGGTCAGGATCTCGGCGATCGAGCGGCGGCCCTTGTAGCCGGTGCCGCGGCAGTCGCCGCAGCCCTTCCCGCGCATGAACAGGTAGTCGCCCACCTCTTCCGGGTGCAGGTGCGCCGAGGCCAGCTCGGCGTCGTCCGGCTCGTATTGCGCGGCGCAGTGCGGGCAGTTCATGCGGATCAGGCGCTGGGCCCAGATGCCGTTCAGGGCCGAGACGAAGGCATACGGATCGATGCCCATGTGGGTGAAGCGGCCGAACACGTCGAACACATTGTTGGCGTGGACGGTCGTCAGCACCAGGTGGCCGGTCAGGGCCGACTGCACCGCGATCTCGGCGGTCTCGCGGTCGCGGATCTCGCCGACCATGATCTTGTCCGGGTCGTGGCGCAGGATCGAGCGCAGACCCTTGGCGAAGGTCAGGCCCTTCTTCTCGTTGACCGGGATCTGCAGGATGCCCGGCAGCTGGTATTCGACCGGATCCTCGATGGTGATGATCTTCTCGCGCCCGTTGTGGATCTCGGTGAGCGCCGCGTACAGGGTCGTGGTCTTGCCCGAGCCGGTCGGCCCGGTCACCAGCAACATGCCGTAGGCTTCCTGGGCCAGCATGCGCAGGGTCGCCAGCGAGGGCGAGTCGAAGCCCAGCGCCTCCAGGGTCAGCGCGCCATAGGACTCGATCATGGCGCGCTTGTCGAGGATACGGATGACCGCGTCCTCGCCGTGGATGCTGGGCATGATGGAAACCCGCAGGTCGATCTCGCGGCCGCCGGACTCCACGCGGAAGCTGCCGTCCTGCGGGATGCGGCGCTCGGCGATGTCGAGTTCGGCCAGCACCTTCAGGCGCGAGATGATGTGCTCGGCCAGTTCGATGCCGCCCACCGAGGCCGCATGATCGAGCACGCCGTCGACGCGGTATTTCACGGCCAGGCCGCCGGCCGTGCTCTCGAGATGAATGTCGGAGGCGCCGGCCTTCAAGGCATCGTACAGGGTCGAGTTGACCAGCTTGACGGCCGGGCTGGCGCCCTCCGACACCGAGGCGAAGGACAGCATCGTGGCGGCCTTGCCGTCGCGGCGCCCGGAGTCGCTGTCGCCCACCAGCGTATCGACGGCGCGCGCCGATTCCTCCTGCTTGCCGAGATAGGCCTGGATGTCGCCGGCCAGCGCCAGGCGCAGGTGCAGCGGACGCACAGCCGTGCAGCCGGCCTGCGCCGCCAGCCAGGTCTGGAGGTCGAGGTCGAAGGGGTCGGCGATCACGCCGGTCAGCTGCCCCTCTCCGTCTTTCAGCAGGACGCAGTTGCGCGCCATCGCATGCGCCAGCGGCAGCAGGTCGAAGGCCGGCTGCCGGCCGAACATCTCGGCCGTCTCCATGACCGTCAGGCCGAAGGGCTCGGCCAGCCGGCGCACGATCTGGCGTGCTTCCAGCCCGGACAGGGACTGCAGCTCCTCGACCAGCGAACGCTGCGACTGGCGGCTCTGGGCGCGCGCGCGAGCCAGCAGGGCGGGATCGAAGTGAGCGAACATGTCGGCGTTCGAATCAGTCACGACATGTCTCCGGCAAGGTCGAAGATCGGCATGTACAGCAGCACCACGATGGCGCCGACCACCAGGCCGATGGCGGCCATCAGCAGCGGCTCGAAGGTGCGCGTGAAGCGGTCGATCCAGCGCCCGATCTCGCCGTCGTAGAAGGCGGCCGAGCGGGTCAGCATCGGGCCCATGTCGCCGGTGCGCTCGCCCACCCGCAGCATGCGCAGCGAGATCGGCGTGGTCAGGCCGTTGGCCTCGAAGGCGTCGGACAGCGGACGCCCGGATTCGATCGCCGCCTTGGCCGCGCGCAGGCTGGCGCCGATGCCGGGCGAGACCATGCCCTGCACGGTCTCGATCGCGCTGACGATGGTGATGCCGCCCTCGTTGAGCATGCCCAGGGTCAGGTAGAGGCGCGACAGTTCGTAGACGCGGGCGCGCTCGCCGATGCCCGGCAGCTTCGCCAGCAGGCGCGCGGCGCCGCCCTGGCGCAGCACGCGGCGCATGCCCCAGCCGGCCAGCAGGATGGCGGCGGCGAAGGACAGCAGCAGGCCGCCGGCGTGGCGGCCGGCGAACTGGCCCCAGTCCAGCATCAGGCGCGACATCCACGGCAGGTTGCGCCCGGCCCCTTGATACACCTCGGCGAAGCGCGGCACCACATAGGACATCAGGAAGATCGAGACGCCGCCGCCGACCACCAGCAGGATCGCCGGATAGATCGAGGCGCTGACGATTTTCGAGCGCACGGCATCGATGCGCTGCTGGTATTCGATATAGCGTTCGAGGGCGCGCGGCAGGTCGCTGGTGCCCTCGGCGGCACGCACGATGCCGACGTAGAGCGGCGGGAACAGGCCCGGCTGCTCGGCCAGCACGCCGGAGAAGCGCTTGCCCTCGCGCAGGCCGGCCAGCAGGCGCTCCAGCACCGCGCGGGTGGACGGACCGGCTTCCTTTTCGAGCAGGGCTTCGAGGCCCTCGACGATGCCCAGGCCCGCGGTCAGCAGGGCCAGCAGCTCCTCGCTGAACAGGACCAGCGACAGCTTGCCGCCGCGCCGGCGCAGCTGGAAGCCGGCCGCGCRCGCCGGTTCGACCGCGCTGACGTAGAGACCGCGCGCCTCGACCTGGCGGCGGGCGTCGGCTTCATCCGAGGCATCGACCACCACGCTGGCGATGCTCATGTCGGGAGCGAGGGTGCGGACCGCGAACTGCACGGCAGGCGCGCTTATTGCGAGCTGATGTCGGCGGCGTCGCCGGTGCCGCCCGGCTGGCCATCCTTGCCGAGCGAGACGATCTCGTAGTCGCCCTTGGTGCCGGGCGCACGGTACTGGTAGGGGTGGCCCCAGGGATCAGGCGGCACGCCCTTTTTCAGGTAGGGACCGTTCCACTTGCCGGCGGCGGTGGGCGGCGCCACCACCAGGGCGTTCAGGCCTTCCTCGGTGGTCGGGTAGCGGCCGACGTCGAGGCGGTAGGTGTCGAGCGACTTTTCGAAGGCTTCGATCTGGGCGCGCGCCACCGTGACTTCGGATTTGCCGAGCTGGGAGAAATACTTGGGGCCGACATAAGCGGCCAGCAGGCCGATGATGACGATCACCACCAGCAGCTCGAGCAGCGTGAAACCTGCGCTGCGGGCCTTGTCGACACGACCGTGTGCGCCCCGGTACTTCTCTGAAACCATCCCCACTCCTTTGTGCTTTTGGAAAGCCTAGCCGTGCAAGGCTACCATGCTCCTAGACGCACAGACAATTTCTTTTTTACTATGCAACACAAGTTGCGACAATCGAAGGAAACGTATCGATGCGTCACAGGCTTGTAACCGAAAAAAGCTAGGAATAATGCAGCCACGCAAGGGGAATCGCCGGGGAAATCAGCGCGCCTGCAGAACCCCGCTGCCGCCCAGCTGGCAGGTGCCGGCGCGGCAGACGGCGCCGGGATCCATCATGTATTGGCAGGTCGAGACCCTGCCGTCCGCCGCATTGGCGGTGCGCCGCTCTTCCTTGTAGCGCTCGCCGAGGGCCTGGAGTTCGGCCTGCTGCGTCTTGCCCGAGGACCAGGCCAGGTAGCTTTCGGGCCCTCCGCAGGGACGCGCACCGAGCGCCAGCGTATGACATTGCGCATCGCTGGAACAGTCCGGCGTGCCGACCAGGGCGCGGATGCGCGCAAGGGTATCGCCCGGTTCGCCTGCGGCGGCGGCCGGCGGGGTCTGGGTGCCGCGCGGCACCTGCCGGGCCTCGGGGGTGGCGGCGCTGCAGGCGGTACAGGCGGCCAGCGCCAGCAATAAGGGGATCAGGGTTCGCATGGACCCATCATGCGCCCCGGCCCGTCGCAGCGTCAAGCGTACCGATGGGGCGTCGGCACCCTTCGTTCATAAGCGCCTGTTACACGACAGATGCTTAGTTAATTCAAATATTATTCGGCTGAATGTGAATATCGCCGTTCGTTCGCTTGTGTGTTATCTGCCACACAAAGTTATCTTAAATGATATATTCTATGGCAAGTTTTGGGCAGTCCCGCAAGCCGCGCATCCGCGCATCCTCACCGAAAAAAGGCAAACCATGATCAGGACCACACTTCGCGGCGGTGTACTCAAACATATCTTCGGCGCTGCCGTCCTTGCCATCGCCTCCGCCGGCGTGGCCCAGGCGGCCGTCATCGATTTCGAAGGCCAGAGCGGGCCGGCGCTCAACACGAGAAGCTTCGTGCAGGACGGCTACAAGGTCACCTTCCTCGATCCGGGTGGCGTTGCGCCGCCGAACACGATCCTGATCGGCCGCTTCATCGACGGTGGCAACCTGGCCAGCTGCGGTCCGAACGTTTGCCCGATCAATAACACGACGACCTACTTCGACCTGCTGACCAGCGGCCTGATCGACATCACGCCGAACGTGTCGGGAGCGACCTTCAGCTTCAGCGGACTGGACGCCAGCTTCATCGCCGCCCTCGGCGAACAGTACCCGTCCATCCCGGCCGCGCTGCAAGTGATCGGCCTGCGCGCCGACGGGACCACCGTCGACACCATCCAGTTCAACATCCCGGACACGATCGCCTTCCAGCACTTCGACGCGACCGATGCCGTCGGCGGCCTCGACTTCTCGCAGCAACAGTTCATCGAACTGGCGATCGTCGGCTTCCGCTGCAACGCGGAGGGCCAGTGCGGTGGCCTGGACGGCAATCCGGCCCAGATCGGCCTGGACAATATCGCCCTGTCCGACCTGCCCAGCAACGAGGTGCCGGAGCCGGCCAGCGCGGCCCTGCTGGCGCTGGGCCTGTTGGGCGTGGGCGCAGGCACTCGCCGCCGCCGCTGATCCCTTCGCGGCACCGCCGGCGCGGCCTCCGGGATGCGCCGGCTCCCCTCCTTTTCTGCCCTCCTCCTCCCACGTGCCGAAGCGATAACACAGCTTGCCGCGGATGTGAATTTGTTTATGCAGTTTTTCCAGATGTCAGTACGCAAACGTCGCATCAGCACGACGTTGCCTTGGTGTACTTAAAATTTCCCAGGGTACACTTTCGGCATTTACTCGCAACTTCGCTTATTTCCACACAAAAATCTTTCAAAACATCAATATTTGCACTAAATTAACGAAAAAAATATTGAGCCGCGGAAAATTTCCTGCCTACAATAGATCATCTGTTGAACGCACCCTCTTCCGCACCATGAAACTTCACGCCTTCCGCTCCGTTTCCGCCCTCGTCGTCGCCGTCATCCTCGCCGCCTGCGGCGGTGGCCAGGCCGACCAGCCGACCCAGACCGCTGCCGCCGTGCTCGTGTCCGGACAGTCGGGCACTGCATCCCAGGTCGCTGCCACCATGCCGGTGCCGGATTGCGCCGCCGATGGCTGCAAGAGCCCGCGCATCATCGACGGCAACGCCGAAGCCTACCGCTACGATGCGATGCGCCGCGCCGCCGCCGGCCAGGCAGCCGGCGACACCAGCAGCAGCATCTGATTCTTGCCGGAGGCTCAGGCTTCCAGCAGGCGTAGTTCGAGGCAGCGCGCCAGAGCGTGCGCGCGATTGCCGACCCCGAGCAGGCGGTAGATCCGCTGCAGGTGGTTCTTGACGGTCAGCGCGCTGATCCCGAGGATCAGCGCCATCTCTTCATTGCTCTTCCCCTCGCGCAGCCAGCCGACGATCTCGGTTTCGCGCGCGCTCAGCGGCCGCGGCGGCCGGCCGGCGGCATGCGCTTCCGACGCCGGCAGGCGCAGCAGCGCCAGGTGCAGGTGGGCGAGCAGCAATTCCAGGAAATAGGCATGCCGCGGCCCCGGCCGCATCGGCAGGCCGAACAGCAGGAATACGCTTGCCCCGTCCGCCAGCGGCCCGGTGCCGTGCACCAGCACGCTGTCGAAGCCGGCTTCCCGCAACTCCGTTCCGAAACCGGCCAGGGCGCCGCGCCTGCCGTCCGCCTCATCCGCGCCGAGGTCGGCCAGCGCCGGCAGCCTGCCGCCCCGCATGCAGTGGCGGGCGATGCGCAGCGCCAGGCCGTCGCGGCAGTCTGCCAGCAGGGTTTCGGCATCGGCCGGAAGCAGGGTCGCATGCAGGCATTCCAGCCGGCGCAGCGCACCCGAAGGCGCGAACTGCAGCGCCACCATCACCTGGTGCGGCAGCAGTGCCTGCAGCTGGCCCTGGGTCCAGAGAAAGAACTGGCGCATGCTGGCCACCCGCAGGCCGGATTCGACGGCGCGCAGCAGGTATTCCTGCTCCTGCCGGCTGAGGATGACGACCGCGTCCACGCGCGAACTCAGGCGACCTCGGACCAGTCGACGCGCGCGTTCCAGGCCACGAAGCGGTAGCCGGTGCCGCGCACGGTTTCGATGTGTTCCTGGTGGCCGCTGGGCTGCAGGGCGTTGCGCAGGCGGCCGACGTGGGTATCGACGGTGCGCTCGTCGAGCACGGCATGGCGGCCCCAGACCTTGTCGAGCAGCTGGGAACGGGTGTGCACGCGCTCCGGATGGTGCATCAGGAAGTTCAGCAGGCGGAATTCGACCGGTCCCAGCGCCAGCAGGCGCGAGCCGGCGATCACGCGCTGGGTGCCGGGATCGAGGCGCAGGCCGGCCATCTGCACGGTCTCGCTCGACACGTGCGGAATGCGCCGCCGCAGCACCGCGCCCATGCGCGCCAGCAGCTCGCGCGGATTGAAGGGTTTGCCGAGGTAATCGTCGGCGCCCGATTCCAGTGCCAGGATCTTGTCGTGCTCGCCGGTTCGGCCGGACACCATGATGATCGGCAGCTCGCGGGTGCGCGCCTGGGCGCGCAGGCGGCGGATCAGCGCCTCTCCGGATTGTCCGGGCAGGTCCCACTCGAGCAGCAGCATGTCGGGCAGGCTGTCGTCCATCAGCACCAGGGCCGACTCGGCGTCGAGGCAGCTGGCGGCATGGTGGCCGGCGCTGCTCAGGTTCAGCTCGAGCAGCCGGCGGATGGCGGGATCGGGGTCGACCACGAGAATGTGTGCTGCCATGGAGCTCGGTCTACATTGCTGGGTCTGCGGGAACAGGAATGATTTTAATATGCACCAAGCAAGATGGACTGAACAATATGATTTGCCTTGGAGATTGATATCTTTCCCGAATAAATGAGAAAAGCGCGCAAACCCTAGAGGGAAGCGGGCTTCCCCCGTCCGGAACAGGCCGGCGAGGGCGCGGGAAAAGTGGCGAAAAGGATACATACAAGACACAAAAAACCCGCCTGCCATCGCGGACAGGCGGGTGATTGCAGCCGCTGCCCGGGTCAGGCGCGGCGGCGCTGCATCAGGCCCATCAGGCCGAGGCCGGTCATGACCAGGGCCCAGTCGGCCGGTTCGGGCACGTCGGTGTTGCCGCCGCCGGCGCCTTCGGTGACGAACGCGATGTCGCTGCCCTGGATCTGCGGCGGCGCGCCGGCGGACAGGTCGATCTGGACCACGGATCCGGTGAGGTAATCCGTCTGCTCCTGGTTCACGAAGGCGACGCTGAAGCGGCTGAAGTCGCTGCCGGTATCGCCGACATCGAGCGTCAGGTCGAAGCCGAGCAGACCGCCGAAGGTGACGGCTTGCCACAGCGCGCCGTCCGGAGCACGCAAGGTAAAGCCGTTGCCCGCCGCGGACGCGTCGCCGAACAGCGTGGTGCCGCTGCCGACGCCGGTGAGCTTGCTGATGAAGGCCGAGGTCGGCACCCCGGTGCCCGGGCCGGCCAGCGACAGCTCCAGGTAGCCGCTGCCTTCGGCGGCGAAGGACTTGGTGGTCAGGTCCACGTGGTAGGTGATCGGGGTGGCCAGGGCGGCGCCGCAGGCCATGGTCAGTGCCAGCAGCGAGCTGGTCAGGAGCGATTTCAGAGTTGCCATCTTGTTTGATCCTTGATTCGGTGGGTTAGAACGAGCCGCTGTACAGCTTCGGCGTGTACGAGATCGTGACCTTGTTCGGGTTGCTGAATGTCACGCTGACCGTCACCGAGGCACCCGCGGCGAGCGACGCATCGGGCAGCGTCACATACGGCGCACCATCCCTGGTGCCGCTCTTGTTGTCGAGCGTGACGCCGGCCGGCAGGCCTTGCAGCAGGAACTGCAGGGGACCGTTCAACGCCGCAGCGCCGATGTTGGTGAAGGTGACCGAGCCGCTGTACTTGTTGGTGATGCGGTTGACGGTGAAGCCCGACTGCACCGCTTTCACGCTGGCGCTCACGTCGGTCAGTACCGGCGCCAGGTTCAGGCTGACGATCACCGGATCGTGGTCGGAGGCGCGGAAGGCGTTGTTCACGTAGGGGTCGTTGCCGGCCTTGCCTTCCAGGTTGTAGTCGATCGCATCCGGTTCGTCGGCGTTGTTATGCCATTCGGTCACGCCGGCCACCTGCTTGTCCAGCGAGGTGCTGGCCAGCGCGTGGTCGAGGTAGCCGCTCTGGCCGTCGAACACATAGGAGTACGGCATGCCGTTCGGACGCACGAAGCGCTCCAGCTCGCTGACCATGCCCTGGCCGTTCAGGTAGACGATCGGATCTTCCTGGCCGTAGGCATTGAAGTCGCCCACCGCCAGCACGTCCGGATCGCCCGAGCTTGCCACGACCTGGTTGATGAAGCTCACCAGCTGCTGCGCCTGCTTGACGCGGGTGGCGTTCCAGCAGCCCTGGCCGTCGCCGCTGTCGCTGTCGCCGGTGCCGGCGCCGCTGCAGCTGCCCTTCGACTTCAGGTGGTTGACGATCAGCGAGAACCTGGCGCCGTTGGCGACCGACTTGAAGGTCTGGGCCATCGGCGGACGGTTGTTGATCGCGGCGTTGTCAGACATCGAAGCGCCCACCAGGCTCACCACGGCCGGCTTGTAGATCATCGCCACGCGGATCGCGTCGGTGCCGGTGGCCGGCGGCTGCGGCACGACGGCGTAGGCCGGATAGCCGACCGCCTGGTTGAGCTGGYCGACCAGGTAGTTGACCGCATAGTCGCCGTTGTTCTGGATTTCCATCAGGCCGACCACGTCGGCATCCATGCCCTTCAGCTCGTTGACGATCTTGTCGCGCTGGCGCACGAACTCGGCCAGGCTGTCGGCGCCGCGGCAATTGCTCTTGCTGGTCGAACTGCCGAGCTTGCAGCCCTGGCCGGTCCGGCCCTCGACATCGGTGCCGTCGGTGAAGGTGGTGAAGAAGTTCAGCACGTTGGCGCTGGCGACCTTGACGTTGCCCGGGGCGACTTCCGGCTTGTCCAGGCGCGCATTGGTGCGGCTGATCTGCGGGGTCTCGGTCGGCTGCACCTTGAACGCGGCGCCGCCGCCGCCGATCGCGCCGAAGTCGAGCACGCCGGTCAGGTCGTTCACGGTATCGCCGGTGCGCACGGTCTTGTCGTCGGCCAGGTAGGGAATCTGCGGCGGGGTCGTGAAGATGCCGTCGTCGAGGACGACCATGTTGCGGTCGTTGGCCTTGATCAGCGCGATCGCTTCCGGCGTGCCCGGGCGATAGCGGTTGGTGGCGGTTTCGCGGCGGCCGTTCGACAGCACCAGTTCGCCGCGGTCGGCCAGGTAGCTGTTGCCGTTCACGGTCAGCGGGCCGACGAAGCGCACCAGCATGCCTTCGTAGTTGGCGAGGTCGGCGTCCGGCAGCTGGATATTGGTCGGGGCGATGGTGTAGCCGCTGCCGGTGACGGTGACCGCGGTGACGCTGGTGAGTTCGGTGTAGGAACGGGTCGCGCCGCTCGGCTTGTATTCGGTCACGGTGCCGGTCACGCGCACCATGTCGCCGACGTTGCCGGCAGTGGCGGCGCCGAACACGTAGATGGCGTCCGAGGTGGTCGGGTCGCCGTCGCCGTTCGGGTCCTGGATGAAGAAGCCGCCGCCGCTGAGCTTCTTGGTGATCACGCCGCTGGTGGTCTGGACGGTGTTCGCGTACTTGCTGGTGGCGCCGCTGCCCTGGATCTGCGGGATCGTCAGCTGGCCGGCGACCGAGACGTTGACGGTGCAGCTGTTGCTCTGGCTGGCGTCGTTGCTGAAGCTCACGACCACCGGATAGAGGCCGGCCGGCACGTTGGCCGCGACCGACAGCTTGACCGAGGCGCTGCCGCCGGCGGCGGCGGCCGGTGCGAAGTCGGTAAGGCTGATGCCGCTCACGGCGCCGCTGGCGATGACGGCGGCGTTGACGATGCTGTCGCTGTCCGATGCGCTCAGGGCGCCGGAGAAAGCGGTGCCGAGTCCGCCGCTGACGGTGGCCGGGCAGTTCAGGACGATCGGCGCGGCCGGCGGGGTGCCGCCGCCAGTGCCGCTGCAGACATGCAGCTCGCTGGCGGTGTTGCGCGGCGCCGGCGTGCCGTTGACGAAATCGTTCTTGTTATCGTCGGTATCGGCACAGCCGCCGTCCTTGCGCAGCGCGGCGAGCGAACTCGACAGGTTCGGCGAGGTGGGGCCAGTGCCTTCGTAGCCGGTGGCGCTGGTGCCGAAGCCGACCAGGTCGGCCAGCGTGGGCTGGTCGGTCGGATTCGGATTGGCGACCGTCGGCAGAGCGGTCTGGCTCCTGACCAGCGCGACCTTGCCTGCGCTGGCGCTCATGTTGACGCTGCCGGATAAGGCGTCCGCGGCCGGCATCGCGGCACCGACCGCGCCGCCGGATTGCAGCTGAATCAAGTAGTACTGTCCCGCAGCCAGGGTTACCTTGGGAATGTTGACCTTGTTGCTACCCCAGCTGTTGCCGCCGGCAGAGGTGTACTGGATGCTCCAGCCATCGAGGGTGACAGGGGCGCCGCTGCGGTTGAACAGTTCGACGAAGTCGTTCTGGTAGGTGGCGCCGCCGTTGCCGCCGCCGCCGTAGACCTGGCTGATGACGATGGGGCCGCCGTCACCGGCGAAGGCCGGCGCCGACAGGCTGGCCAGCAGGGCCGCGAGCACGGTCAGGCGGCCTGGAGCTTGAAAGAATGAACGTTGGGTCATGTGGGTTCCCGAAGTGGATGCGGTTGTCAGTGAGGCACTTAACAAATCAATATTAAATGCACAAATTGACAACATCATGACCACGGATTAGTCCGTACGGACCAATCCGCTTCACCGCTCGAGAAACGGAAGGGGGACGGCCGTCAGCGCGGCCGTTTGCGGTAGGGAGCCGCCAGCGGCTCGCCGATGAACAGGCCCTGGGTCGGCCAGGCGACGCTCTTCCAGTAGGCTTCGATCGCGCTATTGCCCTGCACGTAATGCTTGAGCAGCACGGTCGGATTGGGGAATTTCTGCCAGTAGTTGCAGGGTTCGCTGACCGAGCCGTAGCTGGCGGTGGCGCCCGCCTCCAGCCAGCGCAGGCTGCTCATCTGCCCTTCTCCCAGCAGGTCGCCGCCGAGCGAAGTCAGGTGATCGGCCAGGGCGCCGGGCAGGAAATGCAGGGTATTCAGCTTGTCCACCTGGGCCATGCCGGTCTCGTAGATCATCACGTCCTTCGCGCCTTCCAGGACGTCGCCCTGGATCGTCTTGGTGCCGAGTTTCCTGGACTCGATACGGCCCGGCGGCGGGAAGAAGCCGGCGCGCGAGTTGCGCGCCTTTTCCGAGGTGACCAGGTAATAGGCGGTGGCCGGCACGACGCGGAAACCGGCCGAGGCGCCGCGATCGATCAGCGCCCTGGCTTCCGATACCGATTCGGTCGGCAGCAGCATCGACAGGCGCAGCTTGAGGTCGGTATAGGGCCGTGTGGAACTGGAGTTGAAGTAAGGGCTGGAGCGTCCGCTGGCGCAGGTCTTGGCGCACTGGGAGGGATCGAAGCCCAGCGTGTAGGCGCCGGTGATCGAATTGCACTCGACCCTGTAGGGCGCGGTCCAGACCATCAGCACCGCCTGGATGTCCGGGCCGAGGTGGCTGTCGATCTCTTCCCTGAGTTCCTGGAAGCGTTCGAAGCTGATCTCGTGCGGCTTGTCCGGAATGCTGACGTGGACCACGTTGGCTTCCGGGATGCCGCGCCGCTTGCGGTAGTACTCGCCGATCTTGACGCTGTTCGGCTCGGCATCGTTGATGACGACGGCCAGTTGCGCCGGCTGCAGGCTGGGGGCACTGGTGAACTGGGCATGGGCGCCGGCGCTGACCGCCAGCATCAGGAAGGGAAGAAAACGTCGGATCGATCTCATCCCTTCATCATGCCACAACTTGCAACGAGGACAATCTACGCCCGTTTGCGCTGGCGCCAGTGTCCGAACGCGGCGAGCACACCGATCCCGGCCAGCAGCATCGCGCCGGCGCTTGGCTCCGGCACCGGGACGATGGCGAAGATTTCCATCGCATTCACGGTGACGGCCTGGCCGCCCAGGCTGCCGTCGATGATGCTCATGCCCTCGTTCATCGGATTGCCATAGCTCAGTTGCCAGGACAAGGCCTTGGTGAGGTCGTCATTGACCAGCAGGTCGGGGCCGGAGCCGAACACGGGGCCGAACAGGATGTCGTTGAAGGTCTGGCGCAGGCCCTGGCTGGGCAGCTCGTAGCTGGTCGGCACCTGGCGGTAGACCGCCGGCGTGGTGAAGTTGAACAGGAAGGCGGTGCGCTGGAAGTCGCGCTCGGTCTCGTGCCAGCCGTCGGTGGACGACCAGCTCTGCGGGTTGTAGCCGCCCACCAGGAAGCTCTGCCCGCTGCTGTTGGTCACGTCGAGCAGGGTGAAGCTTGCGCCCCTGCCGTCGGCGGCCTGGTGGAAGGTGGCCGAGGTATCGCCCGGACGCAAGGTGTAGACCTTGTCGAGGTTGAACTCGCCCTTGCCGAGCCAGCGCTCTAGCTGGGCCTGGCGGCCGTCGTCCAGCAGGCTGGAGCCGCCGATGATATCGCCTGCACGCGCAAGGCCGCCGGCCAGCGCCAGCACCATGCCGCCCGCCGCAATGATCGTCTTCATGGGAGTCCCCCATCGGTTCGAGTCAAGGCATTGTATGC
The DNA here is from genome assembly GCF_056397205.1 of Massilia sp. 05N420. NCBI lineage: Bacteria > Pseudomonadati > Pseudomonadota > Betaproteobacteria > Burkholderiales > Oxalobacteraceae > Massilia > Massilia sp. 05N420. Next base: position 167,123 of record NZ_JBFTMX010000014.1, read on the forward strand.
CTGACGCATGATGATGTACGCACTGTAGACCTGCGGAAAAGAGAACGCCGCCGGCGCTGGTGCGCGGGCGGCGTGATCAAGGCGAATGTGATTCAGGCGAACGGGTCAGGCGCGCTGGTAGACGTCCTCGAAACGCACGATGTCGTCTTCGCCCAGGTAGCTGCCCGACTGCACCTCGATCAGGTGCAGCGGCAGCTTGCCCGGGTTTTCCAGGCGGTGGGTCATGCCGATCGGAATATAGGTCGACTCGTTCTCGGCCAGCAGCTTGACGCTGTCGCCGCAGGTGACGCGCGCGGTGCCCGACACCACGACCCAGTGCTCGGCGCGGTGGTGGTGCATCTGCAGCGACAGCTTCTCGCCCGGCTTGACGCAGATGCGCTTGACCTGGAAGCGCTCGCCGGCATCGATGCCTTCGTAGAAGCCCCAGGGACGGTAGACCCGGGTGTGATACAGGTGCTCGGTGCGCTCCTGGACCTTCAGGTGGTCGACGATGTTCTTGACGCGCTGGACCTGGTCCTTGTGCGCCACCAGCACCGCGTCCGAGGTTTCCACCACGACCAGGTCCTTGACGCCGACCACGGCCACGATGCGGCTCTCGGCGCGCACCAGCGAATTGCTGACGCCGTCCAGGTAGACGTCGCCGCGCTGCACGTTGCCGTGGGCATCGGCCTGCTGCACGTCGGCCAGGGCCGACCAGGAACCGACGTCGCTCCAGCCGATGTCGGCGGCGACCACCACGCCGTCACGGGTATGTTCCATGACCGCATAGTCGATCGAATCCGACGGGCAGGCCGTGAACGCGGCTTCGTCCAGGCGGCAGAAGTCGAGGTCGCGGTAGGCGCTGGTCATGGCCTGCTCCGCCGCCCTGGCGATCTCGGGCGCGTGCTGCTCGATCTCGGCCAGGAAGCGGTCGGCGCGGAACATGAACATGCCGCTGTTCCAGTAGAAGCCGCCATCGGCCACGAAAGCCTCGGCCGTGTTGCGGTCGGGCTTCTCGACGAAACGCTCGATCTTGTAGCAATCATCAACGCCCGGCAGCGGCTCGCCGCGGCGGATGTAGCCGTAGCCGGTTTCCGGCACGCTCGGCACGATGCCGAAGGTGGCCAGCGAACCGTCCTGCACCATCTGGTACGCACGCTCGACCGCCAGGCGGAAGGCTTCGTTCTTCTCGATCACGTGGTCGGCCGGCAGCACCAGCATGATGGCCTCGGGATCCTCGGCCAGTAGGTGGCGCGCGGCCGCGGTCACGGCCGGGGCCGTGTTGCGGCCGACCGGCTCGAGCAGGATGCCGCTCGGGGTGATGCCCACCTCGCGCAGTTGCTCGGCAACCAGGAAACGGTGTTCGTTGCCGCAGACGACCAGCGGCGCCATCAACCCCGGCCAGCCGCGGACCCGCAAAGCGGTCTCCTGCAGCATGGTCTTGTCAGTGACCAGCGGCAAGAGCTGCTTGGGCATCAGGGCACGCGAGAGCGGCCACAGGCGGGTGCCGGCGCCGCCGGAGAGGATGACTGGATAAATTTTCATGCGCTAATTTTCTCTAATGGGGAATCTGTCTCGTCCGCGCCGTCTTTGCGGCGGCTGCGGCGACGGTCGCGGGCGTTCAGCCACTCGTCGGAGCTGTATTCGGACGAGTGCTTCATCTCGCCGGCGCGGTCGATGCTGTAGTCCTTGAAGACGATCATCTCGTGCAATGTCACATCGTTAAGCACGCGAGTATATTCGAAAAGCACGCTACGGACGATTTCGGCACCTTCGCAGATGTGGCTGCCATGGCCGATCCAGGTCGGGCCGATGATGGTGGCGCCGGCCTCGATCTTGACGCCCGAGCCGATATAGACCGGGCCCTTGATGGTGGTACCGTTCCAGTCGATGCTGGTGTTCAGGCCCACCCACAGGCCGGGCTCGATCTCGATGCCGGGCACGTCCATGTGATTGACTTCGCCGGTCAGCACGCTCTGCAGCACTTCCCAGTAATCCGACACGCTGCCGATGTCCAGCCAGTTGAACGGGCGGCCCTGGGCATAGAAGGGCATGCCCTTCTCCGCCAGCAGCGGGAACAGCTGGGAGCCGATGTCGAACTCCACGCCCGAGGGGATCAGGTCGATGACTTCGGGTTCGAAGATGTAGATGCCGGTGCTGATGAAATTCGACAGCGCCTCTTCCTGCTTCGGCTTTTCCTGGAACTGGGTGATGCGGCCGTTCTGGTCGGTGACCACCACGCCATAGCTCGACACCCTGTCCCAAGGCACTTCCTTGGTGATCACGGTGGCCATCGCCCCCTTGCGGCGGTGCTCCAGCAGGGCCGCCTTCAGGTCGAGGTCGATCAGGGCGTCGCCGCACAGGACGATGGTGGTGTCGTCGAAGAAGCCGCCGAATTCCTGGATCTTCTTCATGCCGCCGGCCGAGCCGATCGGCACCGCCACCACTTCGCCGTCTTCCTTGGTATAGCCTTCGAAGGAGTAGCCGATCTGGACGCCGAACTGCTCGCCCTCGCCGAAGTATTCCTCGATCTTTTCGTGCAGGTGGCTGACGTTGACCATGATCTCGGACACGCCGTGCTTGCGCAGGTGTTCGATCAGGTAAGCCRTCACGGGCTTGCCCAGCACGGGGATCATCGGTTTCGGCAGGTCATAGGTCAGCGGACGTACGCGGGTGCCTTTGCCTGCTGCAAGAATCATCGCTTTCATGGTTCGGTCCTCATGCTCATTTTGGGGTAGTCTGGTAGCGCCAGGAGTCGGCGCACATCTGCGCGATGTCACGCTTCGCCGTCCAACCGAGTTCCTCGCGCGCGCGGGTCGGGTCGGCGTAGCACTTCGCGATGTCGCCGGGGCGACGGTCTACGATCTGATACGGAATCGGCTTGCCGCAGGCCTTTTCGAAGGCATGCACCATTTCCAGCACGCTGTTGCCATTGCCGGTGCCCAGGTTGTAAGTATGCAGTCCGGCGCCCTGGGCCAGCTTGTCGAGGGTCTTGACGTGGCCGATCGCCAGGTCGACCACGTGGATGTAGTCGCGCATGCCGGTGCCGTCCGGGGTCGGGTAGTCGCCACCGTACACGGACAGTTTCTCGCGCTGGCCGTTGGCGACCTGGGCGATATAGGGCAGCAGGTTGTTGGGGATGCCGTTCGGCTCCTCGCCGATCAGCCCGCTTTCGTGGGCACCGACCGGGTTGAAATAGCGCAGCAGGGCGACGTGCCAGTCCGGCTCGGCCTTGAACAGGTCGCGCAGGATGTCTTCGATCATCAGCTTGCTGCGGCCGTAGGGGTTGGTGGCCGAGAGCGGGAAGTCTTCGCGGATCGGCACCGAGGCCGGGTCGCCGTACACCGTGGCCGACGACGAGAACACCAGGGTCTTGCAGCCGAACTTGGCCATGGTCTCGAACAGCACCACGCTGCCGGAGACATTGTTGTCGTAGTAGCGCAGCGGCTGCGCCACCGATTCGCCGACCGCCTTCAGGCCGGCAAAGTGGATCACGGCGTCGATCTTGTGCGCGCCGAACGCGGCTTCCATCGCCGCGCGGTCGCGGATGTCGGCCTCGACGAATTCGAAAGCCTTCCCCGTGATGCGAGTCACCCGTTCCTGCACGGAACGGTTGGCGTTGGACAGGTTGTCGACCACCACCACCTCGTGGCCTGCGTTCTGCAGTTCAACCACGGTGTGCGAACCGATATAACCCATGCCGCCGGTAACCAGAATCTTCATTGATATGTGCTTTCGTAAAAGTTATGCCTGTCGCCATGCCGGTCATGTTGCCGGCTGGCGCCTCGATTTATTCGTGCGGCAGCTTCTGTGGCTGCCGTAATCCCTGTTTGGTTTATGCCTTGCGGCGGCCGCTTACCGCCTCTTTGACGAAGAGTCGGAGAAAGGCCATGTCCTCGATGAAGTAGCGGCGGAACATGCGCCGTGGCTCCTGCAGGAAACGGTAGAACCATTCCAGCCCCGACTTCTGCATCCACACCGGCGCACGCTTGACGTGGCCGATCGCCACGTCGAAGGTGCCGCCCACGCCCATCGCGAACGGAATCTTCATCTCGGCCTGGTAGCGGCCGAGGAACTGCTCTTTTTTCGGCGAACTGATCGCCACGAACAGCAAATCCGGGCGCGCCTCGCGGATCTGCTCCACGACTTGCGCCTCTTCCGCCTCGCCCTTCCAGTAGCCGTTGCGGTAGCCGGCCAGCACCAGCTTCGGATACTTGCGCTGGTAGGTGGTGGCCACCTTGCCGACCACTTCTTCTTTCGCACCCAGCAGGAACACGCGCCAGCCCTTCTCTCCCGCGCGGCGCATCAGCGCCTCGAACAGGTCGACGCCGGCGACTCTTTCCTTGAGCGGCTTGCCGAGCAGGCGCGACGCCCATACGACCGGCATGCCGTCCACATTGATGAGCGCGCAATCGTTGATGATCTGCCTGAGCTCGGGATCGCGGCTGGCCTTGACCAGCTTGTCCACATTCACCACCACATGCTGATGGGGCCGTCCTGTATGGATGAAACCCTCGATGGTCTGCAGTGTTTCCTCCATCGACAGGTTGTCGATGGAGCACCCCATCAGTGTGATGCGTTCGCTCATATGATCATCCTTTTGTGCTCATTCGAGTTTCTGTTGCGATTCCTTGGCCAGCTCAGTTGCCAATACAGCGACGATGCGTTCCGCCGCGCGACCGTCCCACAGGTGCGGCCGGCGGCCCTGCTTGCCTTCGCCGCGCAGGATCTTGCGCGCTTCCAGCATGATCACGGCCGGATCGGTGCCGACCAGCACGTTCGAGCCCTCGTCGACGGTGACGGGGCGCTCGGTGTTTTCGCGGATGGTCACGCAGGGCACGCCCAGCGCGGTGGTTTCTTCCTGCAGGCCGCCGCTGTCGGTCAGGATGACGGCGGCGTCCTTCCACAGGTTGAGGAAAGCCATGTAGGCCTGCGGACCGGCCAGCGTGATGTTGGGGCCCAGGTCGATGCCGAACTTGTCGATGTTGGCGCGGGTACGCGGGTGCACCGGGAAGATCAGCGGCAGCTCGTTCGAGATTTCCTTCAGGGCGCCGGCGATGCGGGTGAAGGTTTCCTTGTCGTCGACGTTGCTGGGGCGGTGCATGGTGATCACGCCGTAGCGCTCGCCCGCATCCTTGCGCGCCTGCTTGTAGGCGCTGGTTTCAAAAGCCGAGGTGTCGGCATGGGCCAGCTTGTCGGCCTGGTACAGCACGTTGTCGACCATCACGTGGCCGACGTAATGCACGGCGGAATCCGGCTTGCCTTCGCGGCGCAGGTGTTCCAGCGCGGCCGGTTCGGTGACGAAGAACCAGTCCGAGATGCTGTCGGTGACCAGGCGGTTGATTTCTTCCGGCATCGTCATGTCGCCCGAGCGCAGGCCGGCCTCGACGTGGGCCACCGGGATGTTCAGTTTCTTGGCGACGATCGAGCAGGCCAGCGTGGAATTCACGTCGCCCACCACCAGCACGGCGGCCGGGCGTTCGTCCTGGCACAGCTCCTCGAAGCCGACCATGATCTTGGCGGTCTGCTGGGCATGGCTGCCGCCGCCGGCGGCCATGAAGACGTCGGGCTGCGGAATGCCGAGTTCCTCGAAGAAGACGTCGTTCATCTCGCGGTCGTAGTGCTGGCCGGTATGGATGATCTTGTACGACAGGGTTTTCGGTGATTGAGCCTGCAGCGCGCGGACGATCGGAGCGATCTTCATGAAGTTGGGTCGTGCGCCTGCAACCAGATAAATGAGCATGAAACAAGTTCCCTAGTAATTAGTATTGAAACAATTATTACAACGGTGGGTTATTAAAAAAACGTTATTGTAAACCTGCACTCGACCGGGACGGCGGACGATACGGTGCTGATCTTCAGCACGTCGCAAGGCTCCTTCGATTCGTAGCAGCGCGAATACCAGCCCAGCGGCGGATTTTCGTTGGCGCGCACCAGTTCCAGCTTGAGGTCGGCGCCATGGGCGTGCATCTGCAGGGCGAAGCGTTYACCGCGCACGTGCAAGCCAGAACTATCCAGGCGGACACTCAGTCCCGGCGCGAAATGCCAGAACAGCTCGACCTGGTGATGCTTCCTGGCGGCGAACTCGTCGCGCACGACCAGGCTGGAGGTCGCGGCGTCGAAACGCACGCTGCGCATGTGGCGCACCGGGTCCGCCAGGCGCTCGTAGCCGTCGTGCGAGCCGCGGAAATCAAATTCGTGGGGCGACTGCGGCATCCTTTCGATGGCCGCCCTGGCCTTCTTCAGCCACATGAAGCGACCGCCTGACACCGACTGGTCGAGACCGTCGATGCGCACGGTGTTGTGGGCCGAGGTGCCGCGGAAGTAGTCTCGCCACTTGTGCTCCTGCCAGTAGGAATAGGTGCCGGGGTCGACCAGGCATTCCTCGCCGCCGACCGACAGGTTCAGCGCCAGCGCGTCGGCGTGGCCGTGGGCGGCGATCCCGAGGTAGCCGAGCGGCCCGCAGTCGACCATGCCCTTGATCTCGTTGGCTTCGCCGAAGTGGGAGCCGAACAGCAGGTAGCCGCCGTCCGGGAAGGCCCAGCCGGTCTCGGATTCGTGCGGATCGGTTTCCGGGCGCTTGCCCGGCAGGGTATGCAGCAGCCAGCGCACGCCCGGATGCTCGCTCGCATACGCGCTGTCATGGCGCCGCAGCACGGCGTCGCCCAGGGCCAGCAGCTGGGCCGCACGGTCGCTGCCCGGGGCGTCCAGGCGGAACACGATGCCGTCGTCGGCGTCGCCCACCATCGGCACGTTGCCGCCGACGTCGCGCAGCGACCGTAAGAATCGTAATGCGCGCTGCAGGCTGGCCCAGTAGGCGCGCGAGAAGGGATGGCCGCAGGCCTGGCCGACCAGGCCGGCGACGAACAGGAATTCGGACGAGAAGATGTGGTAGGCGAAGGCCTGCTCGCGGTTCACGCCGTCGCGCGAGAACTGGGCCTGGGCCTCGTGTTCGAGTTCGCGCCTGGCCTGCTCGAGCCAGGCCCCGGACGACTTCCAGCAGGGCCAGATCGAGGCGCCCACATACAGGCCGGCGAGTTCGCCGATCAGGTGGTTGTTGGCCGAGGAATGGCGCGACAGGTGGCGCGCGATCGCGCTGCAGTGGGCGTGGATGGAATCGAGCCAGTCGGCGCGCAGGCGCTCGCCGTCCTCGCCGGCGAACAGGCCGCTGCCCTCGCCGCCGATCAATTGCCAGACCAGGCTCCAGTTGATCAGGCGGATGCCCAGTTCCAGCGAGCTGGTCCAGTTGGGGCCGACCAGCGGCGGACACTGGTCGAGCCAGCTGCGCAGCTGGTGGTGCAGGGCGTGCAGCCAGGCCACGTCGTTGGTCGCGGCCCAGGCCTGGCCCAGGCGCACGAGGTGCAGGTGGCGGTTCAGTTCCMAGACATGCTTGATGTCGCCGACCTGGTCGCGGTTGGTGATGGCGATGTCGCCGGCGTAGATGGCCGGTCCGGTCACGCCGCTTTCGGGATCGCGGTTCCACAGCGGCGGCATGCCGACGTCGAAGCGGCGTTCGGCGAACAGGACCACGTGGCCGGCGCAAATGCTGTCGGCGTCGGCCAGCAGGGCTTCGCGCTCGGCCGCGCTCAAGGCGGGCGCGCCATGGATGGCGAAGGTGCGGGCGCGCGGCAGCGGCGGCGCGGCGCGCTGCCTGAGCCGTTTCGCCACCCCTTTCGCCGCCGCCTGCTGGATCCGGTAGCCGACCTCGGCCACCGACATGCAGCGCAAACGGTTCACCAGCCAGACCATGCCTGTCGCTTCGCTCATCATTGTGTCCCCGCCAAGTCACGGTAGATCGCGGACAATTGCTCGCACACTACCTCGGTTGAGTAATGCTGCTCGATGGTTGCGCGCGCCCGCTCCGCCAGCCGTGCACGCAGGGCGTCGTCGCCCAATACCCGCTGCAGCGCCCCGGCCAGCGCCGCCTCGTCGCGCGGCGGCACCAGCAGGCCGTTGTCGCCGTCGACGAGGGTTTCCGGAATCCCGCCCACGCTGCTGGCGACCACCGCCCGGCCGGCCGCCATCGCTTCCAGCATCGACATCGGCAATCCCTCGGCATGCGAAGGCAGGCAGAATACGGCGGCGCGCGCCAGCTGCCCGTCGCGTTCGCGCGGGCCGAGCCAGCCGGGCAGTTCGATGCGCCCCAGGATGCCGAGCTCGGACGCGCGGCGGCGCAATGCTTCCGCATCGCCCTCGCCGCCGAACACCAGGCGCAGGTCCGGGAAGCGCGTCGCCAGCCGGGCGCCGGCGCCGAGCAGTTCGAACACGCCCTTGGCTTCCTCGATGCGGCCGAGGAAGAGGACGCGCTGCGCTTCGCCGCGAATGCCGGAGGGCGCCGGCAGCGGCACCGAATTCGGCACCACCGCCACCCTGGCCTTCGGCGCAAAGGCGCGCACGAAGTCGGCCCAGCCGGCCGACAGCGTGATCACGACGGAACTGGCTTCCAGCGTGTGGCGGATCCAGCGCCGCATCAGGGCGCCGGCCTCGACGGTGGCGAACTGGCGGAAGCCGCCGCCATGCAGATGAAAAATCGTCTTGCAGCCCGCCAGGCGGGCGATCAGCAGCACGATGGACTTGCGCACGAAGCTGGCGCGCGAGGCCGCGTGCACGTGCACCACGGCCGGATGCTGGCTCACACAGGCCAGCACGGTCTGCCAGAAACCGGACAGCGCGCCCTTCGCCTTCTCGGCTTTCGAGCCCTCGCGGTGGGTGGCGACGTAGCGCACCCGCTCGCGCTCGAACAAGCCATGCTGGCGCAGCACGGATACCACCGCCGCCACCCCGCCCCTGCCTTCCAGGGCGGTACCGACCATCAGGATGCGTGGCGTGGTTTTTCCCTGCATGGTCGGTGGATGTTTCAACAAAATACACGCTCTTATTAAACGGGCAATATTTCGATCATACATCATGAATTTCCCGTGGTGCGCACGGTTCGTCTTCCTCATCGACAATAACGAACTCGAACTTGCCCCGCGGTCCGCGCGGAATCGCCTCGATCCGCGCGACGCTCACCTCGACGCCGGGCACGCGCAGCAGGAATTTGTCGACCATCGCGCGCGCGTCCGCCTCGCTCCAGCCCTCGGTGGCCACCACCCGCAACAGGAAGCGGCCGTGGCCGCGATACACCACCTGGCCTTCGACCAGGTGGCGGTCGTGGCCCTGGAAGATGCGGTCCAGGCGGCCGATCATGCGGCCGTCCGGCAGGGTGAGGACTTTTTCCTGGCGTCCAAGGATGGTCTTGACGGTCGGGAACACGCGGCCGCAGGCGCAGGCTTCGCCGCCGGGGATCACGGTGTCGCCGGTGCGGTAGCGGACCAGCGGCATCGCCAGGTTGTTCAGGCCGGTGCCGACCAGCTCGCATGCCTCCGGCTGGTCGGTGTCGAGCAGGGCCACGCTGCCGTAGTCGGTCAGCACGTGGTAGCTGCCGTGCTCGCAGGTGCCGATCGCGGCCACCCGTTCGGACTGGCCGTACCAGTCGAACACGCGGACGCCGAAAGCCTGTTCGACCGCCGCCCTCACCTCCGGCTCCATGGTTTCCGACGAGGTCATCACGCCCTTCAGCGCCCTGCCTTCGTAGCGTCGTCCGCGCGCGTTCAGCCAGGCCGCCAGCGCCGCGATCGAGGATGGATAGGCGTGGATCACGACCGGATCGACCCCTTCGAGGGCGGCGACGTAGGCGCCGATCGTGTCATTCGACAGGTGGTAGGAGGACATCATCAGCATGTTGCCGACCCAGTCGCGGCACCAGTAGCGGCCGTCCTCCGGCTGGTCGGCGCAGACGATGTCGCCGCGAATCCAGGCGCGCGGCTGGCCGGGGCGCCAGCCGATCCAGCGCAGCTGGCGGTAGACGAAGCCCTCCTCGCGCACCATATTGCCGAGCGACTGGACGATGGTCAGCGGCGTACCGGAGGTGCCGCTGGTCTTGATGGTGGTGCGGATCAGGGAGCCGAAGCGGCGCGGGCGCAGCAGGCGTTCGGGATGCTGGCGCAGCTCCTGCTTGGTCAGCAGCGGGGTGCCGGGCGCCAGGCGCGGCAGGCTGAAAGGATCGCCGTCGAGCGGCACGCCGACCCTGGCGGCGCGCCTGGCCACATAGCGGGCCAGGGTCTCGCGCGAGCGCTCGTTCCTTGCCAGGGCCGGGTAGACCAGCAGACGCCCCCAGATGTTGCGGACCAGTTCACGCCCGAGAGAACGCAGGGAGAACTTGAGCGAATGGGTCCACATCGTGCAGGGCTACTCCATCAGGATCTTTTTATAAGTTCTTGCAACATTTCGGCCGAGAATATCATAGGTACGATGGGCTTTTACGTACGCTGGGCCACGCATGGCAAACCGCCGGGCTTGCTCAGGATTGTTCAATAACTCGCGGACGGCGGCCGCGAAAGCCTGCGCTTCCATCGGCACGCACAGGCCCGCGCCGCTCTGCGCCAGGACCAGCTGCTGGTCGGGAATGTCGGTGGCGACGGTGGGAATGCCGAGCGCCATGTATTCGATCACCTTGGTCGGCGACATGGTGTCGCCCAGCACCCCGCGCGGCATCGGCGCCAGGCCGACCTCGGCCCGCACCGCATAGCCGAGCGCCGTCCGTTGGGGCAGCCAGCCGGTCAGCAGCACGTGTTGTTCGAGCCCGCGCGCGGCGATCTCGCGCCGCATCCACGCCATCTCGTCGTTCGAGGGCGCATCGCCGGCGATCACCAGCAGGACCTCGGGACATTCGCGCCGCAGTTCTTCGGTGACGTCCAGCAGGAAATCGGACCTGCGCGACTGCGCGATGCGGCCCAGGTAGAGCACCACCCGACGGCCGTCCAGGCGCGGATCGGCGACGGGCTCGACCGTCGCGCGGTCGAACAGGGCGGCGTCCACACCCATCGGCACCGCCGTCATGCGCTCGCGTGGAAAACCCTTGCTGGCCAGCCAGTCGGCCATCGCATCGCTCTGCACGAAGATGTGACGCGCGCCCGGCAGCACCAGGCGGTAGATGACATGCCAGGACGCCCAGGCGCGCAGCGCGTGCGCCGCCCATTTGAGGCGGCCGATGGGGCCGCGCTGGTGGCGCGCGATGTCGTCGCGGCGCACCGCATAGCCTTCGACGATGGGGAAGGACATCCAGTAGACGAAGGGCACGCGCAGCAGCGCGGCCGCCACGCGGCCCAGCACGCCGCTGGCGATCTTGTCGCGCACCTGCAGGCAGTCCGGGCGCCGACCCTGCGTCAGGCCGCGCAAGCCGCCGAGGGCGCGCCACAGGCCCAGGAGGTCCCACAGCGGCGAGCAGACACTGGCGAGCGGCGAGTGAAGACGCCCCACCACGTGCATGCCGCCAGCCGGCCATCCGGGCGCGCCGGCTTCCTGCCCGCCCTGCCCCACCAGCTCGGTATGCACGCCGTAGCGCGGCATCTCGGTACCGAACAGGGTCAGCACATCGGCACGGGTCGGAGGGAGCGGATCGCGAAGGATGCAGGCAATCGATAACTGGGTCGGCATGAATTTATTCTAACGCAGCCGTACCGACGCACGATTGCGCGGTATTCAGCCTGCCCGCAGCGCTTCGAGACGTTGCAGCAGCGCGGCGCTGGTCCGGCTGTCGATCTTGCGGCAGAAATGGGCGTTCGAGGCGGCGATGCGCTCGAAGTCGTGCTCGTCGAGGATCTTTGGATTGCGCGCGCCGCGCTGCGGCCACTGGACGTAGCGGAAATTTTCCGACAGCACGCGTTCCCTGAAGCGCGAATTCATCACCAGGGTCTGGAAGAACAGCTCGTCGGCGCAGGACACGCTGCGGAAGAAACGCAGGAGGCCGGGCTCGCGGCGGATCCGCGCCAGCACCTCGCGCACGCAGTCGCGCGACAGCGCCCACCATGACGAGCCGCCATGGGGCTGCAGGCCGTTCGGCATGCGCCGCGTGAGGCCGCAGGCGCGCATCGCGCGGTTCGCCAGCGAGCAGGCCAGGCGCAGCGCCGGCCCCGCGTCCGGGCGGTAGAAATACTGGTAGCGGTAGGCGGCCGCCCACTGTCCCGGTCCGCGGCCGATCGGCGCGGTGTCCAGCAGCTCGTGCCCGCGCAATGCCGCCAGCGCCGACTTCAGTGCGGCGTTCGACAGCAGCGGGAAGTCCTGGGCGCTGAGGAACAGCAGCTTGTCGAACTCGGGCACCTCGGCCACGATCTGCGCCAGCGAATTGAGGGTGGCCTCGACCTGGCTGAAGCAACCCCAGTGCACGGCGACGCGCTGGCCGACCAGGCGCGCGCCTGGGTGGACTTCGGCGGGTTGGATGGCACCCTTGGCGTCGAGGTGGACGTAGATCAGGAAGTCCTCGTCGCGCAGGCGTTCGACCAGCGCGTTCAGCTGGGCGGGATCCTTGTGGGCGGCGATGAGGAAGACCTGCTTCATGATGAGCTACCGGCGAAAAAAAAATCCTTCGCGGCGCCTTGCCTGCGAAGGATTCCGGCCCGCGCGCCGAGTGTAGCACGGCGCTTCGGGAACTCGACGGACGCTTGGATCAGTTGAGATTCACGGTCTGGGTACCGATGGTGAAGGTACGGGTGCTGCCGGAGGCGCCGATCTTGACGGTCGGGCGCTTGCAGCCGACGTCCATCAGGACCAGGAATTCGCCGACCGACTTGCCGTCGTTCTTCAGGTAGAAGGCGCCGTGCGCTTCGGTCACGCCGGCCTTCGCCGCCGGGCCGGTCCAGGTCGCGAACGGGGCGTTGCCGTTCAGGTCGCGCAGGCAGACCGACTGGCCGCCCGCCGTGATCTTCACGCTCGACGGGCTCTCCACCGTGAACGCCACCGGGGCGTGGAGGTTGAACTCGTAGGTGTGCGGGACCACGGCCGACAGCTTGTCGCGCACCAGCATCGCATCCTGGCCCTTGAAGTACCAGATCTGGCGCTTGGCCATCGTCAGCTGGCCGCCGTAGGCCGGGGTCGCATCGCCTTCGGCGTAGTCGTAGTTCGGATTCACCGCCCACGCAGTGATCTTGCCGTTACGCTGCAGCTGCTCGCGGTAGCCGTCGACCAGCTGGCCCTTGCCGCCGTCGAAGGTGATCGCATTCTGCGACCTGGTCTGGTGGTACCAGTCGCTCCACTGCGGCGAGCCGTACCAGTCGTACCAGCCCGACTTGATCAGCAGCGGCTGGCCGGCCACCGACAGCAGCAGGCCGTTCTGGTCGCCGTGGCTGTGGTTGAAGGAACCGTATGGGCTCGACTTGAAGAAGAACGAGCTGCGGTTGGTGTTGCCGATATCGCTGTGGATCGCGACCCAGCCGATGCTCGGGTAATAGTTCTCGTTCGACGGCGCCGCGAACACGGTGTTGCCGGCGATCGGCATCGGGTACGGCGCTTCCAGCACCTGCATGCCGTCTTCGATGCCGCCCAGTTTGGATTGGTACCAGTTGGCGCGCGGGTTGACCAGGCGCTGGGCGAAGGCGTGGAACACGCGCGGATCCGGCTTGGTCTCGGAACCGTCGCCGAAGGCGTGGACCTTCGAGCCCGGCGGCGTCAGCATCATGGCGAAGTCGAGGAAGCCGAGGGTCCAGGGCTTGGCGTACATGTTGACGCCGGTGGCCTGGTTGATCGAATCCCACAGCGCGACCATGTAGCCGGCCGCGTACTCGGCGTAGGCGGTGCCGTTGGCGTAGCCGCCTTCCGGACCGGACCACGGCGACGGCGTGTTCACGTAGGCGCGGAAGGTGAAGTCGAACCACTTCTGCGCATCCGGGATGTCGCCCAGCGACAGGCTCGAGATCAGCGACATGAAGATCATCAGGGTGTTGCCGTGCGAGTCGAACGGGAACTGGTCCAGGCGGCCGTTGTCGCCGGCCAGGTTGCTGAACATCTCGTTGGTGCGCACGCGCACGACGTCCAGCCAGCGGTTGCGGCGGGTGGCGTCGAGGTCACCCGGCAGCAGGTCGATGGCCTTGATCAGCGACAGCGCGATCTGGCGGGTGGCCTGGTCCTGGTTGGCGTAGCTGGTCGGGCCGGTCGGGGTCAGGGAGGCGAGCTGGTCGCCGCGCTTGATCGCCTCGTTCAGGTAGATCGGGTCCTTGCGGATGCGCCACAGCAGGGCCGCGGCTTCCATCTGACGGGTGGCTTCGTTGATCCTGTTGCGCACGTCGACCTGCTGGGCGGCCATCTGCGCCGTCAGCGGGGCGCCGATGGTGATCGGCCACGTTGCATCGCTCAGGTTGGGCAGCGCACCCATCTGCAGCTTGACTTCGTTGGTGAGGCGGCTCAGGTAAGGATCGAGCTCGGCCTTCTTGGCGGTATTCCAGGTCGAGTAAGGCGTGGTGGTCGCCGGCAGCGAGCGCGGGCGAGCCTTGGCCAGGATGCGGGCGCGCAGGGTGGCGTTGTCGGGCACTTCGAACACGGCCGATTTGCTGGTGATCGCGAAGGAACGCGGGGCCGACCAGTCGGACGAGTTCGCCGGGCGCACGCGCCAGGTGTAGTTGCCGAGCGCCATGGCCTTGGTCGGTAGATACCAGTTACGGTCGACGGTGGCCGTCACCGGTGCGCCGCCGGCCGGCGTGATCTCGATCACGTAGCTGGCCGGACCGGAGGCATAGCGCGCCCAGGCGAAGCCGGGCGGGTTCTGGGCCTGGACCTGTCCGTTGGCCGGGGCCGGCTGGACGACGAGGGGATCGGTGGATTGCGCCCAGTCGGCACGCGCGCTGAACGAGCAGAACAGCGACATCAGGGCGACCGCGAGGACGATTCCTTTCCGATGAAATTTCATGTGGGAGCTCCGAGAATATTAGCTAAGACTTACAAGGGATGGCTCGTCGGCATGGCGCCAGACGTATTCGGCGACGCGCGCTTTTTGTGAGTGAAAAACGCTGTCCGGTTCCAAATAATAGTACCGCACATCAATTGATCTGCGGCAAAATTCCCTTAGAAATCAAAGATTTTTCTCGCCCATCGCGAAAATCCAACGTGTGTACGGACAACTTTGCAGAAGGAATATTTTCAATAACACCAGCCTCGTTTTTCAACTGAAAAGACAGTCTGGAAACTCCGAGAGCAATTCTGCAAACTTGCCTTAAAAACTACAAGTCAAACCGCCTCTTCCGCGCGCAGGGTCCGCATGCGTTTCATGTAGCGCAGGCAGTAGATACCAAAAGCCAATGGCGCCTGCGTCAGGTAGCGCCGCCGGACCGCGAATTCTTCCTGGCGCGCCTTGATCCGGTTGGCCGAGGACAGGCTGCCGGCATGGTCGCGGAACACCGCCAGCGGGCGGTCGACGGTCGACGGCCGCGCCACCCGGCCCAGGCGCAGCCAGAGGTCGACGTCCATCGCGTACTTCAGCTGTTCGTCGAACATGCCGACCCGGCCGAAGGCGCTGCGGCGGATGAAGACGGCCGGATGCGGCACCCAGGCGCGGCCGGCGGCGAAGGAATCGAAGCTGAACGGCAGCATCGGATAAGGCGGCACCAGGGCCCCGTTCTTGAGCACCTGCACGTTGCCGAACACCCAATCCGTCCCTTCCCTGGCGAAGCGCTCGGCAACCGTCTCCAGCACGTCGTCGCTGGCGTAGTAATCGTCCGAGTGCAGGTGGGCCACGTATTCGCCGGTGGCCGCTTCGATGCCCTGGTTCATGGCGCGGCTGACGCCGCCGCCGACGTCGCGCAGCACGCGCTTGCGGCCCGGGTAGGCGGCGATCATCTCCAGCGTGCCGTCGGTCGAGCCGCCGTCGACGAAGATGTGTTCGAAGTCCTGGCAGGTCTGGCGCTGCACCGAGGCAAGGGTATCGGGCAAGGTGGCGGCGCTGTTCCAGGTGCAGGTGACGATCGAGAAGGTGGGTTTGCTGGTCATGGTCATTTGGCGTAGAGATCGAGTAGTTGAGGGATGGCGCGCGACACGTCCATCGCGAAGGAATCCGGGAGCGGCACCGTCACTGCCGCACGTCCCAGCATGCCGACCAGCCGCTCCACCAGCCGCGGCATGGTCTCTGCCAGCTGCAGCTGGCCGTCGTAATATTGGTAGGCGGCCAGCTCCGGCGTGCCGCCGCGCGCCAGCGCCACGCACTGCTTGCCGAGCGCCAGCGCTTCCAGCACGGTGGTGGAGCAGGCTTCCTCGCACACCGACGGCACCACCAGCACGTGGCTGCGCGCCGACAGCTTGATGACCTCGCCATAGGGCTGCCAGCCGAGGAAGCGCACCTGCGGACCGGCGTAGCGGCTCTCGAGCTGCTCGCGCAGCGGGCCGTCGCCGACGATGGTGACCCGCGCATGCGGCGGCAGCCAGCCGGCGACCTGGCCCAGGAATTCGCCGAAGCCCTTGCCGGTATCGATGCGTCCCACCAGCAGCACCTCCCCTGCCCGGAGCTCGCCGGCTTGAGCCGCGAGCTCGCGCAGGAAGGGATAGCGGATGAAGTTGTGGATCACGCAAGCGCGCGACAGGTCGGCGTCCGGCACCGAGCGCAGGAAGGCGCGGCGCAGGAAGTCGGACACGAACACCGTCTTGTGGCGCGCGAAGGACTCGGCCGTTTCGGAACGGTAGCGCTGTACGGCAAAGCCAGAAACGGTCCGGCGCAGCGAATTCGGCGCCGGATGGATACAGGCGGCGCAGTCGCGCCGGTCGCGCGTCTCGCACACATGCCCTTCCTTGAAGCGCAGGTGGGTCACGCATTCGCTGCCCTGGTCGTGCCGGGTCTGGACGAAGTTCATCGTCGGCGGCACGTAGCGCCCCACCATCGGCAGGTGGCCGTGGTAGTGCACCACGTCGTACTGGCCGGCCTCGCGCATCAGCGCGCGCGCCACCCGCCGCGCGAACCAGGGGCGCTTGACCGGGTTGAAGAAGCCCAGCTGGGACTCCTTCCAGCCGGGCCGCGCAAACGCGAAGCCGGGCAGCAGCCGGCCGCGGAAGCCGATCTCGCGAGCAGCCTCGGCATGGAAGCGGTCGCTGCGTCCCATGATGTCGACTTCATGTCCCTGCTCCAGCAGGGCGTTGGACAGGGTGACGACATGCTTGCCCAGGCCGCCGATCTGGGTGCCCGGCAAATCCTCCGATACCATCAGGATCTTCAAACTGCTTTCCTCATCGACAATAAACCTTTGACTCTGGACCAGGCGAGAATCTTGTCGTCCTTTTCGATCACGAAAAGCGCGCCCCAGGCGAACAGCAGCGCCACCGTCAGCAGCACCAGCAGCACGAGGTCGAGCGGACCGCCGTCGAACAGGCGATTGCCGGCGTCGGCGAGCACGGCCACCAGGCCAACCCCGAACACGCTCGGCAGGTAGGCATGGCGCACCAGGTCCTTCATCCGCGCCGGCACGGTGCGGCCGTGTACCGCCGCCAGGAAGATGCAGGTCATCAGCACGGATGCAATCAGGTGGCCCCAGGCGGCGCCGACGATGCCCCAGCCATCCACGCCGAACCACACCACGACCAGGCCGAAGGCCGCGCGCACCAGCGCGAACATGCCGCTGACACGCGGATGCCCCATGCCGTCGTTGACCAGCGACGGCAGGCTGGTGAGCGAATCGATGAACTGCGACAGCGCCATCACCGTCAGCACCACCTGGCCGGCGCGCGCGAACTGCGGGTTCATCCAGTAATACAGGATCTGATAGGAGAACACGGCCACCAGCACCAGCACCGAGGCGTTGATGAACACGACATAGCGGCTGGCCTTCAGGTAGAGGGCGCGCAGGCGCTCCAGCTCGCCGCGCGCGGCCAGGGCGCTGGCAGCCGGGAACAGCACGCCCGACAGGCGGAAGGTCAGGCTGAGGATGCGGTTCGCCAGGGTCGAGGCCACCGTGAAATACGCCAGCCCGGTCACCCCCACCAGGGCGCCGATGATCAGCTTGTCCGCATAGGCATACGACAGACCGGCGAAACGGCTGAGGAAGGAATAGGCGGAAAAGCCCAGCAGCTCGCGCCGGATCTGGGCGCCCGGCCGGCGCCAGGCGAGTTCCGGCAGCAGGCGGCGGACGTAGCGCCACAGCACCACGCAGTTGATCGCGCTGGCGACGACGCGCAGCAGGATCACCTCGAACAGGCCATGGCCCAGCATCAGCACGGCCACCGTCAGCAGCGGCACGCCGGTGCCGAACACCATCTCGATCCGGCCGGCGATGTCGTAGCGCATCAGCGATTGCGGGATGCTCTGCAGATAGCTCTGCAGCTGGCCGAGGAAGAAGCCGAGCGCCGCCAGCTTCAGGGTGGCGGCGGCCTCCCCCACCAGCTGCGGCGGCACCGAGAACACGCGGGTGACGAAGAAGTGGGCGCCGCCGTACAGCCCGATGGCGCCAAGGAGGCCCAGCAGCGAATAGACGGCCAGGCCGAAGAACACGGTCTCGTCGATGCGCTTCTGGTCCTGGCGTGCATTGAATTCGGCGATGTACTTGACCGAGCCGGCGGTGACGTTGATGTCGATGACGGCGAAATAGCCGACGATGGCGGTGACCAGCGAATACACGCCGTAGTTCGCATCGCCCAGGCCCTTGACCACCAGCGGTACGGTGCCCAGGGCGACCAGCGCGGGAATGACGGCGCCGAGCAGGTTGGAGAAGGCGTTGCGAACCAGGCTCGGAGTCATCTCAAAGCGGGGCTTGCGCCGGCACCAGGTTGACGTGGCCGCGCTTGTTCGTCTCCCTTACCGGCTGGACGGCAGCTTCGCGGCACACGGCCATCGCCACATAAGGCAGGGCCAGGCAGATCGCCAGCATCTGGGTCGTGCGCACCTGCGGGAACGGCGTGCCGACCAGCAGGTCGGGCAGCATGAAGGCCAGCCCGGCGGCGCCGGCGGTCGCCACCCCGAGCACCTCCGGCGACACGGTCCGCAGCGCGCGGCGCGCGAAGGCGGCGAAGGCGAAGATGGTGCCGCCCAGCAGGACCAGCCCGGGCAGGCCGGCTTTCAGGGCGATGTGCAGCACGCCGCTGTGCAGGAACAGGCCGCCGTCCGGATTGGCCTGCCACGAAATGTGCTGGTAGCCCGTGTAGCGGCCCCAGGTGCCGATGCCGGTGAGCGGATGCGACAGGAAGTCGCCCATCGCGAACTTCAGCTCCAGCACCCGTTCGCTCTCGCTGCCGAAACGCTTCGACTGCATGTCGAAGAACAGGCTGGACAGGCCATGCGCGCCCTTGGTCTGGCCGAGACGCTTGAACGCGGCGTACAGCAATCCCACTCCCACCACCGGCGTGCCCAGCACCATCAGCTGGAGGCGGCGCTGCATCGGGAAGCGCATCATGACGATCAGGCCGGCCAGCACGAAGCCGATCCAGGCGGTGCGGCGGTAGGACAGCACCACGCACATGGCGGTCACGCACAGGGTGGCCCATTCGACCAGGTGCCAGAAACTGCCGCGCCTGGTTTTCACGATCTGGAACAGGTTGACGGCGGCGATCGCGAACGCGATCGTGCACAGCAGGCTGTCGTTGATGTCGAAGAAGGTCAGCTTGATCTTCAGGCCGTTCATGTTGGCATAGACGTTGTTCGGGTCGCCCTTGAAGATCGCCCAGCGCACCAGGCCGAACAGCGCACGGCCCAGGCCCGCCAGCATGATGAAGCGCGACAGTTCCACCACATCGTCGCGGGTACCGAAGGACAGCAGCAGCAGCGAGACCAGCGGCGCCATCCAGATGATGTTGGAGAAGCCGGCCACCGTCAGGATGTCCTGCAGCTTGACGTCCATGAACAGGCCCACCGCGACGTGGCCGCAGAGCAGCAGGAACCAGGCGAGGAACCAGGGCCGCAGGTTGCACGGCGGGGTCGGAAAACGCTGGAAGTTGGCCGACACGCGGGCGCAGCACCAGAACGCGAACATCATCCAGAACAGCAGCGGGAACAGCAGCACGCCGGAACCGCGGGTGTAGATGCCGGGCGAGCCCGCGGTCGACAGCGAGCCGTAGGTGGTCGAGTTCATGCAGAAGAACACCAGCATGTAGGCATACGCCAGCCAGCGCGGCCGCACCATCCCGATGCCGGCACCGACCACCGCCAGCAGGCACAGCAGTGCGACGATGATGAAAGGCAGCGAGGTGTAGACGTAGAGGATGAAGTTCTGCATCGAAGACCGCTATCCGTGGTTGGTGGCCGCGCCCAGCAGGCGGCTGCGCGCCTGCGGGTCGAGCGCACCGAGCATCTGGTTGACGAAGCGGTCCTGGACCTTGTAGGCATTGCCCTCGTCGGCCTCGATGGTCGAGACGCGCACCAGCATGCCGTCCGGGATGCGGCCCGACAGGCCGTACATGAAGCGCTGCAGCTTCTGGTCGAGGCCCGACATCACGGCCTTGTCGCCGATCGTGACCCAGTAGGTGATCGGCTCGTTGCGCGCGTTCTGGCGCGCCACCAGGCGCTTGACCGGCAACTTGCCGAAGCCGGTCGCCAGCTCGTCGCGGCGGTCCTTGAGCATGTCGAAGCCTTGCGCCACGTAGCAGACCTCGGGCAGGTGCAATTGCAGCTGCTTGCTCTGGTCGCCGCCGTAGGCAATCGACAGCATCACGCGCTGTCCCTGGGCGTTGATATAGGTGCGCGACAGGGTCTGGTCGTAGAGCGCGGCGATCAGTTCCTTCTGGTTCGGATCGGGTGTCAGCGGCACCACGCTGTTGTCGATGGTCCAACCGGCGAAGCTCTTCGGGATCATCGTGTCGAGATTGAAGTTGGCGCGGGCGTCGGCCACCTTCTGGGTCGGCGTCAGGGCGCCGGTCAGGGCCGAGGTGCCGGCCATCGCCACGCCCAGGATCACGCTGGCGGCAAATTTGCGGTTCATGCGGCCTCCCTGCTGCGCAGCGGCGCGTTCTTCGCCTCCCTGCGGCGGATGGTCCACTGCAGGGCCGAGTCGATCGACAGGATCAGCACCAGCGCGGTCACGAACAGCACCATGCCGGCAAAGCCGTGCAGGAAGCCCTGCCCCGCCGCGTCGCCGTAGTAATAGGTGATCAGGGTCAACACGATCACGCGGATCACGTTGGCCGAGAACGAGATCGGGATGATGAACAGGGCCAGGCCGACGTTGCGGAAGGCCGAGGGGTGGCGCATCAGGTTCAGGTAGAACAGGCCCAGCGCCTCCAGCGTGAGCAGGGTCTGCAGGCCGGCGCAGGCATCGGCCACCAGCAACTGGTACTGGCCGATCTGCAGGATCACGCCGGAGCGGCTGATCGGGTAACCGAAGGCGAACAGGATGTGCTCGGTGCCCCAGGAGACCGCCATCTTCATCGGCATCGTCACCGCCGCCACGAATTCGCTGGGCAGCGGCACCATGAAGATCATGAAGAAGAACGGGAACCACAGCACGCGCATGGAGCGCCCGCCGCGCTTGATCAAGAGCACCGACATCATCACCAGGATGATCGACAGCACTTCGAGCATCAGGATCTTCTGCGAGCGCCCCAGCATGTGGGTCAGCAGGCCGATCGCCAGGATGGGCCAGCCGGTCCAGCTGGCGCGCGGCGGCGTGGTCGCTTCCAGCATCTCCGGCCACTTGCGGTAGATCAGCCACAAGGCCAGGCCGAAGATGATCGGGCCATGGCCCTGCTCTTCGCCGACCCAGGCCCCGGTGAACAGGTCGTAGAAAGTCGGGACGAACAGCACGGCCAGGCCGAGCAGTACCGGCCACCATTCGGGCAGCGCGGCACGGAAAGAGCGCATCGAGCGAATGGCCAGCGTGTTCATTTCAGAACTCCATCACCACCGAACCGAGGATCTCGCAGCCGGCGTCGACCAGATGTTCGGCGGTGCGGCCGATGTGCGAAATACGGGTGTAGTTCTTGCGCGTGACCAGCAGCGCGCCGCCGGCACGGCTGGCGACCGCGATCGCGTCGACCCCGACATGGAAGGGCGGCACGTCGTACAGCACCACGTCGTAGCGGCTCTCGAGCATGGTGTTGAGGTTGCGGAAGCCCTCGCGCGCCAGCAGTTCCTGTGGGTTCGGCGGCAGCGTCCCGGCCGGCATCACCGACAGGTCGACGAAGGCCGGCACCCGTGCGATGACGTCGAGGTCGGCGCGTCCGGCCAGCAGGTCGGACAGGCCGGCGCGCGGCTTGATCGCGAACGTATCCTGCTGGCGCGGGGCGCGCAGGTTGGCGTCCACCAGCAGGGTTTGCTCGCCGAGCTGGGAGAACACGATCGCCAGGTTGGCCGCGAACAGCGCGGCGCCGTCGTCCTGGTCGACGCCGACGATGGCCAGGGCGCGCCGTCCGCGTGCGAACCAGCGCAGCATCAGCTGGCTGCGGATCGCACGCAGCGACTCGACCTGCGGCGAGAACGGTTCATAAGCGGCGATCAGCTTGGGCGACAGCCCGGCCTGCCCTTTCTGCAGATAGGGATAGGAGAACTGGCGCGCCAGCACCTGCTGGATGTCGTCCTCGCTCACCAGGCCCAGGCGCACGGCCGCTTCGCCGAAGCGGATTCCGGTTTCCTTCTGCATGCGCAGCACGCGTTCGGCGTCTTCCGGATTGAGCTTGCCCGAATCGAGCAGGAGGGCGCCCATGCTCATTTCGGCGGCGTGGTCGGCGTGGACGGCGGATAGCATCGGAGAATTCATGGTCTGTCCTCGATCAGTTCAGGCGCAGCAGGCGGCGCGGTGCCAGGGAGCGGATACCGCCGAGACGGCCGCGCGCCGGTTTCCATTCGATGGTGCCGAGCACCGGGATGCCCAGCATGTCCTTGACGTCGCTGGGCGAGCGCACCGGGCGGTTCAGCAGTTCCAGCAGCAGGGCCAGGCCGACGCCCAGCACGGTGCCGGCCAGGATGCCGATCAGGGTGTTCAGCAGCACGCGCGGGCCGGACGGCTCGGTCGGCGCCACGGCCGGGTTCAGCAGCGAGATGTCGGACTGCTCGGACTGCGCTTCGATCCGGGTCTGCGAGAAGCGCTGCGAAGCGGCGTCGAAGGCGCGCTGGGCGCTGTCGAGATCCTTCAGCAGCACGCCGAGTTCGTCGCGGGCGCGGTTCAGTTCCAGCACCTTGGCCTTCTGCTGGGCGACGGCTTCGCGCAGCTCGGATTCGCGGGCACGCAGCACCTGGGCATTCGCGCCGACGCTGCGGGAGACGGTGCCGAGGGCGGCGTTCAGCTCGCCGCGCACCTTGTCCAGCTCGGCCTTGGCGGCCTGGTACTGCGGGTGATTCTTGCCGTAGCGCTGGGAGGTGTCGGCGAACTTGCCTTCGGCGGTCGCCAGGTTGGCGCGCATCTGCTGGATCAGGGCATTGTTGGCGACGTCCGGCGAGGTCAGGGCCGAACCGGCGGCGGCCTGGCGCGAGTTGCCTTCCATCGCGGCGGTCTGCGCCTGGACCAGCTGGCCGGACAGGTCGTTCAGGCGCGACAGTTCGACGTCGACGCGGTTGTTGTCGAGACTGACGATGCCCTTCTCCTGCTGGTATTTGGAGAGGCGGGCCTGGGCGGCTTCGAGGTTGTCGCGCAGCTGCTTGGTCTGTTCATTGAAGTACGACGAGGCTTTCTTGGCCGGCTCGGTCTTGAGCTGAACGGTGATCTTCTGGTACTCGTCGGCGAAGGCGTTGGCGACCGCCGCCGCGAAGGCCGGGTCGGCGCCCTTGAAACTGATCTCGACCACCGAGGATTCGCGCGAGGGCACGATCTCGAGCTTCTTCAGCAGCAGGTCGGCCAACCAGTCGCGCACCGAGCCACGGCCTTCGGTGGCTTCGTTGAACTGCTGGATCACGGCCGGGCTGCTGGCCAGGTGCAGCGCATCGACCACCCGCAGCGCCACGTTCTTGCTGCTGATGATGTCGATCTGGGTGGCCATATAGCCCGGCAGCAGCTGACCCGGCATGGTCAGTCCGGTCAGCGGATCCACCCCCTTGTAGTTCAACAGAACGGATGCTGTCGCCTTGTACGTCTTGGATTGGATCAGGCTGAACCCGAGGGCCAGCGCGACCGTGACCAGCAGGGTCGTCAGGATGATCTTCTTCCGTGCAAGCAAGATCAGCAGGAATTGATGGACGTTCATGATGAACCTTTTTCAAAACGGGGTGGAACAGGAAACCGGGACTGCCTTACACAAAAATCAGAACCACGATTCGCGCACCGTGATGACGTCGTCGGTCTGCACCAGGTCGTCGTTCTTCACGTCGATCGTATGCGCCACGCCGCTCGCATCCTTGCGGGTCACGCGCAGGCCGCGCTGGGTGCCGCGCTGGGTCAGGCCGCCGCCGGCCGAGACGGCCTGCTGCACGGTCATCGCGCGCTCGATGCGGAACGGACCCGGACGGTTCACTTCGCCGGAGATGTAGGCGCGCGGTGCGCGTTCGACGAAGATGATGTCGCCGCCGGCCACTTCGTAGTCGCGGTCCAGTTCACCCTTGCGCACCATGTCGACGATGTCGATGGTTTCGCGGGTGGTCTTGCCGTTACGGTTGCGTACCAGGCTGACCATGTCGCCTCCATCCTGACTGATGCCGCCGGCGATCGCCAGCAAATCGAGCACCTTGCGCTTGCCCTCGATCGGATAGCGTCCCGGGCGGTTGACCTGGCCCAGCACCGACACCTGCTGGCTGGCCAGGGTGGTGATCAACAGGTTGACCTGGGCCTTCTTCAGGTAGCCGCCCTTCTCCAGCAGGCCGCCGATCTTCTTCTCGGCCTGCTGCGTGGTCAGGCCGCCGACCTGCACCTCACCCAGCAGCGGGAAGGTCATGCTGCCGGCTTCGGAGACGCGGGTCTCGGTGGCCAGGTCCGGGCTGCCGTAGACCGTTGCCTTGACCACATCGCCCGGGCCCAGCACCACTTCGGCGGCGCTGGTAAAACCGGCGGCCAATGCCAGGGTTGCTGCGATCATCCAGTGTACGAGTCGTTTCATTTTTGTTCCCTCTTTTTGATCAATGTTGAACGTGTCACTTCAGTCCGGCGACGCCGCGGTCGAGCGCTGCCTTGTCGGCATTGTTTTCCGACGCCGGCGCCGGTGTCGCGGCGGCACCGTTGGCCGGTACGCCGCCCTGCTGGTCGGCAACCGGCACCCCGTTGGTCCTCGCCACCGCGCTGGTCGGCGCACCGCCAGCCGGCAGCGTCGGCGCCGATTTCGGGTCGGGCATCAGCGATTTGTTCAGGTACTCGATCTTGGCGTCGGCACGCAGGCGCTGCAGCTCGGCCGTAGCCAGCTCCTTGTTTTTCTTGTTGACCAGGAACTGCTCGATCTGCGGCGAGGCAACCGCCAGCGTGACCGGTGCGTCCTTGACTTCGGTCACCGAAATGAACATCGCACGTGAACCTTCCTTGACCACGAACAGCTGCCCCTTCGGCATGCCGAGCAGCTTCGACGACAGCTCAGGCGGCACGTCGGCGGTGCTGCGGGTGACCTGGGTGCGTCCATACTTGAGCTTGTGGGCATCCAGCCAGACCGCGACTTCCTCCAGCGACTTGGCGCTGTCGGCGGCGGCCCGTACTTCCGGCGTCAGGTCGTTGGCACCGATCACGATTTCGCTCATGCTGAACTGCTTGCGGTTGGAGAAGAATTCCGGATGGGCATTGAAGTAATCCTCGACCTCTTTCGGCGTCGGCTTGGTCACGTTGCCGACCCGCTTCTGCAGATAGGCCTGGGCGATGATCAGCGACTTGGCGCGGTCGATCGCCTGCATGACCTTGGGATCGCGGTCCAGGTTTTCCTTGGCCGCTGCCTCCTCCAGCAACTGGCGGTCGATCAGGACCTGAAGCAATTGCTTGCTGGCGGTGTCCTGCTGGGCCGCCGAGACGCCTGCCCGCTGCAGCTCCTCGTTCAGCTGCAGCACCGTGACTTCTTCGCCGTTGACGCTGGCCAGCGCTTGTCCCGGTTTCTTTTCCTTGGCCTTGTCGCCGCACGCGCTCAAGGTTGCCGCAACGAGGATCAGCGCGGCGCACAGCACGCGTTTCGGAGTGGAGGGGGCATGGCTCGTTTTCATGGCCGCCAGGTGGTGTGTGTTCACTTTAGTTTCCTTGGGTTGGTGGGAACTCTTTTTATGACGAAGATGTCTCACATTTCAGTCTGCTACTGATGCATTCTGGGTGCCGCACGCTTGGGGCTCTGTTCGTCGGCTAACACTCAACCTTCGCCTTGCGTACGCTTCACGTGTCAGGCCGCGGCCCGGTTCTCCTGCGCTTCCATCAGCTCAACGAAAGCGGCATAGGCGCGGCGCAGGCCCTCCGGCAGCGGGGTCGTGGCCTGCCAGCCGAGCTGCCTGAGCTTCGAGACGTCCAGCAGCTTCCGCGGCGTGCCGTCCGGCTTGCTGGTATCGAAGCCGATGCGTCCCTTGTAGCCGACCACCTCGCCCACCAGCCGCGCCAGCTCGGCGATGGTGACGTCCTCGCCGGTGCCGACGTTGATGTGCGAATGCATCGGATCGGTGAGCTTCGCATAGGTGTCGTGGTCGAGGTTCATCACATGGACGCAGGCGGCCGCCATGTCGTCGACATAGAGGAATTCGCGCATCGGCTTGCCGCTGCCCCAGATCACGACTTCCGGCGCATTCGCCAGCTTGGCTTCATGGAAGCGCCGCATCAGGGCCGGGATCACGTGGCTGTTTTCCGGGTGGTAGTTGTCGCCCGGACCGTAGAGATTGGTCGGCATCACGCTGCGGTAGTCGGTGCCGTACTGGCGGTTGTAGCTCTCGCACAGCTTGATTCCGGCAATCTTGGCCATGGCGTAGGGTTCATTGGTCGGCTCCAGCGTGCCGCTCATCAGGTACTCTTCCTTGATCGGCTGCGGCGCCATGCGCGGGTAGATGCAGGACGAGCCCAGGAACAGCAGCTTTTGCACCCCGTTGACCCTGGCTTCGTGCACGACATTGGCCTGCACCATCATGTTGTCGTAGATGAAGTCCGCCGGGTAGCTATTGTTGGCGTGGATGCCGCCGACCTTCGCGGCCGCCAGGTAGACCTGGTCGATGGCTTCGTTACGGAAGAATTGTCGGACCTGCTCCTGGTCCGTCAGCTCCAGTTCCTGGTGGCTGCGGGTAATGATATTCGTATGGCCTTGCGCGCGCAGGGCGCGCACGATGGCCGAGCCGACCAGGCCGTTATGGCCGGCGACGTAGATGCGAGGCTGAGTATTCAACGTTCACTCCATTGAAATTGCAACGTTGTAACCATGCGATGCCAGCAGTTTGTGGCGGCGCGCCGTGTCCAGATCGGACGCCACCATTTCCTGCACCATCGCCGCGAAAGGGGTGCGCGGTTCCCAGCCGAGGCGTTCGCGCGCCTTGCCCGGATCGCCCAGCAGCGTGTCGACCTCCGTCGGACGGAAATATTGGGGATCGACCGCAACGATCGGCTGCCCCATCACCACCCCCGGCGCCTTGTCGCCGCTGAGGGAAGCGACGACGCCGCGCTCGTTCACGCCCTCGCCCTGCCAGGCGATTTCCATGCCCAGCTCGCGCGCGGCGAGCTCGACGAAGGTACGCACCGAGTACTGGCGGCCGGTGGCGATCACGTAGTCCTCGGGCTTGTCCTGCTGCAGCATCAGCCATTGCATCTCGACATAGTCGCGCGCGTGGCCCCAGTCGCGCATGGCGTCCAGGTTGCCGAGGAAGAGTTGCTGCTCCAGGCCCTGGGCGATGTTGGCGAGGCCGCGCGTGATCTTGCGGGTGACGAAGGTCTCGCCGCGGCGCGGGGATTCGTGGTTGAACAGGATGCCGTTGCAGGCATACATGCCATAGGCTTCGCGGTAATTAACCGTGATCCAGTAGGCATACAGCTTGGCGACCGCGTAGGGGCTGCGCGGATAGAAAGGCGTGGTCTCGCGCTGCGGGGTTTCCTGCACCAGGCCGTAAAGCTCGGAGGTCGATGCCTGGTAGAAGCGGGTCTTCTTTTCCAGGCCCAGGAAGCGGATCGCTTCCAGCAGGCGCAGGGTGCCGATGCCGTCGACGTCGGCCGTGTATTCCGGCGACTCGAAGGACACCGCCACATGGCTCATGGCGCCCAGGTTGTAGACCTCGTCCGGCTTGACTTCGCACATGATGCGATTCAGGTTCGAGGTGTCCGACAGATCGCCGTAGTGCAGGAAGAAATTCTTGTTTTCGACGTGGGGATCCTGGTAGATGTGGTCGATGCGCCCGGTATTGAACAGCGAAGCGCGCCGCTTGATCCCGTGTACCTCGTAACCCTTCGAGAGCAGCAGTTCGGCGAGGTACGAGCCGTCCTGTCCGGTCACTCCTGTGATCAGCGCTTTTTTCATGTTCTTGCTTGCCTTTCAGGTAGCAGTCCACATGGGTCTGCCCCTTAAATATTGCAATCTCATCAATTATTCTACGCAGCTCAATCGAGCCCGCAAGCGCCGATCCGATTGAATCCACCCCTTTAAGTCAACCTTAAGTAGACTTAATTTCCGACAAAACACACTTAAAATGCGTTTTCTCGCGTCAATACGACCTTCACCGTCCTGAGCACGATCCACAGATCCAGCCACAGCGACCAGTTGCGCAGGTAATCGAGGTCGTACTGGATGCGCGCTTCCATCTTGTCCAGCGTGGCGGTTTCACCACGCAGGCCGTTGACCTGGGCCCAACCCGTGATGCCCGGCTTGACCTTGTGGCGCAACATGTAGCCCTTGATCACCTTGCGGTACTGCTCGTTGTGCGCGACCGCGTGCGGGCGCGGGCCGACGATGCTCATGCGGCCCTGCAAGACATTGACAAATTGCGGCAACTCATCCAGCGAGGTGCGGCGCAGGAAGCCGCCGATCTTCGTGATCCGGCCGTCGTTGCGCTGGGCCTGGGTGACGGTCGCGCCGTTTTCCATCACGCTCATCGAGCGGAACTTGTAGACGATGATCTCCTCGCCATACAGGCCGTAGCGGCGCTGGCGGAAGATCACCGGTCCCTGCGAACTCAGCTTCACGGCAATGGCGACCACCAGCATCAGCGGCGCCAGCAGCAGCAGGATCAGCGCGGCCAGCGCGACGTCGGAGGCGCGCTTGATGGTGCTGTTCAGGCCCATGAAAGGGGTCTCGCAGATGGCGATCACCGGCATGCCGCCGACGTTGTCGAAGCGCGCCTGCATCAGGTCGAAGATGTAGACGTCGGGCAGGAAATAGACCGAGGCCGTGGTGTCCTGCAATTCGTCGATCAGCTTGCGGATGCGCGGCTGGGCCGAAATCGGCTGGCTGATGAAAATCATCTTGATGCCGTGCTCGCGCACGTACTGCGCCAGCTCGCCGGTCTTGCCCAGCATCGGGTGATGCATGCCGGCCGGGATGCGGTCGTCGGTGCGGTCGTCGAAAAAGCCGCGCACCGCCATGAAGAGGTTCGGATGCTTCTCGACCACGCCGGCGAACTTCAGGCCGACGTCGTTGGCGCCCACCACCACCACCGAGCGCACCTCCTTGCTGCGGTTCGGCGAATTCGCCAGGCGCGCGGCGATGTGGCTGGTCAGAAGGATCGCGGGCGTCGCGATCGCCCAGGTGGCCAGCACGCGGGCGTCGTAGAAGTACTTCAGGCCGCTCGACGAACCGAGGAACCACAGCACGGCCAGGGTCACGGCCCAGCCGAACACGGTATCGCGCGCATAGGCCCACATGCGTCCGCTGCGCCAGGTGCGGTAGGGATCGATGTGCTGGTACACGGCCGACGAAATGAAGAAGGCCAGGATCATCAGCACCAGCATGTAGCCCGAGAACGGTTCGTGGAACAGCAGCGCGGACAGGTACAGCGTTCCCATAATGATCAGGGGATCGAGCACCCGCTGGAAAAACGAGATCAGTGGTATGTCATTGACCGTCATAGGAACCTGTTGGAACTGCCTCAGAACTGGGCGTTGGCCGTCAGCGTCACGCTGTTCGACTTGAAGCTGCCAGTACCGAGGACCACGGAGCCGCTGCGCGACTGGTGCGCCACCCCGCCCTGCACCTGCAGCAGGGGGCGTGGATGCCAGGTCGCGCGCAGGCTGGTCGTGCGGATCGCATCGCGGAGGTTGTCCGAGCCGGCAAAGTCGCGGCGCGGGTTGTAGTTGCGGCGTTCATAGGTGGCGTCGGCGTTGACCGAGATCTTGGCGGTCGCATCCCACTGGGCGCCGACGCTGGCGCCGGTGTTCTGGGTATAGCTGACCACCGTGCTTTCGAGCGGGGCGAAATCGCGCCACACCGCTGCCGTGTAGGTCATCTTGCCGCGCGGCTGGTAGGTCGCGTTGATCTTGCCGGCGAATCCGCTGGTCCGGCCTTCGCCGAAGGAAGGCTGGTTGCGGCGTGTGTAGCCGACCAGGGCATCCAGCGTGGTCGAACCGGTTGCCAGCCATCGCACGCGCGCCTTCAACTCGTCCTGGGTAAAGTTGTCGTTGAAGGCGAAGGGACCGACCGGGCGCGGGACAGGATACTTGCCCTTCACATGGCGCGCCACCAGGCCGACCGTGCTGCCGCTGCGCGCCAGGTAGTCGAGTTCGAGTTCGGAAGCGTCCTCGGTCCGGTTGTTGTAGCGGTTGCTGAGGGCTTCGTAGCTGTACTTGTCGCGCTGGAAGCCGGCCCGCACCCTCCAGGCCGAATGGAAGCGCCAGGCGCCTTCGGCGTAGCTGCTGCGGGTGCGGCGCAGGTTGCGCTCCGTGCTGGCGAAATCGGTGTACGGGGCCAGCACCTGCTCCAGCGAGGTGCCGATCTTGCCTTCGAGGTGATTTCCGAGTTGCCAATTCCAGTTCGCTTGCAAGTCCTTGCCGTCGTAGTCGAGCTGCTTGAAGTGATCGAAGCTGGTCTTCGACAGCTTGGCGACGAGCGTGATGCGCTGCCGGCTGTAGGTCTTATCGAAGATCAAGCCAGCTTCACGCGTCCACCACGAATCGCCGCGCGTGTTGTCAAAGGCGGGCTGGTCCTCGGGAACGCGCAGCAGGTTGTCGTCGTGACCGTAAGCCACGCCGCCATAGACATGCAGCGCATCGTTGGGCCCGGCGCCGGCCGGCACGGCCGGGATCGCAGCGAAGGCGGAGCAAATCAGCAGGGCAAGGGGACGCACGCGGGAATTCAACATGATTGTTTGTCTTCTTAAGGTTAAACGCGCTGGACGGATTTACCAGTACGACCAGTTACCGGTACGGACGACCCAGATCCCCAGCAGGCCGTTGGTGACGGCGTGCGCCAGGATCGGCGACCACAAGCTGCGGTGACGCATGTACAGCAGGCTGTAGGCGGCGCCCGCGACGATGCCGGCCAGCCACAGGTTATGCTCGAAGCCGAACAGCAGGACGGTGATGATGAAGCTCTTGGGACCGAGTTGAGATGGCTCAACCGAGTCGAAATTGGGGGCAGCAACCCAGCGCATCAGGAAGGAGCGCCAGAACAATTCTTCCATCACGGGCACGACCAGGGCCGCGCCGAGGATGCGGATGGCGACCAGCAGCCAGTCGATCCGGCCCTCGCTGCGCGGATCGAAACCCGCAGGCGAGCCGAAGATCATCCAGCCGGCGTCCAGGCTGACCCACAGCACCAGCACCACGACGCCGGTGGCGAGCGCGGTCAGGACCGCGGGCGTGGAAAGGCGGAAATGCCTGAGTTCGGAATAGTGGCGCCAGAACAGCGCCAGCAGCAGCACGACGGCTGCGATCTTGGCGGGATACAGCCACAGCAGCGCGGAGGAGGCGACGCCCAGGCGTTCGAGGACGTCGCCGGCGACGATGAAGAACAGATAGGCCGCGAACGGCAGGATGCGGACCCAGGCCGCACGGCTGAACATGGGTGCATCGGCCGGACGTGTCGCCGCGGCGGGTGGAGCGATGCGTTCGTCATGTTCAGTCATGTCTCTCCATCATCGGCAGGCACTTGGCCTGCGCTCTCTAGCGAGCCATGCTACTCCCCCCTGACGCGCGCCTCGAGGCGCTCCCAGCGTTCCAGGGCATCAAGCAGCAAGTCCTCGATCTCCGCGAAACGCCCGTTGATTCTGCGCGCATCGGCGGGATTGGTCTTGTAAAAGTCTGGCGCGTTCAGTTGGGCCGTGATCGCCGACTGCTCGTCTTCAAGGCTGGCGATGAGCTGAGGGAGCTCCTCCAGCTCTCGCTGTTCCTTGTAGCTCAACTTTACCTTCTTGCCAGCCGCGTTCTGTGCGCTGGATGACATTTCGTTCGCTTTAACCGGGCTGGTCTTCGCGGCCGCGGCCGGCGTCGCAGCCGGCGCCTTGGCAGCCTCGGTTTTCACGCGCTCCCAGTCGCTGTAGCCACCGACGTATTCGCGCCACATCCCTTGCCCTTCGGAAACGATTACCTCGGTGACGACGTTGTCGAGGAAGGTACGGTCGTGGCTGACCAGGAAGACCGTGCCGCTGTACTCGGCCAGCAGCTCTTCCAGCAGCTCCAGGGTGTCGATGTCGAGGTCGTTGGTCGGCTCGTCCAGCACCAGGCAGTTGGCCGGCTTGGCGAACAGGCGGGCCAGCAGCAGGCGGTTGCGCTCGCCGCCTGACAGCGACTTGACCGGCGAGCGGGCACGCTCCGGCGCGAACAGGAAGTCGCCCAGGTAGCTCATCACGTGCTTGCGCTGGCCGTTGACCTCGACCCAGTCGCTGCCCGGCGAGATGGTGTCGGCCAGCGACGCCTCCTCATTGAGCTGCGCGCGCATCTGGTCGAAGTAGGCCACGTTCAGCTTGGTGCCGAGCTTGACCGTGCCGCTGTCGGCCGTTTCCTCGCCAAGGATAATCTTGAGCAAGGTGGTCTTGCCGGCGCCGTTCGGACCGATCAGGCCGACCTTGTCGCCACGCAGCACGATGCCGGAGAAGCCTTCGATGATCACTTTCTCGCCGTAGGACTTGGAGACGTTTTCCAGCTCCGCCACGATCTTGCCGGAGCGTTCGCCGGAGCCGACGTCGAGCCGCACCTGGCCCTGCTGGTCGCGGCGCGCGGCGCGCTCCAGGCGCAGGGCTTCGAGGCGGCGCACGCGGCCTTCGTCGCGGGTGCGGCGCGCCTGCACGCCCTTGCGGATCCACACCTCTTCCTGGGCCAGCACCTTGTCGAACTTCGCGTTCTCGATTTCCTCGATCGCCAGCAATTCCTTCTTGCGCTCCTGGTACTTGCTGAAGTTGCCCGGGAAGGACAGCAGGCGGCCACGGTCGAGCTCGATGATGCGGGTGGCGACGTTGTCGAGGAAGCGGCGGTCGTGGGTGATGAACAGCACCGAGCCGCGGTACTCGCGCAGCAGGCCCTCCAGCCACTGGATCGAGCTGAAGTCGAGGTGGTTGGTCGGCTCGTCCAGCAGCAGCACGTCCGGCGCAGATACGAGGGCCACCGCCAGCGCGACCCGCTTCTGCATCCCGCCGGACAGCGTGCCCATCTGCGCATCGCCCTTCAGGCCGAGGCGGTCCAGGGTCGTCTCGACCTTGTTTCCGATGTTCCAGGCATCGCTTGCATCGAGCTTGTGCTGCAGCTCGTGCATGCGCTCCATGAGCGCGTCGTCGTTGCCCTGGCCGAACTGTCCGGTCAGCGATTCATACTCGGCCAGCATCGCCTGTTGCTCGCCCATGCCGCCGGCGACGGCATCGAACACGGTCATGGCCGGATCGAACATCGGCTCCTGTTCGACGTAGGCGATCTTGAGGCCCTGCTGCATGACCAGCAGGCCGTCGTCGAGTTTCGAGCGTCCGGAAATGATCTTCAGCAGCGAGGATTTACCGGTGCCGTTGCGGCCGATGAGACCGACGCGCTCGCCGGCCTCCAGGGAGAAATCGGCATGGTCGAGCAGGGCGACGTGGCCGAAGGCCAGTTGCGCGGAAGTGAGGGAGATGACAGCCATGATCGTGTGCAGCAATGAGGGAAAGACGCATTGTACCGACTGGCGGGACCGAACTTCCAATATTGTCTGGATCATCGGCTATAATTGCGGTCGGTTCACGATTCCGGCCTGTTTCTCAGGGTCCGCTCGCCGAACCGCTGAGTCCTCCCCGTAGTACAATGGATAGTACGCGCGCCTCCTAAGCGTGAGATACAGGTTCGATTCCTGTCGGGGGGACCATCTTCACGTATCAGGATGCTCCATCATCTTCTTGATGGCTGCTCTCATCAACGCTGTCGAGCGATCCCCTTGTTTATCTGGTTTGCGTTTTGCAAAAAATACCAGCAGAAGCAGGGATTGCGTCAGAACATAGCGCTCACGAATCGCCTTCGGGTCCGGATACACTCCCGATACGATGTCGTCGATGAGTTCTTGTACCGGACTCGATTTCATGGCAGTCCTTCGTGAAGATCACGCTTTGTCCTATGGCGTTCATGCCATTTCTGAATTGTGTCCTCTTGGCGACTGTCTTTTTACGTTTAGTGTGATCGACGAATAGATCGAACAGATCGTTTTCCATGGCATACAGAACCAGCTCCGAGTCGGATGTCAGGGCCAGCTTATCCAAAATATTTGCCTTGTGCGAACTCACTGTCTTTGAACTGATTCCCAATTCCCGCCCGATCGTCGACATTCTTCTGCCGATCGCAATACGCTTTAGTATTTCCAACTCACGTTGTGTCAAGTGAACGAAGGCATTCATTGCGCTGAACGACTTCAAATTTGTCGCAATGAGTGTTGCTATTTCTTTTGCGACATAAAACTGGTTCTCTGCCACGATACGGATAGCATTCAAGATGTGATCTGGCGTGCAACTTTTATATAAGATTCCCCTGGCCCCCATCTGCAGGGCCGCTTGCACCGTAACAATGTCATCCCCCAAGGTAACAGTGATCAGACGCCGATGCTTCCATTCGGAGGAGGCCAGCGCTGCAGTATTTTCATCACGATACTGCAAGGGTGCCAGGATGACTGCAACGCCATTCTTAACGGCCGCATCGGCTGCCAAGGCGTCTTCCATATAAGCAACTTCCGCAGCCACTCGTATGTCCTTATGTCGTAAAAGAAGCGATTTCATGCCCTCACGAAGCAAGGACAGGCTACTTGCCACGACTACATTAATCATTTTCAGGAGCCTTTCTTTTTTATTTCTTCTGAACAGTTCTTACACCGCAATAGCAACTGATCGGCGGCCTCACTTATCTCACATAAATTTCACCATGATAAAATAAGCTTCCCGTTCAACTACCACTAGTCAAATAGCGGACTCAACTGATAATGTAATCGATCGCACCCTTGGTGTGTCAATAAAAACACTGTTGTTTTATAGACCCATATTTTTACACTTCTTTCCTTTCAATATTGAACAACATACGACAAATAATGAACAAGCAAGACAATCGTCATATTTGGCGTTTGCGTGATTTAACTGCCGATCCAGTTCAAAAGATTTCGGCATGCATTGCCCTAATCCATCCGCATCCCCGATTACGACATTCCGTTTATTATTTTTACCTGGAAAACCGAATTCACACCCACTCATTCGTATAGCTAACCTTATTAGCCAAAGTTTATTTATTTACAATGAAATAAACAAGAACGGAGCGGCCAGGGACTCTGCTTCCGCACGGCGGCCTGGACGATAGAGAACCTTGCGGCGTCGTTCGTATTCCAGAACACACTGCGATAAGAAGCATGTCGACATTACGAATAGTGGGCGCTGGATACTCGGGACTCGAAACATGGACGCAGCTTTATCAAGCATGACATTGAATGTATCGAGTCCACCTTTTATTCGCGCAATCCTCATTTGATTGCCGCGTTGTTCACTTCCGAAGCACATGATTTACGGAGCCACTCCTGCACTTGAGCAAAGTGCAGGAACTGCTGGATCCAGCCTTATGCCGGCATTAAGAATCGTCGTCGTCGGCTTCCACCCGCACTTCCCCAATGCCGATGACTCCGCCGCTCGGGGTGTTACTGCCGCTAACCCGCACGAACGATAGCGACATCATGCCGATCTCGGTGACTGTAGCGCCGTCGATTGCCTGCTTTATCTTGTAGCGAAGACGCACAGGACCATGCCCGCTGCCGTGATGAGTTGCGGCATGAATCTCGAAAGCGCCAAGCGTACCGAGGTAGACGCTACGCGTATTGCCAGACGAGCGAGTGCTCGAAGGAAGGTTCAAATAGACCTTGTAGAAATAGCCACCCTTCCCTCCCAATTCGGACAATTCGACGGCATCCAGCACGATATGCGCCGACCGGTAAGTCTTCGCTACCCCGGCGATGCGTGCCGGGTTCCCTTTTGCGATGTCGGCCAGTGCCCGGCCGTGTTCCGCGCTGACCGGTAACTGTACGCTCACCGAACGTTCGGCGAGCCCGACATCCAGCGCACCGCCCAGCGCGAAGCTCGTGTCGCTGGTCTGATGCGGTCCGGAAATCCGAAACGAACCCACGGATGGCATCGTGCCGGGCAGGCTATCCATGGTTGCCTGCACGCGGAACAGCCGTGCATTCTCCTTGTCGCTTTCCACCTGGGCCAGAGGCAGCTTGGTTGGCATGGTTTCGTTCTGATAGCGGTAGGCCAGCGTCGTTCGAGTACTGTAGGTTTGTGTCCTGAGCATGCTCAGTGAACTCGTATACACGTGCTTCCCCGACCAATAGGAATTGGTAAGCGCCGGCATCTTGCGCCCAGCGCCGGCAGCGACCCATGACACCCATATCCTGTCGACGTTCGCATGGTGCAGCCAGAAAATGGGATCATTGGGCGAAACCATGTCCGCCATCGCGTTGCCGATGAGGTTATGGAGTTGATTGTGCGGAGCACTCTCGAAGATCGGTTCGAATGCCTGCGACTTACCTTCCTGGAAATTAGTCACCGTGCTGGCAAAGGCCGCCATGCTCAAAGCCTGCAGGACATTCGTGTTCACCCGCTCGACATAAAGAGGATTATCGGTGCTCGGGTTCGTGAACTCGGCCGGAAGTTGGGCATAGGTATAGTAATCCCAGTATGGGAGGACCAGCTTGCTGTCTCCGGAAACGGCGCGCAATTGGCGCTCGAAATAGTAGATGTAGCCGCGATGCCATGCGAGGAAATATGGAAGGCTGTGCGGGCATTTACTAACGTGAATATTGGTCCAATACGTCCAGCTATTCGGACTGCCGGCATTCGTATTCGCTTTCATCAGCCTGACGGCTTTCAACAACGAGTCATATTGTGGCGTAATCTTAAATGCCTGCCACTCGGGACGAACCGTCAGGAGGGTCTGCCCGAACAACTCGATCGGCGCAGCGGCTGCGCCCAGGGCGAGCGCAGAGCGCTCGAGAAACGCTCTTCTGCTCATATTTGCATGATCCATCTCAAACTCCTTAGTAGCTTTGTCCTACCTCAAAAACTACGCAGCCAATTGTGCTAAGCAGCCCGAAGCGTAGTTCTTGACGATATTGAAGCGTACGTAGGAGGCGTTGATCTATCTCATATGGATTGCTGTTTCCCTTAAAAGCAACCCTGCCGTTCAAGTTGCTTTCCTCGAAACCCATAGGCCATGAATGGAAGAAGTTCTTCAGCAGCACGCCGCGCGCGTTCATCGAGATGGTCGCCAAAGCACCGATGCCGGCCGAGGAGACCTTCTCCAACGTCCGCATCGACACCGATGGCGAAGTCGCCCAGGTGTGGTTCGATTACAGCTTCCTGGACGGCAGCTACCGCCGCAACTGGGGCAAGGAAAGCTGGCAGCTGGTGCGCACCGAGAAGGGCTGGAAGATCGCCGCCGTGGTCTGGTCGCAGGAAATCAATCCGGTGCCGCCGCCGAAGAAGTAATCAGGCCGGCACCTCATCGGCGGCGCCGGAGTTCGCGCCGCTGCTGACACTGGCGCCGGTCCCCGCCCCCAGCATGGCGCCCACTTTCTTGACCAGCGCCGTCATCGCGAAGGGCTTGGTCAGGAGTTCCATCTGCGCCGGCAGGGTGTCGTTGCGCATCACCGTGCTTTCCGCGTAACCGGTCACCAGYAACACCGGGATCTGCGGCCACAGCATGCGTACCTGGTCGGCCAGCTGGCGGCCGTTCATGCCGTTCGGCAGGCCGATGTCGGTCACCAGCATGTCCGGGCGCCCGCCGCGGCCGCGCTCCTGCAGCTGGCGCAGGGCCTGGGGCGCATCGGCC
Source organism: Massilia sp. 05N420 (assembly GCF_056397205.1). NCBI lineage: Bacteria > Pseudomonadati > Pseudomonadota > Betaproteobacteria > Burkholderiales > Oxalobacteraceae > Massilia > Massilia sp. 05N420. Next base: position 204,904 of record NZ_JBFTMX010000014.1, read on the forward strand.
GCTTCCATCACCGTATAGCCCTGCAGGCGCAGGACTTCTGCCATCACGCAGCGGATCTCGGCCTCGTCGTCGACCACCAGCACCGTGCCCTTGCGACTGGCGGCCGGCAGCGGGGCATCGCCATCCGCCACTTCCGGCTGCGGCGCTTCGGCGACCAGGCGCGGCAGCAGCATGCGCACCTCGGTGCCCTTCCCCGACATGGAATCGATGCGCACATGGCCGCCCGACTGGCGCGCGAAGCCGTACACCATCGACAGCCCGAGTCCGGTGCCCTGCCCCATCGGCTTGGTGGTGAAGAAGGGATCGAAGGCGCGCGCCAGCACGTCCGGCGGCATGCCGGCGCCGCTGTCGCGCACCGTCACCAGCACGTATTCGCCGGGCTTCAGGTCGCCGTAGCGGCCCGCCTGCAGTGGCGAGATCACCGCATTCTCGGTTTCGATCACGATCACCCCGCCTTCCGGCATGGCATCGCGCGCGTTGTTGGCCAGATTCAGCAGCGCGCTTTCCAGCTGGTTCGGGTCGCACAGCGTGGTCCACGGGGCCGAATGCAGCTGGGTGCGCAGGGTGATCGAGGGTCCTGACGAGCGCTTGACCAGGTCGATCATCGACATCACCAGGGCGTTCACGCTGGTCGGCTTCGGGTCGAGGGCCTGGCGGCGCGAGAAGGCCAGCAGGCGGTGCGTGAGCGAGGCCGCGCGCTGGGTCACGCCGAGGGCGGCGTCGATGCGCGCCGGCAGGTCGCCGGTCTGGCCCATGCGCAGGCGCAGCTTCATCAGCTCCAGGTGGCCGGCCACGCCCGCCAGCATATTGTTGAAGTCGTGCGCCAGGCCGCCGGTCAGCTGGCCCACCGCTTCCATCTTTTGCGACTGGCGCAGCGCCTCCTCGGCCTGGCGCAGGGCGTCGGCCTGCTGCTTCTCGGCCGTGATGTCGCGCGCCACGCCGTACAGCAGCTCGCCCTCCGGCGAGAGCGTCCACTGCACCCAGCGATGCGAGCCGTTCTTGTGCAGCACCCGGGTCTGGTAACCGACCAGGGGCGTGCCCTGGGCCAGGATGCCCATGTGGACGGCGACGTCCTCGCGGTCGTCCGGATGCACCATCTCCATGAAGGGCCGGGTGGTCGCCTCCTCGGCGCTCCAGCCGAAGGCTTCGGTGAAGGCCGGGTTGACGGTCAGGAAGCGTCCGGTCGCCAGCGAGGCCGCCGCCATCACGTCCGGCGAGATCCGCCACAGGCGGTCGCGGTCGGCGGCATGGGCGGCTACCTGGTGGCTCAGGCTGTCGTTCAGGCGCCGCAGCTCGTCGATCGCGCGCACCTTGCCGGTGGTTTCGATCACCGTGCACAGGATGCCGGCCACCTGGCCGTCCTCGTCGCGCACCGGGCTGTACGAAAAGCTGTAGTGATGCTGGGCCGGATAGCCGAGGCGGGTGCTGGTCACCGGCAGGTCTTCGAAATAGCAGGCTTCGCCCGTCCAGGCGCGCTCGGCGATCGGACCGACCGTGTCCCAGGCTTCGCCCCAGACCTCGCGGAAAGGGCGTCCGAGCGCCGTCTTCAGGCCCAGGATGGGAAGGTAGGCGTCGTTATGGAAACTGATGAGCTCAGGGCCCCAGCACAGGAAATTCGGGAACTTGGAATTGAGGACGCTGCCCAGCGCGATGCGCAGGGCGGACGGCCAGGACGGTATCGGTCCCAGCGGCGTCGCCGACCAGTCGTGCGCGGCTATGTGTTCGCCCATCAGGCCGCCGCCCGTGAGGAAGCCGAAAGAAGAAGTCACCGTCCTGTCCATCTTGAAGCGCTCATCCGGCCGATTGTAATAAGAAACAATGGCCGGGCGGCGCGCAATTGGCACAGGCTTGCGGTCTCGCTCTGTGCGGTGACGCCCCTTACAGGGGAGCGAAGCGGCGCGCCGCCTCGATCTTGCGCTGCACCGCGGCGCCGGCAGTTGCGAGTTCGCGTGCGAGGGCGGCGCCCGCCAGCGGCAGTGCGGCCTGGGTCTCCAGCGCGGCGGCGGCGTGCAGCAGGCCGAGGGTGCGGCAGCCTTCGGCCAGGCGCGCGAGGTGGGCGCGGACGGCGTCGAACTGGCCGGCGCCCAGCAGGCGCTCGACCTCGGCGCCGGCGCTCGCCAGCTGGCGCTGCAGGCCGCCCAGGTAGAGCAGCAGGCGGGAGGCGTCGATGCCCAGCCTTTCCATGGTGGCGTCCGGGCTTTCGTCCGCCTGCTCGTCCTGCCGGGCCAGGCTGTCCAGGTAGCCGCGCACCTTGCCGGCGTCGAAGGGCTTGACGATGTAGCCGTCGGCGCCCAGGCCGATCGCCTGCTCCATGGTGGCGCCGTCGCCGGCGGCCGAGACCAGCACGAAAGGCAGGCCGGCAAAGCGCTCGTCGGCCTTGACCCGGGCCAGCAGCTCCATGCCGGACAGGCGCGGCATGCGCAGGTCGCAGAACAGCATCGCCGGATGGATGCCGGTGTCGAGCTGGCGCCAGGCGTCCTCGCCGTCCTCGGCTTCCAGCACCTCGTAGCTGCCTGCGCTGTCGATCATGTGCATCAGCATCATGCGCGACACCACGTCGTCATCGACAATCAAGACCTTCATCGCGTCTCCGCTATTGTTCTTAAGCAAATTATACCCAGTGCCCGGGCGCGCACGATTCACGCCGTGGTTTCCTCGAAGCGCGCCAGCACGGCCAGCAGCTCGGGCAGGCGCGCCCTCACCTCGTCCAGGCGGCCGGCGTCGGCTTCGCTCTCGAGTTCGGTGCACAAGCGGTGCAGCTCGGCCTCGCCCAGGTAGCCTGCACTGCCGCGCATGCCGTGCAGCAAGCGGCCGCAGGCTTCGGTGTCGCCGGCTTCCAGCGCTGCGTCGAGCTCGCTGCGGCGGCGCGGCAGGTCGGCGGCGAAGGCGGTGCGCATCTTGCCCATCATGTCGCCGGCGCGGCGGCCGAACTTCGGCGAGATGCCGACCGGCGCCGAAGGGTCCGGCAGCGCCGGCCCGCTGGACACGCCGAACATGGCGTCCAGCTCGGCCGTGGTCGGCTTGGCGGCCGGCGCGCGCACCTCGGGCGGCACCATCGGCTGCAGCTCGATCCCGCGCTGCAACTGGCGCTCGATCGCGCGGCTCAGGTGGAAGTGCAGCTGGATGTCGTCGATCGGCTTGGTGAGGAAGGCGTCCATGCCGCAGGCCAGGTAGCGCGAGCGGTCTTCCTCGCTGGCGTTGGCGGTGAGGGCGACGATCATCAGGTGCTGGTCGAGCACCGGCGCCTCCATCGGGCCGCCGGCGCGGATCAGGCGGGTGGCGGTGGCGCCGTCCATATCTGGCATGCGGCCATCCATCAGGATCAGGTCGTAGCGGGTGCGGGCGCAGGCCGCCACCGCCAGCAGCCCGTTCTCGACCACGTCGACCTGGTGGCCCAGCTCTTCCAGCATCATGCGCGCGATGATCTGGTTGGTCGGGTAATCCTCGGCGCACAGCACGCGCAGGCGGTGGGTATGCGGCTCGCGCGCCACCTGCGCCACCACCGGTGGCTGCACGCCGTCGGCCAGCGGCAGCACGAAGCTGAAGGTCGAGCCCCTGCCCGGCGTGCTGGCGGCGCCGATCGTCCCGTCCATCAGTTCGACCAGCTGGCGGCAGATCGCCAGTCCCAGGCCGGTGCCGCCGTAGCGCCGGGTGGTGCCGGCATCGGCCTGCTCGAATTTCTGGAACAGGCGCGGCAGCGCATCGGCCTCGATGCCGATGCCGGTGTCCTCGACCGAGAAGCGGATCATGTTGCGTCCCGGCGCGTCGACCTGGTCCTCGGGACGGCGCTCGACCCGCACCGTCACGGTGCCGCTCTCGGTGAACTTGAAGGCGTTGCCGACCAGGTTGACCAGGATCTGGCGCAGCCGGGTCGGATCGCCCACCACGAAGCGCGGCAGGTCGTCGTCCAGGCGGACCGCGAAGCCCACGCTGTGGGCGCCGGCCTGCTCCTCGAACAGGGTGACCACGTGGCCAATGGTTTCGTCGAGGGCGAAGTCGATGTTCTCGGTGGTCAGCTTGCCGGCCTCGATCTTCGAGAAATCCAGCAGGTCGTTGATGATCGCCAGCAGCGACTGGGCGTTGGCCTGGCCGCGCAGGATCTGTTCGCGGGTCGTGTCCTTCAGCTGGCCGTCGCGCAAGGCGAAGCCGAGCATGCCGATCACGCCGGCCAGCGGAGTGCGCATCTCGTGGCTCATGTTCGCCAGGAACTCGGACTTCTGGCGCGTGGCGTCCTCGGCGCGCTGCTTGGCCAGGTAGAGGCGCTCCTCGTTCTCCTGCAGGGCGCCGTTGGCGCGCGCCAGCTCGTCGGTGCGGCGGCGGACCTGGCGCTGCTGCTCGCGCAGCTCGGCGGTCTGGCGCTCCAGCTGGCGGTTCTGCTGTTCGATGCGCTCGGTACGCGCGCTGACCTGCAGCTCCAGCAGCTCCTTCTGGCGCCGCAGGCCGTCCACGCGGATGCGGAACACGCCGTAGCCGATGCCCAGCACCAGCAGGACCACCACGCCGCGGAACCACCAGGTCTTCCAGTACGGCGGCAGCACCGTGATCTTGAAGGAGGCCGGGGCGTCGCTCCAGACCCCGTCCTTGTTGGCGGCGCGCACCTGGAAGGTGTATTCGCCCGGGTCGAGGTTGGTGTAGGTGGCGAAGCGCTTGCCGGCATCGGCGGCGATCCAGTCGTGGTCGAAGCCGAGCAGGCGGTAGGCGAAGCGGTTGCGCTGCGGGGCCGCGAAGTGCAGCGCCGAGAACTCCAGCGTGAACACGGTGTCTTCCGCGGTCAGCGTGATGCCTTTCGCACTTTCCAGCGGCCAGGACGCCAGGCCCGGATGGCTCTTGTGCACCGGCGCGCCGAAGATCTGCATGCCGGTGATCACGGCGCGCGGCGCGATCAGGTTGTCGTGCAGGGCGCGCGGGTGGAAGGCGGTGATGCCGTTGTTGCCGCCGAAGTAGAGGGTGCCGTCGGGCGCGCGCAGGGCCGAGGCGTCGAAATAGGCGCCCTCGATGGTGCCGTCGGCGGCGTCGTAGTTGCGCCAGCTGCCGCTGACCGGATCCAGGCGCGCGATATTGCTCGAGGTGCTGACCCAGATCTGGCCGTCCTGGTCTTCCAGCATGGCCGCCACGGCGTCGTCGTTCATGCCGTCGCGGCTGGTGTAGCGCTGGAAGCGCGGGGTGCCGTCGCTGCCCACCACCATCTTGTTCAGGCCGACCGCGGTGCCGACCCACAGGTTGCCCAGGTGGTCTTCCAGCAGGTAGTGCACCTCGTCGTGGCTGAGGCTGGTGATGTCGGCCGGATCGTGGCGGAAGTGACGGAACTTGCCGGTCGCGCGGTCGAGCAGGTCGAGGCCGTCGAAGGTGCCGACCCACATCCGGCCCTGGCGGTCCTCGAGCATCGGCCGCACGATGTTGTCGGCCAGGCTGGCGCCCTCGGCCGGGTTGTGCTGGTAGGTGACCAGCTTGCCGCTCTTCGGATCCAGCCGGTGCAGGCCGCCGCGGGTGGCGATCCACAGCACGCCGTCTCGCGCCACCATCAGGTTGCGCACGAAGTTGGCGTTGGCGTCGCTGGCGGACAGCGTGCGCCGCGTCAGGCGGCCGCTCTTCGGGTCCAGGTGGACCAGGCCGTTGCGGGCGCCGATCCACAGGCTGCCGTCGCGGTCGACGGCCACCGCGGTGGCCATCGCGTTACCCGACAGCCCGGCCTCGCCCGGCGCCAGGCGCCAGGTCTTTTCCTGGCGGGTGAGCGGATCGAAGTGGTGCAGACCGCCGTTACTGGCCAGCCACAGCTTGCCGCCGGCGTCGGCGACGATGCCGCGCACCTTGTTGTCGTTGAGGGTGATCGGCAGGTCGGGACCGCGCACGATGCGCGCGAAACCGCCGCCGCCGAGGTCGGCGCGCGAGACCCCGCCATACCAGGTGCCGGTCCAGAAGGTGCCGACGCGGTCGCTGTACAGGGCCGAGACCTGGTTGTCGCCCAGGCTGAAGTTGTCGGTAATGCGGTGCGGATGGTTCTCGAAGCGGCCGGCCGCCGGCAGCCAGCGGTACAGGCCACTATCGTGGGTGCCGACCCAGACCTGACGCTCGCCGTCCTGGTAGAGCGCGCTGACCTCGCCAGGCGGCATGCCGTTCGCCACGCCGAACAGGGTGAGCGCTTCCGCCCCGCCCTGCCCCTGGCCCTTGGAATCCAGTGCGCGGCGTTCCAGGCCGCCCATGCTGCCGATCCACAGGCGGTGGCTGGCGTCCAGCAGCAGGGCCTGGACCACGTCGAACTTGCCGCCCTGCGGCGAGCGGTGGTGGTTGAAGCGCATCAGGTCCGGCTCGATGCTGTCCAGCCCGTTCGCCGTGCCGACCCATAGCCGGCCGCCGGGATCCAGCGCCAGCGAGCTCAGATTGTCGGATGCCAGGCTGTCGGCCACGCCGGGCACGTGGTGCCAGGTGGCGAAGCGCTTGCTGGCGATGTCGAAGTGTTGCAGGCCGTCGCTGGTGGCCAGCCACAAGCCTTCCTTGCCGTCGTCGGCAATGGCGCGGATGTGGCGGTTGCCGTTGCCGCGCTTGGCCGGCTCGTCCGGCAGATAGCTGGAAAAGCTGCCGCTGTCCGGATGGTAGAGGGCGAGGCCGCCGTCGGTGCCGATCCACAGCCGCCCCTTGTGGTCGACGTAGAGCACGCGCACCCAGTTGTTGACCAGCGAGCTCGGATCGCCGACCACGTTGCGGAAGTTGGTGAAGCGGTAGCCGTCGTAGCGGGACAGGCCGGACTGGGTGCCGAACCACATGAACCCGTCGCGGTCCTGGACGATGGCCAGCACCGATTCCTGGGCCAGCCCGTCATCCACCGACAGGTGTTCGAAGCGCAAGGTCGGGGTCGGCGCAGCGAACGCCGTCCCGCCCAGCAGGCAGGCCAGCGTCAGCAGCAGCAACGCGCAAAGGCGCTGCAGCGAGCGCCCTACCAGGTCATGTTTAGTATCCACAAAGCAAGGGTAGCAAAGTCTGCCGCCCCTTTGTTGGATAAATACACTTTTGCTATCGTTTTAGTCGCCTTTTGCCACACCTTCGCGGCGCGGGTCGGCGCCGCCGAACCACAGCGGCACGCCATGGATGTCCATGCGTTCGATGCCGTGCAGGCCGGAGTTCTGGTCGAACACGCGGACCGTGTGGCCGCGCGCCTTCAGCTGCTCGATCGTGGCAAGCGGGAAGCGCCCCGCTTCGAGCTCGGTCGGGCCGTTGCGGCTGCCGAAGTTCGGCAAGGCGATCGCCTCCTGCACGTTGAGCCCCCAGTCGAGGGTGCCGACCAGGACCTTGGCCACATAGTTGATGATCAGCGGTCCGCCAGGCGAACCGATCGCCTCGACGAAGCGGCCGGTCTTCTTGTCGAACACGATGGTCGGGCTCATCGCGCTGCGCGGACGCTTGCCTGGCTCGACCCGGTTGGCGATCGGACCGCTGGCGTCACGCGAATCGAAGGAAAAGTCGGTCAGCTGGTTGTTGAGGATGAAGCCGTCGACCATCTGGCGCGAGCCGAAGGCATCCTCGACGCTGGTGGTCATGGACAGGCCGGCGCCATACTGGTCGACGGCCACGATATGCGAGGTCGAATGCGCCTCGATCGAATTGTCCAGGCCCCAGTTCCAGGCCATTTCCACGCCCGGCGGATTGCCCGCCTCGGCCTTGCCCATCGAGCGTGGCCCGATCAGGCTTGCGCGTTTGCCCAGGTAGTTCTTGTCCAGCAGGGCCGGAATGCCTCGGCCCGGCAGCGGCACGAAGTCGGTGTCGGCGGCGTAGCGGTCGCGGTCGGCATAGGCCAGGCGTCCGACTTCCGAGAACAGGTGCACCGCGTCGGCGTTCGGGATGCCGTTGGTGGGTGCCAGCGCCTTCATGTCGCGGGTTTCGAACATGCCCAGCATCTGGGCCACGGCGATGCCGCCCGAGGATGGCGGCGGCATGCCGCAGACCGTGTAGGCGCGGTAGTCGCTGCAGACCGGCTCGCGCAACTTGGGCTGGTAGGCGGCGATGTCGGCGGCGGTGAGCAGGCCCGGATTGGTCGGGTGGCTCTTGACCTTGGCTTCGATGTCGCGCGCGATGCGCCCTTGGTAGAAGACGTCGGCGCCGCCCTCGGCGATCTCGCGCAGGGTGCGTGCCAGCGCCGGATTCTTGAGGACGTGGCCGACCGGCCAGGGCTTGCCGTCCGGGCCGTAGAAATAGGCGCGCGCGGCCGCATCCTTGCGAATCCAGGCGTCGCCGGCCAGCAGCTGGTGCAGGCGCGGGCTGACCTTGAAACCGTTCTCGGACAGGCGGATCGCCGGCCCGAACAGGGTCTTCCAGGGCAGCTTGCYATGCTGCTTGTGGGCCAGGGCCAGCATGCGCAGCACGCCCGGCGCGCCGGTCGAACGGCCGCCGACGATGCCCTCGGTGCGCGACAGGGGGCTGCCGTCCGGGTGCTGGAACAGGTGCTCGTCGGCTTTCGATGGCGCGGTCTCGCGGCCGTCGAAGGCCTGCACCTTCTTGCCGTCGTAGTACATCAGGAAGGCGCCGCCGCCGATGCCGGAAGATTGCGGCTCGACCAGGKTCAGCACCAGCTGGGTCGCGATGCCGGCGTCGATCGCCGTGCCGCCCTGCTTCAGCATCTCGTAGCCGGCCTCGACCGCCAGCGGATTGGCGGCCGCGACCATGTAATTGCGCGCGGCCCAGCCGGACTTCTGCTGGTAGCCGGTGGCGGCTTCGGGGGCGCGCTGGAGTGAATCCTGAGCGAGGACAGGGAATTGGATGCTGGCCAGGACGGCCGCGAGGACGATCAGCTTCGACTTCAACTTCATTCGGTTCTCCGGAAAAAAACAGGGCGTGCAGCCGAAGGTGTTGTCGACCCGCACGCCCGATATCACGGAGCATCCTACATCAAATAAGCAAGTTGCTCACGGCAAGTCCGCGCCTGACTATCCTCTGCCGATTATTTCGGCTGCATCCGGATCGCGCCATCCAGGCGGATCGTCTCGCCATTCAGCATGGTGTTTTCGATGATGGTCCTGGCCAGGTGGGCGTACTCGCCCGGCATGCCGAGACGCTGCGGGAACGGCACCATCTTGCCCAGCGCATCGCGCACTTCCTGCGGCATGCCCATCAGCATCGGGGTCTCGAAGATGCCCGGGGCGATGGTCATCACGCGGATGCCGCTGCGCGACAGGTCGCGCGCCATCGGCAAGGTCATGCCGGCCACGCCGGCCTTCGAGGCGCCGTAGGCAGCCTGGCCGATCTGGCCGTCGAAGGCCGCGACCGAGGCGGTGTTGATGATGACGCCGCGCTCGCCGTGCTCCAGAGCGTCGGTCTTGCCCATGGCGTCGGCCGCCAGGCGGCACATATTGAAGGTGCCGACCAGGTTGATGTTGATCGCGCGCTGGAAGGCGTCCAGCGGGTGCGGGCCGTCCTTGCCGACGGTCTTGATGGCGGGCGCCACGCCGGCGCAGTTGACCAGGCCGCGGACCGTGCCCATCGCGGTGGCGGCCTCGACGACGGCCATGCCGTCCGCCTCAAGGGTCACGTCGCACTTCACGAAGCGCGCCTTGCCATTGCCGAGTTCGGCGGCCAGCTTCTCGCCGGCGTCAAGCTGCACGTCGGCCAGCACGACCATGCCGCCGGCTTCCACGATCATGCGCGCAGTCGCGGCGCCCAGGCCGGACGCGCCGCCGGTCACGATGAATACATTGTTCTGAATCTGCATGCTGCTGTCTCCTCCAGTTTCGAGTAAATCGAGTAACGTTTACGTAAACGTCAACTCCTGGATTGTAGCGAGCTTCAGCGATCAGCGCCATGTTTATAAGCATTGAACGGTCGTGCCGACGCGGGTGCAGGGGCGCCCGCTGCTGCTGACGCCGGCGCCGGTGGGGCCGAGGTTGTAGGTGCCGCCGGCGGCGTCGCGGCAGGCCCCGCCGACGCAGGAATTCAGCGGCGCCGAACTCGGCACCACGGGCTCGGGCGCCATGGCGGGCGCCGGCACCGGCACCGCGCCATAGCCGATCGCCGCCGCCTCGCCGCCATCCAGCGGACGCGGCGCCAGCGGACCGGCCGGCTGCCAGGCTTCGCGGCGGCGCTGGGTCCGGCTCGACTGCTTCTGCTGCTTCTGGCGCGGCTGCTGCGACTGCTGGGGCGGGGCCTGGCGGGTCAGGCTGTCGGTCTCGTCATGCACCTCGGCCGGGTCCTTGCGCGTGGGATCGGCGGTCTGCGGCTGGCGCGGGTTCAGGACCGGACCGTAGCTGGGTCCCTGGTTACCGCTCGGCAGCGTCGAGGGCGGCGCCGCGTTCGGAGTCGTAGTGCGCGCGGGCCGGGCGGCATCGCTGTGGCCGGCCGCCTCGTCGGCCACGCCGGCATCCTGGTTGGCCCGGTCGGTGCTCTGGGTCCGGGCCCCGGTGGCGGCGCTCTCCTCCTTGCGCAAATAGGATTCGGCCTGCTGCCGGGCTTCCTGGGCCTGCCGCGTCTGCTGCGGACTCTCGACCTGGGGCTGGACTTGAGACTGGCGCGCCTGGGCCGCCGGGACCGTGCCTACAAGCAGCGCGGACAGCGCCAACGCGCCGCATATTCCGATCTGATTCATGGCTCACCTCGATTGGCTGGATGAGGCCATTATCGGCGCGCGCAGTGACGGCAGGCGCGCGCCTGCATGACAGGAATTACTGGCCGGGCGGCGGCTCCCACAGCTCGACCTTGTTGCCCTCGGGATCGATGACCCAGCCGAACTTGCCGTACTCGCCGTCCTCGGTCTTGTCGAGCACCTGGCAGCCCTCGTCGCGCAGGGCCTGCAGCAGCGCGGCCAGCTCATGAACCCGGTAATTGATCATGAAGGGCGCAGTGCTGGGCGCGTACAGCGTGGTGTCCGATGCGTTGATCGACCAGACCGTCATGCCGCCGGTCGGCTTGCCCTCTTCGTCGCTCCAGCTGAAGGCCGTGCCGCCCCACTCCATGACGTCGATGCCGAGGTGTTGCTTGTACCAGGCGCGCAAGCTCACCGGGTCCTTTGCGTTAAAGAAAATGCCACCGATGCCAGTTACCCGTTTCATGCGCTCTCCCGTCTCCAAAAATTGTCGAATTAAAACTCTTTCACTGTAGCAGGGCGTCAACTCCCTGTCAGCATCCGGGCGTAGCCTGCTATGCTGGACAGGAATACGGCACCACAGGATAACGACAGGAGACGGCAATGCAGACTCTGCAGGAGATGTACCAGTCGAAACGCGGCAGCGCCCTCGACGCCCTTGATCACTTGCTCGACGGTGACATGATCATCGTGCCCACCGGGGTCGGCGAGCCCCCTTCCCTGCTGCACGCGCTATCCGAACAGTACCGACGCTTCAACGACGTCAAGGTCGCGCAGATCCTGGCGATGCGCAAGTACGGCTACTTCGAGAAAGCGTGCCGGCCGCACGTGCGCCACGCGGCGCTGTTCTTCGGCGGCGCCTCGCGCGCCGGTGGCCAGGGCGGCTGGTGCGACTTCATCCCGAACTATTTTTCCGAGATTCCGACCCTGATCGAACGTGGCCTGATGCCGGCCGACGTCGTGTTCGCCATGGCCTCACCGATGAGCGCCTCCGGCCACTTCGCCCTCAGCCTGGGCGCCGACTACACGATGGCGGCGGTGGCCAAGGCGCGCGCAGTGGTGCTCGAGGTGAATCCGAACGTGCCCTTCACCCATGGCCAGTGCCACGTCCATCTGTCGCAGGTGACGGCGATCGTCGAGAGCGACGACCCGATCATGGAAGTCGGCCTGCCGAAGATCGGCCCGGTGCAGGAAGCCATTGGGCTTCTCGTGGCCGAACACATCGAGGACGGTTCGACCCTGCAGATCGGCTACGGCGGCATCCCGGACGCGGTGGTGATGCAACTCACCGGCAAACGCGACCTCGGCATCCACACCGAGATGATCGGCGACGGCATTCTGACCCTGGTCGAATCCGGCGCCGTCAACAACAGCAGGAAGACCCTGTTGCCGGGCAAGATGGTGGCCACCTTCGCGCTCGGCTCGCGCAAGCTCTACGAGTTCATGCACCACAACCCGATGCTGGAGATGCATCCGTCGAACTTCACCAACGACCCGTATATCGCCGGCCAGAACGACAAGCTGGTGACGATCAACGCCAGCCTCCAGGTCGACCTGCTCGGGCAATGCGGCAGCGAAAGCATCGGCCACCTGCCCTACTCAGGCACCGGCGGCCAGGTCGACTTCGTGCGCGCCGCCAACCGCTCGCGCGGCGGCAAGTCCTTCATCGTGCTGCCTTCGACCGCCAAGGACGGCACGGTGTCGCGCATCGCGCCGACGCTCTCGCCCGGCACCCACGCCACCACCAGCAAGAACGACGTCAACTATGTGGTGACGGAATGGGGCGTGGCCCAGCTGCGCGGCAAGTCGGCCAAGCAGCGCGCCCAGGCGCTGATTGCGATTGCGCATCCGGATTTCAGGCCATGGCTGAGAGAAGAAGCCGACAAGATGTGCGTGTTTTGATTCGGCGCTCCTCTTGATTCCTTCCCGAAACTCGCGGCGGCGATCCTGAGCGCATGCCATGATGCCGCCATCGCAAGCACAGGAGGATCGATGAACCGAGTAGACGAAATCGGCACGGACGAACACGTGCGCGGCCCACAGGATGCCGCGCTGACCTTGATCGAATATGGCGATTTCCAGTGCCCCTACTGCGCGCGGGCACATGCCGGCCTGACCGCCCTGACGGACGAGGTCGGCAGCATCCGCCTGGTGTACCGCCACCTGCCGCTGGCCGGCTTCCACCCGCTGGCCGAACTCGCGGCGGAAGCGGCCGAGGCCGCCGGCAGCCAGGGCAAGTTCTGGGACATGCACGACCTGCTGTTCGAACAGCAGCGCACGGTCATGGACAAGCAGGACCTGGCCGTTCTGGCCGAAAGCCTGGACCTCGACATCGAGCGCTTCCGCACCGAGGTGCTGGAGCGCCGCCACCGCCCGCGCGTGCAGCAGGATCTCGCGCGGGCCCACCATGACGGCGCCACCGGCACGCCGACCTTCTTCATCAACGGCGTGCGCTATCGCGGTGATTCGGATCGCGATTCGCTGCGACGGGCCCTGGAAGAGGCGCTGGGACGCTGACGGCGCGTTCGGCCACGGCGGCCGCCGGGTGCATCAGGCCGGGCTCCGTCACCGCCAGCCAGCCGCCGCCCGCCGGCAGCAGCGGCACCAGCAGCAGCGCGACGATGTTGATGATCTTGATCAGCGGGTTCACCGCCGGCCCGGCCGTGTCCTTGTAGGGGTCGCCGACCGTATCGCCGGTGACGGCCGCCTTGTGGGCCTCGGAACCCTTGCCGCCGAAGTGATTGTCCTCGATGTACTTCTTGGCGTTGTCCCAGGCGCCGCCGCCGGTGGTCATCGAAATCGCCACGAACAGGCCGGTGACGATGGTCCCCATCAGCATGCCGCCCAGGGCGATCGGACCCAGCAGCATGCCGACCGCCACCGGCACCACCACCGGCAGCAGGGAGGGCAGGACCATCTCGCGGATCGCCGAGGCGGTCAGCATGTCGACGGCCTTGTCGTATTCCGGCTTGCCGGTACCGGCCATGATGCCAACGATCTCGCGGAACTGGCGCCTGACCTCGACCACGACGGCGCCGGCGGCCCGCCCCACCGCCTCCATCGCCAGCGCCCCGAACAGGTAGGGCACCAGGCCGCCGATGAAGAGGCCGACGATCACCATCGGATTCGACAGCTCGAAGCTGATGCGGGTGCCGCCCGCCTCCAGCGCATGCGTGTAGTCGGCGAACAGCACCAGCGCCGCCAGCCCGGCCGAGCCGATCGCATAGCCCTTGGTGACGGCCTTGGTGGTGTTGCCGACGGCATCGAGCGGATCGGTGACGGCGCGCACGCTGTCCGGCAGGCCGCTCATCTCGGCGATGCCGCCGGCGTTGTCGGTGATCGGCCCGTAGGCGTCCAGGGCGACGATGATGCCGGCCATCGACAGCATGGCGGTGGCGGCGATGGCGATGCCGTACAGCCCCGCCATCGCAAAGGCCAGCAGGATCGCGGCGCAGACCGCCAGCACCGGATAGGCGGTCGCCTTCATCGAGACGCCCAGGCCGGCGATGATGTTGGTGCCGTGGCCGGTGGTGGAGGCTTCGGCGATGTGGCGCACCGGGCGGAACTCGGTGCCGGTGTAGTACTCGGTGATGTAGACCATCGAACCGGTCAGCAGGATGCCGACCAGGGCGCAGCCCAGCATGCGCCAGCGCATGGCGTCGTCCGGCCACACCAGCCAGGTGACCACGGCAAAGCCGATCAGCGACAGCCCGGCCGACCACCACAGCCCCGTGTACAGGGCCGACATGATCTTGTGCCCGGGCCGGTTCTTGACCAGCGAGCAGCCGATGATCGAGGAGATGATCGACACCGCGCCCAGCAGCATCGGGTAGATCACTGCCGTGCCGCCCATCGTCGGCACCATGAGGGCGCCGAGCAGCATGGTCGCCACCAGCGTCACGACATAGGTCTCGAACAGGTCGGCCGCCATGCCGGCGCAGTCGCCGACGTTGTCGCCCACGTTGTCGGCGATCACGGCGGGATTGCGCGGATCGTCCTCGGGAATGCCGGCCTCGACCTTGCCGACGAGGTCGGCGCCGACGTCGGCGCCCTTGGTGAAGATGCCGCCGCCCAGGCGCGCGAAGATCGAGATCAGCGAGGCGCCGAAGGCCAGGCCGACCAGGGGCTGGATGGTGTCATGCAGAGACAGCGCCGGGTCGGCGCGCGCCACCAGGAGCCAGTAGAACAGCGACACCCCGAGCAAGCCGAGGCCGACCACCAGCATGCCGGTGATGGCGCCGCCGCGGAAGGCCACGTGCAGGGCCTGGTCCAGTCCGAGTGAGGCGGCCTGGGCGGTGCGGACGTTGGCGCGCACCGAGACGTTCATGCCGATGAAGCCGCAGGCGCCGGACAGCACGGCGCCGGCCAGGAAACCGGCCGCGGTCAGACCGCCGAGAAGAAAGAAGATGAGCACCAGCAGGATCACGCCGACGATGGCGATGGTGCGGTACTGGCGCGCCAGGTAGGCCGACGCGCCCTGCTGGATGGCCAGCGAGATTTCCTGCATGCGGCCGTTGCCGGGATCCTGTTGCAGGACCCAGCTGCGCGACCACAGCCCGTAAAGTACCGCGATGACGCCGCATGCGACGGCGAAGCCCAGCTGTGTGGATGCCATATCGTCCCTCCCCCATTGTCCTTCGATCAAGTACTACTATTACTTACGCGAGTAATGCGAACTTTGATCCAAAAACCTGGACGGATGGCACGACGTCATCCGGAGCCAACGGGCGGCCGCGTTCTGCGGGCGCGCCCGGACAAGCGATTATTCAGCCAGTGCGGCGAAGGCGGCCTCGCGCACCTGCTCGACCGGGCCCACGCCCGAGATCTTGCGGTACTTGGGCGCACCCGGCAGGCCCGACTGCGCCCACTTGTTGTAGTAGCCGAGCAGGACTTCGGTCTGGTTGTGGTAGACGGCCAGACGCTTCTTGACGGTTTCTTCCTGGTCGTCGTCACGCTGGACCAGCGGCTCGCCGGTGACGTCGTCCAGGCCTTCCACCTTCGGCGGATTGAACTTGACGTGGTACACGCGGCCCGAAGGCTGGTGGGTGCGGCGGCCGGTCATGCGCTCGACGATCATCTCGTCCGGCACGTCGATTTCCAGCACGTAGTCGATGTTCACGCCGCTTTCCTTCATCGCGTCCGCCTGCGCGATAGTGCGCGGGAAGCCGTCGAACAGGTAACCGTTGGCGCAGTCCGCCTCCTTCAGGCGCTCCTTCACCAGGCCGATGATGATGTCGTCCGACACCAGCTGGCCCGCGTCCATCACCTTCTTCGCCGCCAGGCCCAGCTCGGTGCCGGCCTTGATGGCTGCACGCAGCATGTCGCCGGTGGAGATCTGGGGAATATTGTATTTTTCTTTAATGTAATTCGCCTGAGTGCCTTTACCGGCGCCGGGGGCTCCTAACAGAATGAGACGCATGAAGGATTTCCTAAAAGGTGTTGAAGACGGTCATCATTTCTGATGGCCGAGTTTGATGCATATTTGACTAGCTTGATCCGAAAGTTACCACAAAAGCAGGCCCCGACGCCACTGCCGGAGGGCCATCGCAGGGTCTGCTTGACATGGCGCAGACCGCTAGCGCCATGGTTTCCATCAGGATCAAGATGCGAAGTAAGAACGTACGCGCGCCAGGTCTTCCGGGGTGTCTACCCCAGCCGCAGGGGCGCTGTCGGTGACGTGGACCGCGATCGGCACGCCATGCCAGAGCACGCGCAACTGTTCCAGCGCTTCGATCGTTTCGAGCGGAGAGGGTTCCAGTTGCGGATACTGCTGCAGGAAAGCGTTGCTGTAAGCATACAAACCGATGTGGCGCAGCGGCAGGTAATCGCCCGGCAAGGCGTCGCGGTTCCGGGCGAAACCGTCGCGGTGCCAGGGGATGGTGGCGCGCGAGAAGTAGAGGGCGCGGCCGAGCTTGTCCAGCACGACCTTGACCACGTTCGGATTGAAGGCGTCCGCCGCGTCGTGCAGCGGGTGGGCGCAGGTGGCCATCGGCACCTCGGCGCCGATGCGGGCCGCGCAGGCGGACAGCAGGGCCGGGTCGATCAGCGGCTCGTCGCCCTGCAGGTTGACCACGACGGCATCGGCGGGCAGGCCGAGGGTGCGCGCCACTTCGGCGATGCGGTCGGTGCCCGACGGATGGCTTGCTTCGGTCATGCAGGCTTCGACGCCATGGGCGGCGCAGGCGGCGAGGATGTCGGCGTGGTCGGTGGCGACCACGATGCGCGCGGCGCCGGACGCTTTGGCGCGCTCGGCCACGCGCACCACCATGGGCTTGCCACCGAGGTCGGCCAGCGGCTTGTTCGGCAGCCGGGTCGAAGCCAGGCGCGCCGGGATGATGACGATGAAGCTCATGAGGCGATTCAGACGGCCGGTTCGACCTTGCGGGCCTGGTCGGCCCACATGATCGGGATGCCGTCGCGGATCGGATAGGCCAGGCGGTCCGGGCGGCAGATCAGCTCCTGCGCTTTCTTGTCATATTCGAGCGGGCCTTTGCACAGGGGGCAGACCAGGATATCAAGCAGTCGGGCGTCCACGACATTTCTCCACGATTTGAGCGGCCAGCGCAGGGTCGATCTGCGCCGTGACCGGGACGACCCACAGGCGCGGGTCGTTGTTCAGGTGTTCAAGTTGCCGACATTTTACTGCATCCTTCTCGGTAATCAGGATGAGCCCGGCGTCCAGGCCCTGGAAAGGATCGTCCAGGAAGTCGTGGTGGTCGGGCAGCGGCAGCTCCTGCGGCGCCAGGCCGGCATTCCGCAGCATGGCGAAGAAGCGTCCCGGATTGCCGATGCCGGCCGCGGCCACGACGCGCTTGCCGGCCGCAACGCCGGCCAGCTCGGCCAGCGGCAGGCGCCGCGCCGGATCGCAGAGCTGCTCGGCATGATCGCCCGCCAGCCGCATCTGGTAAGGCCGGCCGCCCACCGCCAGCGCCAGCGCCGGCGTCAGCTCGGGCGTATTGACCACCGTAAAATCTCGGCGGCGCGAAGGCGGCTCGCGCAGCGGCCCGGCCGGAAGTAGCCAGCCGTTGCCGACGCCGCGGCCGTCGAACAGCACCAGCTCGACGTCGCGCCGCAGCGCGTAATGCTGGAGCCCGTCGTCCGTCACCAGCACGTCGACCCCGGGATGGCGCGCCAGCAGATGGCGGCCCGCCTCGGCGCGGCGGCGCCCCACCACCACCGGGCAGCCGGTGCGGGCGGCGATCAGCAGCGGTTCGTCGCCGACTTCGYGCGCGCTCGACCCGGCCAGCACCTCGCGCGGACCGCTGTCGGCATCGCCGCCATGGCCGCGCGAGATCACGCCCGGGCTCAGGCCGGCTGCGCGCAGCTGCTCGACCAGCCAGATGGTCAGCGGGGTTTTACCCGTACCGCCGATGAAGATATTGCCGACCACGATGACGGGTACCGGCAGGCCTTCGGATTGCAGGATGCCAAGGCGGAACAGGCCGGCGCGCAGGGCCGCCAGCAGGCGGAACAGCAGGGACAGCGGCCACAGCGCCAGGGCCAGCGGGCCGCGCCGCAGCCAGGCGCGGGTGAGGGTTGATTCGAGGGAGGATGCCATATCAGGAACGATACGCGTTACCGCATAAACGTCGTTCCCGCGAAAGCGGGGACGACGGTAGCCTGGCGCCGTGTTTACTTCTGCCCGCCCGTCTGCGCCGCGAACGTCAGCTTGTCATACCCCGCCATGCGCGCCGCTTCCAGCACATTGATCACCATCTGGTGCATGGCAAACTGGTCGGCATTCACGATGATCACCGGGTCCTTGACCGGACTGGCCAGCGGCTGGCCGTCCGCGCCGGTGCTTGCCGCGCGCTTGAGGTCGTCGGCGAGGCCGGCCACGCCGTGGAAGGACACCGGCAGGTTATTCACAGTGTAATTACCCTTGGCATCGACGGTGACGTTGATCTCGAAGGGCTTGTCGATCGCCTTCTCGGCGTCGGCGGTCGGCAGGGTGATCTGCAGCTCGGTGAACTTGCTGTAGGTGGTGGTGACCATCAGGAAGATCAGCACCACCAGCAGCACGTCGATGAACGGGATCAGGTTGATCTCCGGATCCTCGCGCTTGCGGCCGCGGCGGAAGTCCATCATTTGCGGGCACCGTGGACGACGTCGACGAATTTCACGGCCTTCAGCTCCATATCCATGATGAAGCTGTCGACCAGGGCGCGGAAGTGGCGGTAGAACACCAGGGCCGGCATCGCGATTGCCAGGCCGAAGCCGGTGTTGTACAGGGCCACCGAGATGCCGTGGGCCAGCTGGGCCGGATTGGTGCCGGACGCATTCTGGGCGCCGAAGATCTCGATCATGCCGACCACGGTGCCGAACAGGCCCATCAGCGGCGCCAGCGAGGCGATCGTGCCCAGGGTGGTCAGGAAACGTTCCAGCACATGGGCCACGCCCCTGCCCGCCTCTTCGATCGACTCCTTCATCACGTCGCGCGGGGCGTCGACGTTGCGCAGGGCCGCGGCCAGCACGGCGCCGAGCGGCGAGTTGGTCTGCAGCTTGTCGATGATGTCCGGCGTAACCTTGCCGCTGCGATAAACCTGAATGACTTCGTCGAGCAGCTGGCGCGGCAGGATTTTTTCGCGGCGCAAGTAGATCAGGCGTTCGATGATCAGCGCCAGTGCGATGATCGAGGCAATCAGCAACAACCAGATGGGCCAGCCGGCGGCTTGGAGAATGGCGAGCAAAAGGAACTCCTGGGTGAATGGAAAACGGTGCGTATGTGTATAGAAAAACTATACGTGAACGAATTCCGCAATGTAACGTGTTGCCCGCTTTGCGGCAAGTAGAGTTCTGCACACTTTCTGTGGATAAAAGTGTGCGCAAGCCTGCCACCGACAGGCAAGTTCTTTGATTCTTAAAGGATATTTTTCCATGCGTAAAAACATGGCACCCTGATCGAGGGATTTCCAATACGCAACAAAGTCCTCTTGCGACAAGGACACTTGCCCACAATTTCTGTGGATAAATTTGTGCGAAATAGCCTTTCCACAAGGTAAGTCATTGATTCTAATCATGTAAATTTTCCCGATGAAAAATTTAGCAGGGCGGCGACCGGATTCCGCCCCTTCCGCCGAGTCTGTTTCTTCACATTTTTTGTGGACAAAATTGTGCGCAAAAGCAAATACCCGCTGTAAAGCCATTGATTCAAAAGGAAAAAATGGCCGAGCTCGTTTTTTAGGCAGGATGGGGTTCTCCACACCGCCCCCGTCTTTGCACACAAATTGTGGAAAACGATGTGAGCAAGGCCACTCAATCAAGCCTAAGCGTTTGAATTCAAAGGAAATAGCTTGTTGAGCCTAAAATTTAGGCAGAACCAGGGTCTTCCCAGTGCTGGTATAGTCCCATCCCTGACGAAGCCAGGGGCCGGGATGCCGTGACATCGGTCCGATACCGCCGACACGACGAAGCGAAACCAGTGGACATCCCCCGGCAGGCAGGATTCTTCACAAATTTTGTGGAAAAGATTGTGAGCAAGGCGCTTGATCGATATCAAAGTATTTGAATTTAAAGGATAATTTATCTCTGCAGCATTTTTAGGCAGGCGCCGGCTTGTGCACAACACCCTGCCCTGGCCGCCCGGATAGCCCGGGTGTGCACATAAATTGTGGAAAACGATGTGAGCAAGGCCCTGAACAGCGGCCTAAGTGTTTGATTGCCTTAAGAAAACATATGCATGCCTCATTTTTATGCAAGAAGGATCGCCGAAGCGCTTATCCACTTCCTCACAGATTCTGTGGATAAGATTGTGGCCAAGTGCCGGCCAGACTCGACAAGTCTTTGATCCGTAAGGAAATTTTGTTTCTGCATCGAAATCAGGCAGCCGAAATAAACATTAAAAATCAACTGTTTACAAAAACAATTTGTTGTACACCCTGAGATATGGCGCCCGTATCAGGCCGCCCTATTTTTGTGGACAGTTCCATTTAGCTCATCCATATGCTGACTTCCTCCGACGCCGATCAGGCCTACGCCGCCCCGCCCGTCCTCACCGTCACCGCGCTCAACCAGCAGGTCGCGCGCCTGCTGGAACGCTCGTTTCCGCTGGTGTGGATCGGCGGCGAAATCTCGAACTTCACCCGCGCGGCGTCCGGACACTGGTATTTCACGTTGAAGGATGACGCCGCCCAGGTACGCGCCGTGATGTTCCGCGGCCGTGCCCAGTACGCCGGCTTCACGCCGCGCGAAGGCGACAAGGTCGAGGTGYGCGCCCTGGTCACCCTGTACGGCGCACGCGGCGACTACCAGATCAACGTCGAGGCGATCCGCCGCGCCGGCGTCGGCGCCCTCTACGAAGCCTTCATGCGCCTGAAGGACAAGCTGTCGAACGAAGGCCTGTTCGACCAGGAGCGCAAGCGTCCGCTGCCGCTGTTCACGCGCGCCATCGGCATCGTCACCAGTCCCCAGGCAGCGGCCCTGCGCGACGTCCTCACCGCGCTGCGGCGCCGCGCCCCGCATGTGCGGGTGGTGCTCTACCCCGCCCCGGTGCAGGGCCAGGGCGCGGCCGAGAAGATCGCCGAGGCCATCGCCACCGCTTCCCGGCGGCGGGAAGTCGACGTGCTGCTGGTCTGCCGCGGCGGCGGTTCGATCGAGGATCTCTGGAGCTTCAACGAGGAAGTGGTGGCGCGCGCCATCAACGCCGCCGCGATGCCGGTCATCTCGGGCGTGGGCCACGAGACCGACTTCACCATCGCCGACTTTGCCGCCGACCTGCGCGCGGCGACGCCGACCGCCGCCGCCGAGCTGGCCGCCACCGCGCGCGACGAGTGGATGAGCTCGCTGGAAGCGGATGCGGACGACCTGCGCCGCGCCATGGACCGCATCCTGTCCGAGGCCAACCAGGGCCTGGACAAGCTCAGCAGCCGGATGATCAGCCCCTCCGACCGCATCGCCAACCAGCGCCTGACACTCCTGGGCATGGCCAGCGGTCTGACGCATGCGGTGCGCGCGCCCATCAACCGGAATGGCGTGCTGCTGGCCCAGCTGCAGCAGCGCTGGGCCCGCCACCTGCCGGACCTGCGCTCGCTGCGTACCCTGCTGGCGTCGGAGCGGCGCCAGCTGGTGTCCGGCATGACGGGCCAGCTGCGCCAGCGCCGCGAAGCGCTGGCCGCGCTGTCCGCCCAGCTGGAGCTGCTGAACCCGCAGCGCACGCTCGAGCGCGGCTATGCGATCGTCAGCAATGCCAAGGGCAAGGTGCTGCATTCGCCCGGCCAGATCAAGCCGCGCGACACCATCATGGTGCGCCTGGCCGAGGGCAGCGCCGAGGTCGGCGTGGCGAGCGTGCAAGATCTGCTAAGTACTTGACCGGAAATAAATGTGAATTTTGGCAAACAGAACCGGATGCGCTGCAAGGCGGCGAGTGCGCCGCAGTGCGAGCACTGCAAGCAGGAGCCAACGCGGCAACGCGCCGGTTCTGGCAGCCAAAAACACATTTAGTTCTGGGCGAGTACTTGATGTAATCTGCAACCTTTTCGCATCCGGTTTAGAATAGCGACCGTTTCGGAAGAACGACCCGTTTCCAACCAATCAAGGAATAAGACATGGAACATACTCTGCCGCCGCTGCCGTACGCCAAGGATGCCCTCCAGCCGACCATGTCGGCTGAAACCCTGGAATTCCACTATGGCAAGCACCACCAGGCCTACGTGACCAACCTGAACAACCTGATCAAGGGCACCGAGTTCGAAAACCTGTCCCTGGAAGAAATCATCAAGAAATCGCAGGGCGGCGTGTTCAACAATTCCGCCCAGGTGTGGAACCACACCTTCTTCTGGAACTGCATGGCCCCGAACGCCGGCGGCGCCCCGACCGGTCCGGTCGCCGACGCGATCAACGCCAAGTGGGGTTCCTTCGACAAGTTCAAGGAAGAGTTCCAGAAATCGGCCGTGGGTAACTTCGGTTCGGGCTGGACCTGGCTGGTCAAGAAGCCGGACGGCACCGTCGACATCGTCAACACCTCGAACGCCGGCACCCCGCTGACCACCGAGAACAAGGCCCTGCTGACCGTCGACGTCTGGGAGCACGCCTACTACATCGACTACCGCAACGCCCGTCCGAAGTTCGTCGAATCGTGGTGGAACATCGTCAACTGGGACTTCGTGAACCAGAACTTCGCGTAATTCGGAACACGCTTCCAACTCATGGCCCGCCTTATGCGGGCCATGTTTTTGGGTTTGCACTGCCTACTCAGCCTTGGAGCGGTTTGCGCCGTACCTTGAATCGCCACTGCTCTTCCAAACATTCGTTGAGCATCATGAGCAGCGCGCTCAACGGCGATACAACCGTACGAGGACGGCAAGGTTTTTCATCGCCTCCAGGTTCGTGCTGCGATACCTATACCGAAAAGATCAGTACGCGCTCCGGAACCAAACGCCGGGCTTGCTCATCATATCTACCGTCGAAGGTACACCACAGTCGGCGGGATCCAGGACTGCGCGCAAAGCTTGCGCCGGCAGAAAGTAAGGGCTATACCGCATGCTATCGGCGACGTTGCGCCCGAAATATCAAGATCCGCCATTGAACCCAAGTCGCCGCCGAAGGAATTAACGAGAGTTTTCCACGAAGACGGGACTGACACGGACCGCGTGACGCTAATTGCTTGTTGCGACCGCAAGCTGGGCAGCGCTCATATCGTCACCTCCCCAGTTGATATCGCTGCGGTTGCCAGAGAAGCCGTTGCGATCACTCGTGAAATAACCCTGCATAGCCAGAAGTGACACGAATCCCGGCTACAGTGCTGTTCACAATGCGGTTGTTTCTCACCGTATACGGTCCGGTCGTATTGGTGCCGTAGTTAAAATCAATACCATATTGCATGCCATAGGTGGTGTTGTTGTAAATCCGCGTGGGCTTGGCATCGCTGATCATAATACCCAATGCTGCGTGGCGCTCGCTGAGCAGGGATTACTTTTGCTCGCCGAGCATTTGAGCGTGCCACCAATCATCACGTTGTTATAGATCTTGATGTTACTCGAGGCAGGCGTATGGTAGGACTGGATCGCCGATCCCGATGCGCGAATAAAGAGATTGTTTCGGATGGTGACGTTGGTAACGCCGGCCGCAATATAGATATAGTGGTCTTGCGCCGTATGGCTGCCGTTATCAATCAATGTACTATTTGAATAGTAATGTCGTCCACCGGACCTAAGCCCTTATGAAGAGCGATGGTGCCGTTCCCGTGCTTATCGGCGAAGTGCCGGGCCGTGATGCCATCGACGACAACGTGGGAGTTATTCGAGAAGACAAGAAAGTCACCAGCGGTCCCAGTGTCGCCCAATTGTCCGTCAAAGACAGGCTTTTCCCACGGATAATTTTTGAAAGTTACTGGTGCCGAAGCCGTACCGGAGGATTTCCAGATAAGACCTGCTTGGCCGTAGTAGACACCGCCGCGCGCGCACAACGTCTTGCCCGCAGTCAACTTAGCGCTGGCGTATTCGATCATCCTCCAAGGAGATGCACGAGTTCCTGCCTCACTGTCCGAGCCGGCTGGAGCAATATAATAATCGTACGCTACCCTCGCCGCCAATCCCGGTATTGGCCAGCAGCCCGCAATCGAAGCTGCCAAGAGACTGGCCATCAGCCGCGATGTGCTGACAAAACGGCGCGAGAGACCAATCTCGCCCACGGTATAGCCGCCCTCCTCAGTTCCACCGCGCCCCTGCCTTCCACTAGATGAATGCGAAAGGAAAAGGTCAGGCGTGCGCGCTTGCTCGAGTTATCTCTATCCCACATCATTGCTGTACAGAGCTGCAAATACGGTCCCCCTCTGGGATAGGAACCGATTAAAAATGCGGGTATCGAGGAGGTCGGCAAAGCATTGGAGGGCCTTCGATGGCATGACTCCTACGCTTGCAAATCCCTTCCAGATCACCAGCGGTCGGTTGCCGTCGGCGCACAGAGATTCAAGCTCGTCCTGTGAAAAGTAATGCCAATTAGAGCGACCCGCATTGCCAAAGCACCGGAGGAACACATTGTGAACGGGCGAACACCAACCTTTATCAAGAATAATAAGCCGTCCTTTATCGGACAACATGGCCATGCAGCAGTGGATGGCCCTAGAAAATTCGCTCAGATTGTGATTGCGATCCAAGCCGCCGAGAACGCCTTTTAAGAGAACCAAATCATAAGTTTGCCTCGGTACGGAGAACACGTCGTGTGTCCTGATCGAAGGCATCGGCAGACCGTATTCCTCACATATGGATTTGCAAAACGCCTTCAGGCTCGGCAACTCTTCCTCTGCATAGCAGCTTACGTCTACCGAACCCCCTTTGCTCACGAAGTACAGCGACGGTGCGGATAATCCGGATGCGCCCACTTCAAGGATTGTGCGAGGTTGCGTCTCCAGACGAGTGACCGCTTCGCAAAAAACGTCCGTCCACGGGACCGCATGCCACCCAAATAATCGATGCAGCATCTCTATATCTTGGGCATTCGGCTTAGTATTTGACATCGGCAAATCCTTTTGATTGGCGCGCTGTATCGGGCCCTAAGAATGACGGCGGCAACATCGGGCGACGGCGAGCGATGTTGAGTTGTGTAAAGCACACTGCTAATTAGGTGTGGTTGGTCCGCTATCTGATCAAAAAAGCGATGACATCCGCGCGCCTGGTTGGCCGTTGCTGAGTAGCCCAGATCAACCGGCCGTCGTGGCGCAATGCGCCGAGCACGTTGACCTGCTGCCGGTGTGCCAATGGCTCGACTGC